>JBBQNM010000123.1:0-2377 GCA_038329895.1 Solirubrobacterales bacterium | reverse complement strand
CCCAGCGGCGGGGACGAGCATACCCGCGACGGAGCAGGTTCCCCTGGCGCCGATCGGCCTGGCCCGCGAGCCGGTGCCGCCGTCGGGGCGCGAACGATCCGAAGCGCATCCGCGAGCGGATGATGGAAGAATGGCGCGAGCAGGGAGGTTCGCCCACGGAAGGAGAGGACCGCATGAGGAGGGCCAGGATGACCCCGCCGGTGGCCACGTTGACCGCCTGCCTCATCTCGGCCGCAGCGTTGCTCATCAGCCCGGCGGTGGGCGCGGCGTCGCGCCCCGCCTCGCCGAGCGTCGACCTCAGCGCCGCTGCCGACCGCTGTGACTTCATCGGCCAGGAGCAGGGATCTATTTGCCTCCTCCCCTTCCCCGATGACTACTACACCGTTCCCGACCGGACCACGCCGACCGGGCGCCGGGTGAACCTGAAGACGGCTGCGATGCCGGCCAACTCGCACGGGATCCACATCGACGCTGCGCCGTATAACGCCAGCGACGGCTTCAGCCCGGGCCAGACGATCGTCGTGAAGGTCCCCGGCCTCGACAGCGCGGCTGCGCTGCAGCGCACTGGCGCGGTACCGATCAACCACATCGGTCGCTTCCGCGATCCCAACCAGCCGGTCGTCGTCATCGACGCCGAAACGGGCAGGCGGTGGCCGATCTGGGCCGAGATCGACTCCAACGCCAGCAGTCCCGCGAGCACCGCCCTCTTGATCCACCCGGCGACGAACTTCGCCTCGGGGCACCGCTACATCGTCGCCCTGCGGAACCTGAAGACCGCCGGCGGCGCCACCATCGAGGCGCCCCCGGGGTTCCGTTACTACCGGGACCGCCTGCCGTCGAGCCAACCGGTGATCAACCGGCGACGCGGACACTTCGAGCAGATCTTCCAGATGCTGCGCAAGGCGTCGATCCGGCGCCAGAACCTCTACCTGGCCTGGGACTTCACGGTCGCCAGCGACCGCAACGTCGCCGCCCGCGCGCTGCACATGCGCGACGACGCCTTCGCCTGGCTCGGCGAGACCCAGCTCGCCGACCAGACCGTCGCGGGAGAAGCGCCGCAGTTCCAGGTGACGCAGGTCCAGAACTTCACCCCGGCCGAGAGCTCGCAGATAGCGCGTCGGGTGAAGGGCACCGTGACTGTGCCCTGCTACCTCGCGCCGAGCTGCGCACCGGGCGGGAAGTTCCAGCTCGACGCCCGCGGCCTCCCGACCCGCAATGGCACCTGGAGCGCCAACTTCGACTGCATCGTCCCGCGCTCGGCGGTCGATGGGGCGCCCTTGCCGGCGCGGCCGTCCCTTTACGGGCACGGCCTCTTCGGCAGCGCCTCGGAGGTGGGCTCGAGCGGCCAGCGCGAGCTCGCCAACACCTACAACTTCGTGCTCTGCGCAACCGACGAGATCGGCATGTCGCAGAGCGACATCCCGACCACGTTCGGGATCCTGAACGACCTCAGCGGCTTCCCGAAGCTGGTGGATCGGCTGCAGCAGGGCCTCCTGGACGAGCTCTACCTGGGGCGGGCGATGATCCATCCGGAGGGCTTCAGCAGCGACCCGGCCTTCCACGTCGACGGCACCCTCGCGAAGCCGTCCGTGATCGACACGAGCCATCTCTACTACGACGGCAACAGCCAGGGCGGGATCATGGGCGGCGCGCTCACCGCGCTCTCGCCCGACTTCACCCGGGCGGCGCTGGGCGTGCCGGCGATGAACTACTCGCTGCTCTTGGCGCGCTCGGTCGACTTTGACGCGTTCGCGGCGATCCTCTACCCCAACTACACCGATGAGCTCGCCCGCCCGCTGATCCTGTCCATGGTCCAGATGCTCTGGGACAGGGGCGACCCGAACGGTTACGCCCACCGGATGACCACGCACCCGCTCCCCGACACCCCGCCCCACCAGGTGCTGATGAACGTCGCGTTCGGCGATCACCAGGTCACCAACTTCGCCGCCGACGTCGAGGCGCGGACGATCGGGGCGGCCGCCCACGTGCCGATCCTCGACCCGGGGCGGTGGCCCGGCGTGGACGTGCTCTGGAACGTGCCGCTGATCACGGGCTATCCCTTCACCGGCTCGGCGATCTTCTACTGGGACATCGGCCCCGTGCGACCGGACCCCGCCAACCCCGGCCAGACGATCGGGGTGCCGCCGCCCCCGCTTGAGAACGTGCCCAACCGCGCGGGCGAGGACCCGCATGGCGCGCCACGCGGGGCGCCGCAGGCGGAGGAGCTGATCTCCCAGTTCCTGCGACCTGGCGGAGAGATCACCGACGTCTGCGGCGGCGAGCCCTGCCATGCCGGGGGCTGGACCGGGCCGTAGCGCCGGCCCCCGCTCCTCTCACGGACACGCCTCAGCTCAGGTGAAGAAGCAGAGAGGCGCTC
>JBBQNM010000122.1:0-2390 GCA_038329895.1 Solirubrobacterales bacterium | reverse complement strand
TAGCGGGCCTTGCCCGCCTTCACGACTTCGGTCAGCGCCTCCATCGTCTCCTCCAGCGGCGTGTCGGGGTCGTAGCGGTGGCACTGGTAGAGATCGACGTGGTCGGTTCGCAGGCGCTTCAGCGAGCCGTCGATCTGCTTGTGGATCTGCTTGCGGCTCAGCCCGTAGTCGCGCCAGGTCCAGGGGCGCTGCTTCCAGCGCATCGGGAAGAAGACCTTGGTCGCGAGCACGAAGGAGTCGCGCGGGTAGTCGCTGAGGATCTCGCCCCACGCCTGCTCCGCCGCGCCCTTGCCGTAGACGTTGGCGGTGTCGAAGAAGTTGATCCCGGCGTCGAAGGCGGCACGGGTGCAGGCCTCTGTCTGCTCGCGTCCCACCCCGATCCCGTAGGTCAGAAAGGAGCCGAGGCAGATCTCCGAGACCTCGAGGTCGCTGCCCGAGAGGGCGCAACTGCATGCGGCCACGCTATAGGGCTAGTGGGCTTTGACCGCGGCCTCGCAGAACAACGATGGCTCCTCGCACGACGTCTTCGCGTCGGGCAACGGCCCCGATGGCGAGGTGTTGTTCAGCTCCGACACGATCACCTCCGGCAAGGCACCCGTGAACGGCACCCAGTATCTGGGGACGGGTTCCTATCCCTAGCCGGATGGGTTGCCCACGCCCGGCCTCTAGCCCTCGCCCTCGGGGAGGCCGAAGCCAACACGGCGCTTCGACTTCTTGGGAGGCGCGACGAGTTGCCGCAAAGTCTGGAAGATCAGGGCTAGGTCCCGGTCATGTTGACCCAACCTTGTGCTGGTCTCGCGCTCCAGCTCCTCGATCTTTTTCTCCAAGGCCGCATCGGACGCCGCTGCCCGCCGCAACTCAACGAATGTCCGCATGATCGCGATATTCACCGCAACGGCTCGCTCGCTGCGAAGGACGCCGGAGAGCATTGCCACACCCTGTTCCGTGAAGGCGTACGGGCGATACCGGCGTCCGCCACGGCCTTCGTTTGAGATGCCAGTTTGGCGTCTCAAAGCCGCAAACTCTGCCTTGGTCAGCTGAAACATGAAGTCGTCCGGAAAGCGATCAGCGTTCCGCCGCACCGCCCTGGTAAGCGCCCCAGTCTCAACTCCGTAGAGCTCGGCCAGGTCCTCGTCAAGCAGCACCTGCCGATCACGCACCGCGAATATCTGTTGCTGGATCGCAGCCGCGGGGACTGTGGCCAAAGCAGTGGTTCGGATTCGCTTCTCGGCCATCGGTCGCGATGCTGACGGACCGCTGCATACGAACTTACGCCGAATCGCATCTGTTCCGTGCCGGCCGCCGCCTGAATCTCGGTCAAGGTGAAACGATCACGCGGCACGCGCTACCGGGCGGCGTCGATGAATCGCCCGCACAGCTCGCGCCCGAGCAGGTTCCAGTCCTCGATCGCGGCCCGGGTCTGCTCGCGCAGCGCCTCCGGGTCGAGCCCGATCGCCTTCGCGGCAGGGTCGGTCTCCCACGCGTCGATCCAGTGCTCGGCGTCGGCGGCGCTGACCTCGGCGTGAAACTGGATGCCCCAGGCGACATCGCCGATCCGATAGGCCTGCAGGCAGACCGGACTGGTGGCCAGCGGGGTGGCGCCGGCGGGCAGCGGAGCCTCGTAGCTGTGCCACTGAAAGGCGGTGAAGCTGGGGGCGAGCGGTCCCAGCAGCGGGTCCTCGGCGCCCTGCTCGGTCACCTCGACCTCGTGCCAGCCGATCTCCGGCTCACTGGCTGGTTGCGGTGTCGCCCAGACCGCATCGGCGAGCAGCTGGGCGCCGAGGCAGACAGCCATCAGCGGGATCTCGTGCGCCAGCATCTCGGCCAGCAGATCCTTCTCGAAGCGCAGCCAGGGATGCTCATCCTCATGGTGCGCGTCCATTGCGCCGCCGAAGGTGAGCACGGCGTCGTAGTCGCGCGGATCGGCGGGCGGCTGGGCGCCGGTGGCGATCTCCCAGCTGTCGAGCTGGGCGCCGCGCTCGGTGAACGCGTCGGCGAAGACGCCGGGGCCGGCGTCGGGCTGGTGGACGATTGCTAGGGCGCGCATGACTTCCTTTGTCAGCCACCGAGCCTAGAGGGTGCTCAAATCCCGGAGCCCTGGTTGTCCTCTCTCTAGCATTGGTTGCATGAGCGAGCCCGCTTCGCAGCAGCGTTCCCCGGTCCGCGCCGTCGCCGAAGCCCTGAAGGGCCTCTTCGCCGGGCTGGTCGCGGTGCTGCTGGCGCTCTTCTCCGGCCTCGTGGTCCTGCTTGGGATCCTGCTCTCGGTGCTACCGCTGCTGCTGGTGATCGCGGCGATCGCCGGCGGCGTCTATCTGATCGTCCACTAGTCGCGGTCAACGCTCGTAGGGAGGCTCGAGCCCCTCGAACATCGGAAAGTGGCGCGGATTCTG
>JBBQNM010000121.1:0-2501 GCA_038329895.1 Solirubrobacterales bacterium | reverse complement strand
GAGGCCTCCTCGCCGCGCGGCTCGGCCGGAGCCTTCTTCTCATCGCCCTTTGCGGCGCGGGAGTCGGGGAACAGCTTGTAGGCGCTGTTGAGGATGTAGTCGATCGACTTCGGGTTGATCGCGTAGAGCAGCTGGCCGAGGGTCCCGATCGGGGTGGCGATCCGCTTCGGCTTGTGGATGATCGCCTCGGAGATCATGTCGGCGGCCTTCTCCGGGGTGATGGTCGGGAAGCGGTTGTACATCTTCGTCGGGGCGATCATCGGGGTGCGGACCAGCGGCATGTGGATGGTCGTGATGTGAACGCCGTCGTCGAAGATCTCCGACGCGATACAGCGCGAGAACGCGTCCAGCGCCGACTTCGAGGCCACGTAGGCCGAGAAGCGCGGCGTGTTGGTCTGCACGCCGATTGAGCTGATGTTGACGATGTGCCCCGATTTGCGCTCCCGCATCTCCGGCAGCAGCTTGAGGATCAGCTTCACCGGCCCGAAGTAGTTGAGCTGCATCGTGCGCTCGTAGTCGTGGAAGCGGTCGTAGGAGAGCGCGACCGAGCGCCGGATCGAACGCCCCGCGTTGTTGACCAGCACGTCGACGTGCCCGTGCTCGGTGAGCACCTCGTCGGCCATCCGGTCGATGTCGTCGATCTCAGAGAGATCGCAGGGATGCACGTGGGCGACGCCGCCTCCCTCCTCGATCTGGTCGCGGGTCGCCTCCAACTTCTCCGGGGTGCGGGCAACGAGCAGGACGATGCCGCCGGCGTCGGCGATCTTCAGCGCCGCCGAGCGCCCGATGCCGGACGAGGCACCGGTCACCATCACCACCTTCCCGCGCACCGCCGACTCCAGCGAGGCCGAGCCCAGCAGGCGTCTCCCCACCCGCATCAGCTCGTCGGGGACCTGCTGCTCGAGCACCTGGGCGGCGCCGCTGATCAGGCCCCGGCGACCGCGGACCGCGCCCACCAGGGTGCGGTCGCCGAACAGGTCCGGGTCCAGGTGCCGCTCCCAGTAGTCCCAGAGCTTGTCGGCATAGGCCTCCAGCGGCGGCACCCGGATGTCGGTGCCGGCGAGCGCCGATTGGGTGCCCCGGGAGTCGAAGTGGGTCGGATAGTTGACGTAGGTCAGCACCGCCCGCGGAATGCCGAATTCGCCCAGGGCGCGATCGACGATCGCGCCGGCGAGCGGCACGGTGGAGAGCCCCAGACGCACGAGCGGGTCCGCGGCCTCGATCACCGCTGCCGGAAGACGGACCGACGACTGGGGTGCGTTTGCGGCCCGGGCGAAGACGTCGATCACCTTGCCGGCGCTGGGCGGCTCGGGGTCGGTCAGGTGAAAGGCCCTCCCGTCGAGGCCCTCCTGGTGGGCGATGTGGTCCATCGCCCGGACCACGAAGTCGACCGGCACGATGTTGATCTCGCGGCCCTCGACGCCGAGCATCGGCATCCACTGGGGGACCGCGCTGCGGATCCGGCGGATCAGCTTGAAGAAGTAATAGGGCCCGTCAACCTTGTCCATCTCGCCGGTCTCGGAGTTGCCGACCACGATCCCCGGCCGGTAGACGCGCCACGGCCGCGCGCACTCCGACCGCACCACGCCCTCGGAGTCGTGCTTGGTGCGGAAGTACGGATGGACGTCGAGGTTCTCGGCCTCCTCGAACATGTCCTCGCGCCAGGTCCCGTGGTAGAGGCCGCCGGCGGCGATCGAGCTCACCATGTGGACCGTCCCGGCTTCGACGGCCTCGGCAAGGTCGACCATGTGACGCGTGCCCTGGACGTTGGAGAGGCGCTGGCTTTCCGCGTCCGCGGTCATGTCGTAGACGGCCGCCAGGTGGAACAGGTGATCGACCTGGCCCCGCACCCGCTCGAGGTCGGGGTCCGAGATGCCGAGCCGCGGCTGCGAGACGTCGCCGACGATCCCCACGACCCGGTCCTCGTCGACGCCCCAGCGGCGTCGCAACTCCTCGAGGCGCCCCTTGGACCCCTCGCGAACCAGCACGTACACGGTCCCCCCGCGCTGGAGCAGCAACTCGACGAGATTGCGGCCGATGAAACCCGTCGCCCCGGTGACGAAGTAGTTCATGCAGCACCCCGCAAAGTCCGGAATTTCACCCTAGCTCGGCACCCTACACTCTGAGGATATGGCCCTTCACCTGGATCCATTCGAGCGCGAGCCGCTACTCGGTGAGCGCAGGGTCCGCGCCGCCGATATCCGCCACGAGTGGCAGGTCTCGCGCGACGGGATCGAGGTGATCGCGCACGGGGCCCTGGTCTGCCCACGGTGCGACGCGCCGCAGGTGATCGCAACGCCGATCCCGGCTGGCTCGCAGGTTCACTGCGGTTTCTGCGGCCATGGCGCGAGGGCGCGCGAGTTCCTGGTCCGGGACATTTTTGACACCGTCGCCAACGAGGCGTATCTGGTCGCGCGCCTCGCCTAGACTCCCTAGCGAGACATGAGCGTCGAGATCCAGATGCCCCAGATGGGCGAGTCGGTGACTGAGGGCACCGTTCT
>JBBQNM010000120.1:0-2626 GCA_038329895.1 Solirubrobacterales bacterium | reverse complement strand
GGCGTTGGTGTTGCGAACGTAGGCCCCGGCCTGACCAAGGATCCCTTCGAGGATGGCCCACATGACGAGGATCAACATCACCGACAGCGCGACGCCGAGCACTGCAAAGGCCAGTCGCAGCGGCTGCTCCAACAGGTTCTTGCGGGCCAACAGAAACAATTGGTGCTCACGGCCTTTGCTTAGTGATGCTCGTGCACGACGGCGTGCCCGTTGTCGCGCGCGATCAGATAGCGGTTGGGTCGGAGGGAGCGGTTGGGTCGGAGGGCGAAGGTGGTGACGACTACCCGGTTCAGCTTGCCGGACTGTCCTGTGTGAGCGGTCGCGCCAGTAATCGACTGGCCCATCTAGCCACGAACCAGGCGCCCGACAGTGTCCATCAGCTCGTCCGCCTTGTCGGCACGCTGCTTGGTGCTGCCCTCTTGCATGCAGTGACGAACATGGTCGTCGAGCAGACCGAGGGCGATCCCATTGAGCGCGGCTTCGGCGGCCTGGATCTGGGTGAGGACATCGATGCAGTAGCGGTCCTCTTCAACCATGCGGGTCACGCCGCGTACCTGGCCCTCGACGCGAGCCAGCCGCTTCAGGAGCTGGTCCTTGGATGCTTTGTATCCGGGAGTCGCCATGGAAGGGGGTTGAGCATACCCCAATGGGGTATAAGCTGTCAAGCGGTCCTCCTGGGGAAAGGTTGAGATGAGCGACGTAATCAGCACGGTTGGCGAGGGTTTTAGGCAGTCCTTTCTGATGGCCTATCAGGTCTGGTGGGCTTTGGTGCTGGGCTTCGCGATCTCGGCCATCGTCCAAGCTTGGGTGTCGCGAGAGCGGATCGAGAGCGCCCTCTCAGGTAGCGGGCCCGGGCCACTTGCCAAGGCCACTGGACTCGGCGCAGCTTCCTCATCGTGCAGCTACGCGGCGATCGCGATCGCCAAGTCGCTGTTTCAGAAGGGCGCCTCTGCCGCTACGGCGCTGGCCTTCCAGTTCGCTTCGACCAACCTCGTCTGGGAGCTGGGCTTGGTGCTTTGGGTCTTGATCGGTTGGCAGTTCACGCTCGCCGAGTACGTCGGCGGCATCGTCATGATCGTCTTGATGGCCGCGTTCCTGCGGCTGTTCGTCTCGCCTCGCCTGGAGGAGCAAGCTCGCGAGCACGCCCGGGCCGCACAGGCCGACCATCAGCATCACATGGCCGGATCGGAGCTCAGCTGGCGCCAGCGGCTGACCTCGGCCGAGGCATGGTCTGACGTCGCCCACAACTTCCGCGGCGACTGGCAAATGCTTTACAAGGAGATCACGATCGGCTTCATGCTGGCCGGATTCATCGGCCTCCTGGGCAACGACTTCTTTAACGCGTTGTTCATCCAGGACGCGCCGCCGGCTCTGAGGACGATCGAGAACGTCATCGCCGGGCCGGTTATCGCCGTGCTGAGCTTTGTCTGCTCGGTAGGCAACGTGCCCTTGGCGGCTGTGCTTTGGTCCGGCGGGATCAGCTTCGCCGGCGTGATGGGCTTCATCTTCGCCGACCTGATCGTGCTGCCGATCATCGTTGCGTACCGCAAGTACTACGGCACCGCCTTCGCTCTGCGGATCACGGCGCTGATGTTCGTGACCATGGTGATCGCGGCGCTGATCGTCGACGGAATCTTCAGTGGCGCCGGTCTGGTCCCTACTTCACGCCCCAGCCGCGGCGACATCTTCGGCAGCGTCGAGGTCGACTACAAGCTGTTCCTGAACCTCTTGGGCCTGGCGATTTTCGCCGCTCTGTTCTGGCTGACGGCTCGCCGCGGAGCGACCGATCCGGTCTGTGGGATGAAGGTGGACCGGGCCAAGGCGCTGCGCCTCGAGCACGCCGGGCGCACCTACCACTTCTGCTCCGAGCACTGCCGCGACCAGTTCGAGGCCGATCCCCAGGCGTATCTAGGCAAGGACGCACACGTCGCCGAGCAGACCCACGCTCACGCCCATCCCTAGAACTCTCACCCGTGGCGCCCGATCGCTACATCCCCGCTCTTCGCTTCCACTGGCTGACTTCGCTGTATGACCCGGCCATCCGCTGGACCACTCGCGAGGCGACCTTCAAGCGGCGGCTGCTTGATCAGGCAGCGCCGCAACCCGGGCAGCGCGTACTCGACCTCGGATGCGGAACGGGGACCCTAGCCATCATGGCCAAGCGCGCTCAGCCCGACGCCCACATCTCCGGCCTCGACGCCGATCCTGACGTCCTCGAGCGGGCCCGGGACAAGGCCGATGCCGCCAGCCTCTCGATCCGCGTCGACCAGGGTCTCTCGAACGAGCTTCCCTATGTAGACGCTTCGTTCGACCTGGTGCTCTCGTCGCTGTTCTTCCACCACCTCAGTCCAGAGGACAAGCGGCAGACGAGCGAGGAGATCGCCCGCGTGCTGAAACCGGGAGGGGCGCTTCACGTCGCCGACTGGGGATGCCCGGCCGATCCGCTGATGCGGGCTCTCTCGCTGCAGATCCGGTTCTTCGACGGCTTCGAGGCGACTCGCGACAACCTCAGCGGTGCCCTGCCGATCATTCTCGAACGAGCCGGCCTGATCGATGCTGCCGAGCGGGCGGGCCTGAGAACAATGTTCGGCACCCTGGCTTTCTTCTGCGCCAAGCGCCCCGAGCA
>JBBQNM010000119.1:0-2949 GCA_038329895.1 Solirubrobacterales bacterium | reverse complement strand
GGCCCGGGCGGCAGCGCCGGCATGCTGTCGCTCGACGAGCTCGCCAAGGAGGCCGAGGGGGGCACGATCGACACCGTCGTCGCCGCCTTCACCGACATGCAGGGGCGGCTGTTCGGCAAGCGGATCCAGATCGAGTATTTCCTCGAGGAGGTGGTCGAGCACGGGGTCGAGGGCTGCAATTACCTGCTCGCCCTCGACATGGAGATGGATCCCGTCCCCGGCTACGAGATGGCCAATTGGGAGGACGGCTACGGCGACTTCGCGATCGTCCCCGAAATGGCGACGCTGCGGCGGATCCCCTGGCTGGACCGCACTGCAATGGTGATCTGCGACGTCGCCAACCACGACGGCTCGCCGGTGGTCGCGTCGCCGCGCCAGGTCCTGATCGCCCAGTACGAGCGCGCAGCCAAGATGGGTTACAAGCCGCTGTTCGCCTCGGAGCTCGAGTTCTATCTCTACAAGGAGAGCTACGCCGAGGCCCACGAGAAGGACTACCGGGACCTCACCCCGACGATCCCCTACATCCTCGACTACCACATCCTCGCCACGACGATGGACGAGGCCTACCTGGGGCCGATCCGCCGCGGCATGCAGGCGGCTGGGATCCCGGTCGAGTTCTCCAAGGGGGAGGCCTGGTACGGGCAGCACGAGGTGAACTTCCGCTACGCCGACGCCGTCACCTCCGCCGATCGCCACACGATCTACAAGAACGGCGTCAAGGAGATCGCCTTTCTGAACGAGATCTCGGCCAGCTTCATGGCCAAGCCGTCCGAGAAGGACATCGGCAGCTCCTGCCACATCCACTCCAGCCTGCTGGACGGCGACGGCAAGAGCGTCTTCGTCGACGGCGAGGAGGAGACCGACGTCTTCCGCCACTACCTCGGTGGCCAGCGCAATCACATCCGCGAGCTGGCGCTGTTCGTCGCCCCCTCGATCAACTCCTACAAGCGCTATGCGGCTGAGAGCTGGGCGCCAACGTCGGTGTCCTGGGGACGCGACAACCGCACCTGCGGCTTCCGGGTCGTCGGACATGGGCAGTCGCGGCGCGCAGAGTGCCGGATTCCCGGCGCCGACGCCAATCCGTACCTGGCCTTCGCGGCCCTGCTCGGCGCCGGGCTCGACGGGATCGAGAAGGGCACCGACCCGGGCCCGGAGCTGAAGGGCAACGCCTACGAGGCCGCGGAGGCCGAGGCTTTCCCCTCGACGCTTCGCGAGGCGGTCGACCTCTGGGAAGGCAGCGACTTTGCCCGCCAGACCTTCGGCGAGGCGGTCCACAAGCACTATCTGAACTACGGGCGAACCGAGCAGCGCCTCTTCGACGAGGTCGTGACCGATTACGAGCGCCGGCGCATGTTCGAGCGCGGCTGAGCGGGGACCGGCGGGCGTCGGCGGGGCGGCGCGAATACCTTTGAGCACATGAACGGTTGCGCGGTCGGGATCAGCGCCGCGATCGAGCGGGCGCGCTGGCGTGCCTGGGAGCAGGAGGTGGCGCTGGCGCCACGCTCCTACGCGCGCGCCGTGCAGGAGGCGGGCGGGCTGGCGCTGCTGCTGCCGCCCGACGATGCCGCCGAGGCGGCGCCGGACCGCTGGCTCGACCGCCTTGACGCGCTGCTGTTGTCGGGCGGCAGCGACATCGACCCCGCCTTCTACGGGCAACCGCCGCACCCCGAGACGAAGGGGATCCGTCCCGAGCGCGACCGCTTCGAGTTCGCCCTGACCCGCGGCGCGCTGGAGCGCAGGATGCCGCTGCTGGGCATCTGCCGCGGGATGGAGCTGCTCAACGTCGCCCTCGGCGGCGACCTGATCCAGCATCTGCCCGACCTGATCGGCAACGACGAGCATCGCCACACGCCCGGCGCCTTCGGCGACCACGAGGTGCGGCTGGCACCGGGGTCGCTCGCCGCCCGTGCGGTCGGCGCCGAGCTCACGACGGTCAAGTCGCACCACCACCAGGGCGTGAACGCGCTCGGGCAGGGGCTGCGGGCGACCGGTTGGTCGCAGAGCGGGGACGTCGTCGAGGCGATCGAGATCGACGATCGCGAGCAGCCGTTCGCGCTCGGCGTGCTGTGGCACCCTGAGGAGGAGCGCAGCCGCGTGGTTGGCGCGCTGGTCGAGGCGGCAAAGGTGAAGGCTTGAGCGAGATCCAGATAATCGAACCGGCCACCGAGCAGGTGCTGGCCGAGGTGCCGAGCGCCGGCGCCGAGGATGTCGACGCCGCGGTCGCCCACGCGAAGGAGGCTTTTCCCGCCTGGCGCGCGGTGGCGCCGGCGGACCGGGCGGAGCTGCTGCACCGCCTCGCGACGGCGATCGAGGAGCGTCTCGAGAACCTCGCCACCCTCGAGGCCCGCAACGCCGGCAAGCCGATCGGCGACGCGCGGGGCGAGATCGGGATGGTCGTGCAGACCTTCCGCTACTACGCCGGCGCCCCCGAGCGGCTGCTCGGACACACGATCCCGGTCGCCGGCGGGGTGGACATGACCTTCCGCGAGCCACTCGGCGTCGTCGGGTTGATCGTGCCCTGGAACTTCCCGCTCGTGATCGCGTCGTGGAAGGTGGCGCCGGCGCTGGCGGCGGGCAACTGCGTGGTCCTCAAACCGGCCGGGCTCACTCCGCTTACGGCGCTGGAGCTGGAGAAGATCGCGCTCGAGGCCGGGGTGCCGGAAGGGGTGCTGAACGTAGTCGCCGGGCCCGGCAGCGAGGTCGGCGCGCGGCTGGTCGAGCACCCCGACGTGGCGAAGATCGCCTTCACCGGTTCGACCGAAGTCGGGCGGGGGATCGCCGCCGGCGCCGCGGCGACGATCAAGCGCGTGACCCTGGAGCTGGGCGGCAAGTCCGCCAACGTGGTCTTCGCAGACGCCGACCTCGAGGCCGCCGCCGCCGCGGCGCCGATCGCGGTTTTCGGAAACGCCGGCCAGGACTGCTGCGCACGCTCGCGGATCCTGGTCGAGC
>JBBQNM010000118.1:0-2991 GCA_038329895.1 Solirubrobacterales bacterium | reverse complement strand
GCATCTGATGCAGCGCGGCAGGGATCAGCCCCAGAACCTGCGCTTTAGCTCGTCGTCATCGACGCCCATGCAGAACTCTCGCAAATTGGAGGTGATATGCGTGACGGGGGGTTGATTTTCATCCGTCGCGCTAAGCAGAAGTTGACGGCTGCTTCTCCACGAAAGCAGCAGCCTGGGGCGGCGGCGCGCTCCCGCATTAAGCGCCCGTAGCGCTCGAGCGCCCACCCCTGGTGATCGCAGATATGATCGGCCCGTCCATCGCCAGCACAACAGAAGGGTTCAGTTATGGGTGCACAAGAGAACAAGCAATCAGCCAAGGACGCATACGCGGCGTTCAGCAGCGGCGATGCCGAGGGCGCCATGCGCGACATCGATGACTCGATCGAGTGGACGGTGCGCGGCGACAACGCGCTGACCGGCACCTACAACGGCAAGCAGGAAGTGGGCGAGCTGTGGGGGAAGTTCATGAGCAAGGACTTCAGCAACAACCCCCACGACTTCATCGCCGAAGGCGACAAGGTCATCGCCCTTACCACCGTCCAACTCGAGGGCGAGTCGATCGAGGGGGCCGACGTCCTCACCTACAACGCCGAGAGCAAGCTTGTCGCGTTTGACACGCTCGGCGACGAGGCGGTGCCCAACCGGGTGTTCGCCAAGTAGATCTCCCGCGCCTGAACCAACAACCTTCTGCTATTCGCGCAGAGCAGCACTCTCGCTCAAACAACGAAGCCGTGCCGGTTCCATGGGGCGGCGACACTCTGGCCTCTCGGAGTTGCGATTAGACCGGAGTGGAGCTCGGTTTCTCGATCGCCGGCGTCAGGCGTTGGAGCGCGGCGGCGAGCTCGGTGGGCGCAGCATCCCATCCGTCGTTCCGCATGTCCAGTCTCACGATCAGGCCGCTGCAGAGGGTGTAGGTCCAGGCCGCCTGGACGGGCGGCGCCGAGGCGCCGCTCTCGGTGCCGGTCAGGCTCACCCACATCAGCACCGTGAAGCACGGCCCGCCCATGTCGAGCACCTCCTCGGCGACGAAGGACAAGGTCGCGACCTGTTCCCACAGGCGAATCGCCGCCAGCCAGCCAGCGTGACCGTGGTAGACGGGCTCTGCATCGAGCGGGAAGCCCGCGCCGATGTGGATCTCGCACGCAGGGTCGTAGAAGCGAAGAGCACGATCAGCCTCGCCGCTGTTCATCAGGCCCATCCCGGCTCGCAGGGCGTCCGTGATCATGCGACGGCGCAGCGGCGAGCCCGCCGGCTGGCCGAGAACGACCATGAAGAGCGGCGCCACCGGCCGCGGCATCCGCCACAACAACGCACCCGAGCGCGGAACCCCGGGCGGCACCGGCCACCGCACCACCTCGCCCCGATTCATGGGGTCGATCTTACGCGCCCACCGTCACGACTCGCCGTGGCGCGGGCGCGAGAAAGCTCCTCAGAGTGCTGCAACGCCATGGAAGCGGCGCTCTTTGCGGTCGGTGCCGAGAATGTCCCTTTCGCGTGGGAGCGACGCAGCTACGGGCCGAGCGCCGTCGTCGCGGGAATCACCGGGGCCCGTCGGCTGTGGTCAATGTCGATGATCTCCCCACTGTCGATCCCTTGCAGGTAGACCGATGTGATGCCGAGGTTCGCGTGTCCGAGCTGGCGCTGGATCACATTGAGAGGCACTCCCTCGCGGGCCATCTCAACTGCGTGGGCATGGCGCAGCTGATGGGGGGCGAAGCGTCTGCGCACCCCAGCTTGGCGGGCGAGGCGCCGAAACTGGGCTCGGGCCGCGGCGGCCGACCACGGCCTCCCTGCCGTGGGGCCGTTGATCACGCAGAACAGCGGTCCGACCGGAAACTCCAGCCTGCGCTCGATCCAGGGCCGAAGATGCTCCCAGCCCCAATCGTCCATCCCAACCTGGCGGCGCTTTCCGCCCTTGCCGTGGCGGACCAGCAGCGCACCGCGCCCGGGTTCGAGGTCTGCCTCGACGAGCATCAAGGCCTCGTTAATGCGAAGGCCGGCGCGCCAGAGCACCACCACCAGGCCGCGAAGGCGGGCGCCCGCGGCACGGTTTCCTGCATGGCGCATCACCGCAACGATCTCTTCGACCCGGGGTGGATCAGCGGGGTATCGCCTGCCCTTGTTTCGTGGCGAGCGGCCGGCGAGATAGCCGGGAAAGGTCGCTGGCGAGCGCGGGCGGCCCGCGACGTCGATCGCTGCGATTGTGGTCATGGGGCTCCTCCTCGTAACTCGGACTGGATAGAAGGAGCCACGGTAGGCGCGGGCCATGGGTCATCCGATGATGCTCCTGTCGAAATCGCCACTCGGTTGCGTACCCTTCTGGCAGAGCGATGACCGCAAAGCGTGAGATCGAGTTGGTCTTCGAGCCTCTGGAGGAGGGTGGCTACCACGTGTACGCGCCCGATCTTCCAGGGCTGCACACGCAGGGCGAAGACATCGACGAAGCGAGCAGCAACGCCGAGGAGGCGCTGGCTCTCTATGTGGAGGGGCTTCGCGAGGACGGCGGGTCGCTCGATACCGGCGTAATTCGTCGCAAGTTCGCGCTGCCCGCGTGACGCCGAGACAGCCGGTCGTTTCAGGCAAGGCCCTCGTCCGGGCGCTTGAGCGCGACGGTTGGTCGGTTACCCGCCAGCGCGGCAGTCACGTACGACTGAAGAAACCCGGTCGCCGGCACGCGTTGGTCGTGCCAGTCCACAAGGAGATCAGGAAAGGAACTCTCGCCGGCATCCTGCGCGACGCCGGATTGACAACGGATCGGTTGCGCCAGCTGCTCTGAATGATTCGCGCGCTGTCACTTCTCCTCCTCGCGCAGAGCGGAAGCGCGCCGCACCGGGCGTGCCACTGCCGGTATGAGCCAGGCCGGGTTTGACGGAGACCCCGACGCCAGGATTCTGTCCTGGAGGAAGGCAAGTCTCCGCCGATGTCAAGACCAAGGAAGTACCCCGAGGAGTTGCTGGATCGCGGTGTCGGGCTGGTGTTCGAGTCCGGCCG
>JBBQNM010000117.1:0-3240 GCA_038329895.1 Solirubrobacterales bacterium | reverse complement strand
GGCACAGGGCATTGATCGCGGCGACCCTGACCTCCTTCGCGCCGCACTGGAGCAATTCGAGGCGATCGAGTGCCCCTACCAGGCTGCTCGCACTGGCTGGCTTATCGGCGGCGAAGCTCGTGAGCGGGCGTTGCCTGTCTTCGAGCGCCTGGGGGCAGCCGCACCCGCGGATTAGCCGCGTTTGCGCGCTTCGGATTCGCGCAACCGCGAGACCAGCGCGACCAGCAGCGGCCAGGCGCACTCGGGATGCCCCTGGACGAACGGGCGGAACTCCCAGGCGCTCATCCCGCGGCAGCGCAGGTCGGTCGCTGCAACCACCGTCGCCGTGCGCGGGCCATCGTCGATCAGCGCGATCTCGCCGAAATACTCTCCCGGGCCGAGGGTCCGGATCTCCTCGCCGCCGATGCTTACGTCGGCGTTGCCCTCCTCGATCAGGAAGAACCCGACGCCGCTCTGGCCTTCGATGGCGACGGTATCCCCCTCGGAGAAGGTCCGCTCGCTCATCTGCTTGGCGAGCTTCTTCAGGTGCTTTGCGCCGACCCCGGCAAACAGCGGCACCCGGGCGAGGCTGTCGGAGGCGTCAGCCATCGACACGATCATATCCCTCGTTCCGCGGGCTGGGCGTAGGATTCGGCCCGTGGCGACAACCGAGGAACGCGCTCCACGAACGCACACCGTCTTCAACCAGTCGGTGCCGCTGCAGAACTACAACACCTTCGAGCAGGACCGACCGCTGCTGGAGGCTCTGCGCCGCGAGGGGGCCGGCTGGGCCGAGGAGCGGGCGCGAGTGCTCGGAGGTGTGTGCGGTTCCGAGCAGGTGATCCGCTGGGGGTTCGAGGCGAACGAGAAGCGCCCCGTCCTCCGCACCCACGACCGCTACGGCAACCGCATCGACGAGGTCTCCTTCGACAGCTCCTGGCACGAGCTGATGCGGATCGGAGTCTCGCAGGGGCTGCACGCGCTCCCCTGGCGCGAGCCTGGGCCCGGCGCACACGTCGCTCGGGCGGCGATGTTCATGCAGCTGACGCAGGCCGAGGGCGGCGTCGGCTGTCCGATATCGATGACCTATTCGGCGATCCCGGCGCTGCGGCGCCAGCCCGAGCTGGCCGAGGAATGGGAGCCCCGGTTGCTCTCCTTGGATTACGACGAACGCTTCGCCCCGGCCGCCGAGAAGCGCGGTGCCCTCTGCGGGATGGCGATGACCGAGAAGCAGGGAGGGTCTGACGTCCGCGCCAATACGACCGCTGCGACGCCGCTAAACGGGGGTGGGTCGGGGGGCGAGTACGAGATAAGCGGTCACAAGTGGTTCTGCTCGGCGCCGATGTGCGACACGTTCCTCGTCCTCGCCCAGACCGATTCGGGGATCTCGTGCTTTCTCATGCCCCGCTGGACGCCCGACGGCGAGCTCAACCGCTTCGAGATCCAGCGGCTCAAGGACAAGCTCGGCAACCGCTCCAACGCCTCCAGCGAGGTCGAGTTCCGCGGCGCCTGGGCGCGGATGATCGGCGAGGAGGGGCGCGGCATCCCGACGATCATCGAGATGGTCAATCACACCCGCCTCGACTGCGTCATCGGCTCGACCGCGGGAATGAGGGCCGGGGTCGCGCAGGCGACCCATCACGCGGCCCACCGCTCTGCCTTCGGCGAGCTCTTGATCGACCAACCGCTGATGCGCAACGTCCTCGCCGATCTCTGCGTCGAGTCCGAAGCGGCGACGGTCTCGGCGATGCGGCTGGCTCGCTCTTACGACCAGGCGGCCGACGGCGACGACGGTGCGGCCGACTTCCGGCGGCTGGCGAACGCAGTACTCAAGTACTGGATCTGCAAGCGGGGGCCGTCGCACGCTGTCGAGGCGTTGGAGTGCCTCGGAGGCAACGGCTACGTCGAGGATTCCGGGATGCCGCGACTATTCCGCGAGAGCCCGCTGTCATCGATCTGGGAGGGCTCGGGAAACGTCCAGTGCCTCGACGTTCTCCGGGCGATGGTCAAGAGCCCGCCGGCGGTCGAA
This sequence comes from Solirubrobacterales bacterium, assembly GCA_038329895.1. GTDB lineage: Bacteria > Actinomycetota > Thermoleophilia > Solirubrobacterales > 70-9 > Mayfieldus. The sequence continues at coordinate 1,232 of JBBQNM010000117.1, read as the reverse complement.
GCCTTCTTCGCCGAGGTCGCCGAGGGGGCGGCCGCAGAGCCACGGATCGAAGCATTCGCCGCCGGACTGCGGAAGGAGGTCTCATCCGACGTCGAGACACTGGAATCGCGCGGTCGCCGGGTGGTGGAGCGGATGGCGCTTGCGCTGCAGGCGTCGCTGCTGGTCCGCTATGGAGACGAAGCCGTCGCAGACGCCTTCTGCGTTTCCCGGCTCTCCGGCGATTGGGGGCAGGCCTTCGGGACGCTGCCGGCCGGCGCCGACTTTGCCGGCATCATCGAGCGCCACCGGCCCGAGGTCTAGCTGTAAGACCCAGCAACGTTGTTCAGCTCGGCGAGGCGAGCTCCGGGCGGCCTCTTGGCGAGGGAGCCGTGCGGTCTTCGCCAGTTATAGAACTCAAGCCAGCCGGATAGCGCCGCGGTGCGCTGGGCCGAGTCGCGGTAGATCGCTCCGTAGGCCCAGCCGCCGAGCATCGTGCGGATGAAGCGCTCGGCCTTGCCGTTGGTGCGGGGGCGGTAGGGGCGGGTGCGGATGTGGCGGATCCCCAGCGCCAGGCAGGCAATCGCGTGGACTTTGGAGCGGTAGGCGGAGCCGTTGTCGGTCATCAGCTGCTCGACGCCGATGCCGTGGGAGCCATAGAAGGCGACGGCCCGCCGCAGGAAGCCGATCGCGCTCCTCGCTTTCTCATCGCGAAGGACCTCGACGTAGGCGAGGCGGGTGGCGTCGTCGACGCAGACGTGGACGAACTCCCAGCCGGCCCCGCGGGCGTGCTTGGTGCGCTTGCCCGTGACCTTGTGGCCGGCTCCGCGCTCGATCCGCACCAGCTTCTTGACGTCGATGTGAAGGAGCTCGCCTGCACGAGCACGCTGGTAGCGGTTGGGCGGCTCTGAAGGCCCGAGAGCGCTGAGCGTGCCCAGACCGATCCTGCCGAGCACCGCCGAGACGGTGGAGAGCGCCATCTCCAGGCACTCGGCGATCTCGGCGGCGGTCATCCTCACCCGCCGCAGGGCGGCGATCGCCGCCACCCGGTCCTCGGGGGTGCGATGGGGAACCGAGTGCGGCTCGGAGCTGCGGTCGCAAAGGCCCGCCTCGCCCTCTGCGCGGTAGCGTGAGACCCACTTCGAGGCGGTTCGCTCGCTCACTGCGGCGGCCTCGGCCGCCTCCGTGAGCGACCACCCTTGCTCGATCACCCGCTGGCAGATCACAAGCCGCCCCATCGGGCCGAGCTTGGCGTT
>JBBQNM010000116.1:0-3657 GCA_038329895.1 Solirubrobacterales bacterium | reverse complement strand
ATGCGGGCGCTGATGGAGAACCCCGACCAGCGCCAGCTTCTGCTCGACGACCCGTCGCTGATTCCCAGCGCGGTCGAGGAGGCGCTGCGGATGTTCCCCGCCTTCGCCCATTTCCGCCGCACCGCGACGCGCGACACCGAGCTCGCCGGGCAGCCGATCCAGGACGGCGACAAGGTCGTGATGTGGTACGTGTCGTCGAACCGCGACGAGTCCCGCTACGAGGATCCCGACCGCTTCGACGTCACCCGCAACCCCGAGCACCAGGCCTTCGGCGCCGGCGGGCGGCACTTCTGCCTCGGCGTCGCGCTGGCGCGCCTGGAGCTGCGGGTCCTGCTCGAGGAGACGCTGGCCCGTTTCCCCGCGATGGAGCTGGAAGGCACGCCCGCCTACGTAGAGTCGGCGTTCATCAATCAGTTGAAGACGCTGCCGGTGCGGCTGCGGCCCACAACGACAACCGACGGAGGCAAGAGATGGCGGTAGGAATTATCAACCGGTTCCCGGAAGGCGTGGGGGCTGATGAGTACGACGCGGTTAGCGAGAAGATGGGCATCGGAACGAGCCGCCGGACGGAATGATCTTCCACTCGGCAGGCGAGCTCGAGGGCCGCTTCCAGGTCTTCAACGTCTGGGAGACGGCCGAGCACTCCGAGCGGTTCGTGACCGACCGCCTTCGGCCAGCGCAAGTCGCGGTCATCGGCGAGGAGCGTCTCGCCGGGCTCCCCGACGCCGAGATCGTCGAGGTCGCGATTCACAACTACTTCATTCCGTAGCTCGCTGCAAGAGTAGATTCTTAGATAGGCAATGCATTTGGTTGAGCCAGGGACATGGCGCAGTGAGCAGGCAAGGCGGGCCAGGGCCCGCCTCGGTTGTCTTCTCGCAGTCGTCGCCGTCGGGCTCTTCGCGGTGCCGGCCGCCCAGGCCGCTCCTCCGCCAAAGCACAACCCGCCGAAGTCGGTCTATCTGGCGCTAGGTGACTCGCTGGCCTTCGGGTACCAACAGGCCAAGTTCTTTCAGAACTTGCCGACGGAGGACCCCGCCGCCTACAACACCGGCTACGTCGACGACTTCGCGAAGGACCTGAGGGCGATCGACCCGAAGATTCAGACGGTCAACCTCGGCTGCCCGGGTGAGACGACGGACTCGCTGCTCGGCCTGAAGCCATGCATATACCACCCGCCGTTCGCCCTGCACAGCAACTACAGCGGCTCGCAGCTCGACGCCGCGCTGGCCGTGCTGCGCGCGCACCGGGGCCGGGTCAGCCCGGTGACCATCGACATCGGCGCAAACGACCTGCTGCGGGGAGGATCGCTCGCACATGTGCAGGCGAACCTGTCGACGATCCTCGCCAAGCTCCGCCGCGCGGCCCCGTACACGGAGATCATCGTCCTCGGGCTCTACAACCCGCTGATCGTCACGATCCCAGGAACCGACGTCATCGCAGCGCAGTTCAACGCTGGGCTGGCGCAGACGGCTGCGCGGTATCGCGCTCGGTTTGCCGACCCGCTACCGGTCTTCAACCCGCCGGTCAACGAGATCCCGACGATTTGCCAGCTGACCTTGATGTGCACGCCGCTGCAAGACATCCACGCGAGCGACGCCGGCTACCAGAAGCTCGCGGACCTGTTGCTCGCGGCGTCTGGTTACTGATCGGCCGCTTACCTGGGCGCGCGGCCTAGTTACCGAAGCCTTGCTGCGCACCGAGTCCGGCTGCGATCTCGCCGCCCGCGGCGGTGATGTCGGCGAGGGTCGCCGCCTCGCGGACCGAGGCGAGGCCGAGCTCTCGCTTCTGATCAGCGTCGGTGACGTCCTCTCCGACGATCGCGTGGACCGGCACGCCAAGCCGGTTTGCTCGACGGGCAACCTCGGCGACGATCTTTCCTTCCAGCGTGGTGGCGTCGAGGCGGCCCTCGCCGGTGACCACGGCTACTGCCTGCCGCGCGCGTAGATCGAAGTCCACCGACTCGAGCACGAACGGTGCGCCCCCGACCAAGTCGGCGCCGCACCAGGCCCACAGCCCACCCGCCAGCCCTCCGGCGGCGCCGGTCATCGGCACCCCCCGAGGATCGCGCGGCGCGTCGGCGGCCAACTGGTCCAGACGTTCCCCCAGTCGCGCGACGGCATGAACGTCGGCGCCCTTCTGGGGCGCGAACTCCTCGGCGGCCTCTTCCCAGGGGATGCGCACGTCGCACAGACACACCAGCCGCACGTCGCCGAGCCCGCCGGCCGCCGCGAGCGCCTCGATCGCGCCGCGGCCGCCGTCGGTCGTCGCGCTACCGCCGATGCCGAGCCAGATTCGATTCGCCCGCTGGGCGCCGGCGGCGATCAGCTCGCCGGTCCCTGTGGTGGTTGCAGCCTCGGCGTCAAGCTCCTCAGCGCTCAGGAGGCCCATGCCGCTGGCCGCCGCTGTGTCGAGGACCGCTGTCTCGCCGTCGGCGAGCAGCGTGAAGCTGGCGCGGATCGGGCGCCCCAGCGGGTCCTGAACGTCTACCTCGACCGTCTCGCCGCCGAGCGCCGCCCCCAGCGTCTCGCTCGTGCCCTCGCCGCCGTCGGCAACCGGACAGCGGTCGACCTCCAGGCCCACCGCTTCGAAGCCGGAAGCCAGCGCGTCGACCACCTCAACCGCGCTGAAGGTCCCCTTGAACGAGTCCGGTGCCAGCAGGATGCGCCCGGCGGGCATCGGCTGCGGCGGCACCGCGAGCCCGCCCTCGGTCAGCTCGTCGGCTCCGGCTTCAGCCGGAACCCGAGGCTGATCCCGACCGCGTCGAACCCGAGCCGCTCGTAGAGCTGCAGCGGCCAGTCGGTCGCGTCGGCGGTGATGAAGGTCAGCTCGTCGCCGTCCTCGCGCGATATCTGAGTAGCGGCGAGGACGACGGCCCGCGCGAGGCCCTGGTTGCGCGCATGGGCGAGCGTCGCCACGTCCTCGACTTGGCCGATGCCGTCGTGCTGGTAGAGCCGGCAGCCGGAAGCTAAATTTCCGTCGTGGCGGGCGGCGAACCATCGATCCCGGTACACCTTCGCCATCCGCCGGTCGAACTCGAGCAGCTGCGGGTTGCCCTCGGGCGTCGTCCGGGGGTGATCCTCCCTCAGCGCCAGCCGCAGCGGCTCGGCCTCCTCGGGCGCAACCCGCTCCACCTCGACCGATCCCGGGCGATCCGCTTCGCGCCGTAGGGCCATGACCAGCGTCCGGTCCACGTCCCAGCCGAGCTGCTCGAAGTCCGGTTCAAGCTCGTCGGCGAGCGCCGGCTGCCGGGTCACCACAAAGCGGTGCTTCATGCCGAGGCCACCGAACACCTCATCCGCGCGCTCCGCGATCTCTTGCGCCGCCATCCCCGGTCCCTCGACGAGCAGGTAGTTGGCGTCCCAGACCAGCGGAATCCCCGGGCTCAGCACCGCGGTGGTTCCCTCGCCGAACTCCTCGACCCGTTCGGCAGCCGCCAGGCTGAGCTCGAGCTCGAAGTCGTGGCAGCGCTGCAGGAGCTCGACGTCGGTGGTCTGGGCCATGCCCCCAAGCTATCCAGGTGGTCCCGGAACGACCGGCGCCCGCCAGATGGCGGGCGCCGGTGACTCAAACTGTTTGGTCAGCTACGCAGGCTGGACAGAGCCAGCAACTGCGGCCGGGCCCTTGGGCCCGTCCTCGGACTCGTAGTTCACCTTCGCA
>JBBQNM010000115.1:0-3716 GCA_038329895.1 Solirubrobacterales bacterium | reverse complement strand
GCCGGCGCCACGCTTCTGATGTGGCTCGGCGAGCTGATCACCCAGCGCGGCGTCGGAAACGGAATCTCGTTGATGATCTTCGCCTCGATCGTCTCCAGTCTGCCGAACGGGATCAGCAAGTGGTGGAACAGCCCCGACCAGGTGTTCGTCGTGATGATGCCGTTCATCGCGCTGGCGGTGATCGTCGCGATCGTCTTCGTCCAGGAGGGCCAGCGGCGCATCCCGGTCCAGTACGCCAAGCGCGTCGTCGGGCGACGCATGACCTCCGGCGGATCGACGTACTTACCGCTGCGGGTCAACATGGCCGGCGTCATCCCGGTGATCTTCGCCGCCTCGATCATGGCCTTCCCGCCGACCATTGGGCAGCTGCTCAACACGCCCGCGGCGCTGGACTTCGCCTCCTTCTTCAGCCCCAACGGATGGGCCTATGTGGCCGGCGAGTCCTTGTTCATCATCATCTTCACCTACTTCTACACCGCGGTCACCTTCAACCCGGTCGACCAGGCGGACAACCTGAAGAAGTACGGAGGGTTCATACCCGGGGTGAGACCGGGTCGGCCGACCGCCGAGTACCTCGACCGCATCCTCTCCCGCCTCACCTTCCCCGGGGCGTTGTATCTGGCGGCGGTTGCAGCCCTGCCGACGATCCTGATCAGCCAGACGTCGGCGAACTTCTTCTTCGGGGGCACCTCGATCCTGATTGTTATCGGGGTGGCACTTGACACTGTGAAGCAACTCGAGGCCCAGCTAATGATGCGCAACTACGAGGGCTTCTTGAAATAACTGCGGCTGGCGGCCGCTGCAAACCTTCGCATCCCGTTGTCCTTGCCCGATCGCCTCGCTCACGTACGTTTTCAGTACGCTCGCGTCGTCGATCGGGCTGCGTCCTAGGACTGCTCGGTTTTCGCGGCCGTTCGTTTTTCAGTTTTGCTCCTGTTCGCTGTTCGGTTGTTCTTGGCGTTGTAATTCCACCCACGCGATCCGATGTCTGAGCTCAATCTCGTCCTCCTAGGCCCGCCCGGGTCCGGCAAGGGAACCCAGGGCGAGCGGCTGCAGGAGGACTTCCAGCTCCCCTACTACGCGACTGGCGACATCCTGCGCGCCGCGGTCCGTGACAGGACCGAGCTGGGCAAGACAGCGAAGGAATACATGGATCGTGGCGACCTGGTTCCCGATGACGTGATCATCGGGGTGATCACCGAGCGGATTCAGGACCCTGAGGCGGCGGACGGCTTCATCCTCGACGGTTTCCCCCGCACCCTGCCCCAGGCGGAGGCGCTCGACGCCGAGCTCGAGAAGCTGGGCAGGGGCCTGAGCGCGGCGCTGTTGATCGACGTTCCTGACGAGGAGGTCGTGCGGCGGCTCGGCGGCCGCCGGACCTGCGCCAAGAACGGCAGCCATATCTTTCACGTCGACTTCGACCCTCCGAAGGAACCCGACGTCTGCGACATCGACGGCAGCCGGCTCCTGGTCCGCGACGACGACAAGCCCGAGGTGATCCGCCACCGGCTCGACCAGTACCACTCCAAGACCGAGCCGCTGGTCGACTACTACGAGGAAAAGGGACTGCTGCGCCGCGTCGACGGATCGCCTTCGCCAGATGAGGTCGGCGATCGGATTCGAGCCCTGCTGGCAACCCTCAGAATGGAAGAGGACATCTCATGAGTGCCCCGCCATGTACCGGATGATCATCCGCAAAACGCCCGAGCAGGTCGAGAAGATGGCCGCCGCCGGCGACCTCCTGGTGCGTTGCCTGCGGCTGCTGAAATCGAGCGCGCGGCCCGGGGTGACGACCGAGGAGCTCGACCGCGCCGCCGAGAAGTTCATTCGCTCCCAGGACGCGGAGCCGGCCTTCAAGGGCTACCGCGGCTTCCCGGGCTCGATCTGCACCTCTCCCAACTCGATGGTCGTCCACGGCATCCCGGGGCCACACGAGCTGAAGCGCGGCGACGTCCTGTCGGTGGATGTCGGCGTGGTGCGCGACAGCTGGGTGTCCGACGCCGCGATCACCGTCCCAATCGGGCCGGTCAGCGCCGAGGCGCGGAAGCTGCTCGAGACCACCCGCGGAGCGCTGCTCGAGGGCACCGCTGAAGCCTGGCCCGGCAATCACCTCGGCGACGTCTCGGCGGCGGTCCAGCGCCGGGTCGAGCTCGACGGCTTCTCGATCATCCGCAGCCTGGTCGGACACGGGATCGGCCGCGACATGCACGAGGAGCCGCAGATCCCCAACTACGGCGAGCCGGGGCGTGGGCCACCGCTCGAGGAGGGCATGGTGCTGGCGATCGAGCCGATGGTCAACGCCGGTAGCCCGCTGGTGAGGATGGGCGACGACGGTTGGGCGGTCTTCTCCCAGGACGGCTCGCTGGCCGCCCACTTCGAGTTCACGGTCGCCGTGACCGCCGACGGGCCACGGGTGCTGACGCCCTGGCACGAGGACGAGGACGCCGAATAGATTCGTGCCTGCCCGTCGCCTGGGCTAGACGCCGCTCCTTGCTATCCTTCGTCGTCGGCCTTGAGGCCGGTTTTTCGTGCCCGCAGTCCGACTCCTGGGGCGGCGGGCCTCCTTTTTCGATACGAATTCGAGGGCGATGAAGGTACGAGCGTCCGTAAAACCGATGTGCGAGAAATGCAAGGTGGTCCGCCGTGGCGGATCGGTGCTCGTGATCTGTCCCAACCCCCGTCACAAACAGCGGCAGGGCTAGTCGTATGGCACGAATCGCAGGCGTAAATATCCCCACCAACAAACGGGTCGAGGTCGGCCTCACGTACGTGTACGGAATCGGCCCCTCGACGGCCCGAAAGATCCTCGCCGAAGCGAAGGTCGACGCCGATACCCCGGTCAAGGACCTGACCGAGGACGAGGTGGTGAAGTTGCGTGAGGCAGTCGAGGCGCTCAGCGTCGAGGGTGACCTGCGGCGCGAACGCTCGCAGAACGTCAAGCGGCTGACCGAGATCGGCTCCTACCGCGGACTCCGCCACCGGCGCGGCCTTCCGGTTCGGGGTCAGCGTACGAAGACCAACGCGCGCGGCCGCAAGGGGCCGCGCCGGATGAGCATCGCGTCGAAGCGCAGAGCGCCGACGCCGAAGTAGGGGAGATTCGATGGCTCAACCAAAGGGACAGAAGGGGCGTGCCCGCCGCCGGGTGAAGAAGAACATCGCCTACGGCCAGGCGCATATCAAGACTTCCTTCAACAACACGATTGTCACCCTGACCGACACCGACGGCGCCGTGATCGCCTGGGAGTCGGCGGGCAGCGCCGGGTTCAAGGGCTCGCGCAAGAGCACTCCGTTCGCCGCCCAGGTGACCGCCGACTCGGCGGCCAAGAAGGGCATGGAACACGGCCTGCAGAAGGTCGAGGTATTCGCGAAGGGCGCCGGCTCCGGCCGCGAGACCGCGATCCGCTCCCTGCAGGCTGCGGGCCTCGAGGTGACGACGGTCAAGGACGTCACCCCGCAGGCCCATAACGGCTGCCGCCCCCGCAAGCGGAGGCGCGTCTGATGGCCCGCGACACTTCACCGCAGTGCAAGCAGTGCCGCCGCGAGGGCCAGAAGCTCTTCCTCAAGGGACAGCGCTGCTTCACCGACAAGTGCGGCGTCGAGCGCCGCTCCTACCCGCCCGGAGAGCACGGGCGCGGGCGGATGCGCCAGTCCGAGTACCGGGTGCAGCTGCGCGAGAAGCAAAAGACGCGCCGCTACTACCAGGTCCTCGAGAAGCA
>JBBQNM010000114.1:0-3721 GCA_038329895.1 Solirubrobacterales bacterium | reverse complement strand
CTGGTGATGGCGCTGCCCGACCCCGAGCGATTCGGTGAGTCGACGCTCGGACGCGCCCTGCGCGCCGCGGCGGGTGGTCTGCGGATCAACCCCTGGCCGATCCTGCGCGACCGGATCAGCCGGCGCCACTAGCCTGGCCTGGGATAACCGACCAATCGAGTAGGATTTAGGTCGATGCTGTTCTCGACCAAAGCCGAGTACGGGGTCCGTCTGATGGTCGAGCTGGGCCGCCAGTCGGGCTCCGAGCCGGTCGCGCTGAGCGCCATCGCCGAGGCCGAGCGGCTCCCGCTGAGCTACCTCGAGCACCTGGTCGCGAAGCTGCGACAGGCCGGCCTGGTCACCTCGACCCGAGGCGCCCACGGCGGCTACCAGCTCGCCCGTCCCGCGGAGGAGATCACGATGGACGAGGTGGTGGAGGCGCTGGAGGGCCAGATCGCCCCGATGGAGTGCTTTCACCCGACCCCGGAGGGAAAGGTGCTGTGCTCGCACGAGACCGACGGCGACCGCGCCTGCGCGACGAAGCTGCTCTGGACCCGCGTCCAGGGAGGCGTCAACAAGGCGCTCTCCGGCACCTCGCTCGCCGACCTGGTCGAGTTCGCCGGCCCACGCGAAAGCGAACAGTCCGTCGGCAGCCCCGCGTAGGCGCCCCGGACCAGAAACGGAGACTGATGGCTGACCTGGAGATCCGCAACCTGCACGTGACCGCTGAGGGCAAGGAGATCCTCAAGGGGTTCGACCTCGACGTCGAGAAGGGAAGGATCCACGCGCTGATGGGGCCCAACGGCTCGGGCAAGTCGACGCTCGCCAACGCGATCATGGGCCACCCCAGCCTCGAGGTGACCGAGGGCACGATCACCTACAAGGGCGACGACATCACCGAGGCCGACCCCGACGAGCGCGCCCGCGGCGGCCTGTTCATGGCCTTCCAGTACCCGGTCGCGATCCCCGGCGTGACCGTTAGCAAGTACCTGCGCATGGTCATGAACGCCAGGCGCGAGGCACGCGGCGAGCAGCCGTTGAAGATCAAGGAGTTCTCGAAGACCGCCCAGGAGGCGATGGAGCTGGTCAACATCCCGCGCGACTTCTCCAGCCGCTATCTCAACGACGGCTTCTCGGGCGGCGAGAAGAAGCGGATGGAGATCCTTCAGCTGGCGCTGCTGCGCCCCGAGATCGCGGTCCTCGACGAGACCGACTCGGGCCTCGACATCGACGCACTCCGCACCGTCGCCGAGGGGGTCAATACCTTCGCCGGGCCGGATATGGGGGCGCTGATCATCACCCACTACCAGCGCATCCTGCACCTGGTCAAGCCCGACTCCGTGCACGTCATGTTCGAGGGGCGGATCGTCAAGGAGGGCGGCCCGGAGCTGGTCGCGCAGCTCGAGGAGAAGGGCTACGGCTGGATCGGCGAGGAGGTCGAGGCGGCCGCCTAGCGCCGCCAGCTCACGATGGAGACTGCGACGAGCTCCCCCACCCTCCCCCGCTCGCTCGCGGAGATACGCGCCGAGTTCCCGATCCTCGCCCGCGAGGTCCATGGGCAGCCGGTCGCATATCTCGACAACGGCGCCACGGCGCAGAAGCCGCTCGCCGTGCTCGAGGCGCTCGATCGCTTCAACCGCGAAAGCAACGCCAACGTCCATCGCGGAGTGCACACGCTCTCCGAGGAGGCGACGAGCCTCTACGAGGGGGCACGGCGGCGGATCGCGCGCCACCTGGGCGCCCAGGATCGCGAGGTCGTCTTCACCCGCAACGTGACCGGCGCCATCAACCTCGTCGCCAGCTCATGGGGCCGCGCAAACGTAGGCGAGGGCGACCGCATCGTGTTGACCGAGATGGAGCACCACTCCAACGTGGTGCCCTGGTATTTGCTGGCGCGCCAGGTCGGCGCCGAGTTGGACTGGGTCCCGGTCACCGACGACGGCCGTCTCGACGTCGAGGCGCTCGGCGCGGCGCTCGAGCGCGGTCCGAAGATCGTCGCGGTGGCCCACGTGTCGAATGTCCTGGGGACGGTCAACCCGATCGCCGAGATCAGCCGCATGGCCCACGACGCCGGCGCCCTGGTGCTCGTCGATGGCGCCCAGGCGGCGCCGAAGATGTCGCTCGACATGGCGGAGCTGGGCGCTGACTTCTACGGCTTCACCGGCCACAAGCTCTACGGCCCGACCGGGGTCGGGGTCCTCTGGGGCCGGCAGGAACTGTTGGACGCGATGGGGCCGTACGAAGGTGGCGGCTCGATGATCCACAAGGTCACCAAGCAGGAGATCACCTGGGCCAGCGTGCCGGCGCGCTTCGAGGCCGGCACTCCGCCGATCGACGAGGCCGTGGGATTGGCGGCGGCGATCGATTGGGTCGACGGGCTGGGCCTGGAGGCGATCCACGCGCATGAGGCGGATCTGACCGCCTACGCGCTCGAGCGTCTCGCCGAGGTCCCCGGCCTGCGCCTCTTCGGGCCACCGGCCGGCGATGACCGCACCGGAATCGTCTCCTTCGAGCTCGAGGACGTCCACGCCCACGACGTCTCCGAGATCCTCGACCGCCACGCGGTGGCGGTCCGCGCTGGCCACCACTGCGCCCAGGTGCTGATGGAACGCCTCGGCGTCGCCGCCACCACCCGCGCCAGCTTCGCCGTCTACAACACCCGCGAGGAGGTCGACCGCCTGGTCGACGGCCTGCTCGACGCACGGCGGGTGTTCCAGCTCTAGAGATGGACCAGCTTTACCGGGAGCAGATCCTCGAGCACTACAAGCGGCCCCACAACTTCGGGCCGCTGGAGGAGTTCGACCTCGAGTTCGAGGATTCAAATCCGTTCTGCGGCGACGAGCAGCACATGCGCATAAGGCTCAACGGGGATGATCGGGTCGCGGAGGTCCGCTTCGAGGGCAAGGGCTGCGCGATCTCCACCGCCGCCACGTCGCTGCTCAGCGACGAGATCGGCGGCATGAGCCGTGAGGAGCTGCTGCGGCTCGACAAGGACTTCGTCCTCGAGCTGCTGGGGATCGACATCTCGGCGACGCGGATGAAGTGCGCGCTGCTCGGGCTGAAGGTCGTCAAGGGCGCCAGCCTCGGCCAGCCCGCCGACTGGGAGGACGAGGGCGAGCAGGGCGACCGGGCCGAGTTCGAGCGATCCGGGATCTGAGCCACAATCCAGGCAGCCAATCGGGTGCAACCGGGGTAACAGCCGCTCGCCCGCTAAAATCCGACTGCGACGGTAGGTTTTAAGTGACGATAGGCACAACCACAGAAGAGCAATTGAGCGACAAAGTCAGCGTCTGCCCCGAGGCCGAGCTGCCGCCCGGCGTGATGCAGCTGGTCGAAGTCGAGGGCCGAAAGATCGGCGTCTTCAACTGCGCCGGGACGTTGTACGCGATCGAGGATCGCTGCTCGCACGACGACGGGCCGCTCGCCGAAGGCGAGTTCGATGCCGGTGCGTGTACCGTGGAGTGTCCGCGTCACGGCTCGCTGTTCGATCTGACGACCGGCAGGCCGAAGACACTGCCCGCCTACTCCCCAGTCCAAACGTTCCCGGTCTCGATCGAGAACGACACCATCGTCTTGGAGGTCGACTAACCACATGGCCACTCCAGAAGCGGTTGCCGAACAAAAAGAAGTCGCCGGGATCAACGCCGACTACGCGGAGAAGGCCGGCTGGCACGATCCCGAGACCGGCTACGCCTACAAGGCGCCCAAGGGTCTCTCGCTCGAGGTCGTCGAGTCGATCTCC
>JBBQNM010000113.1:0-3734 GCA_038329895.1 Solirubrobacterales bacterium | reverse complement strand
GCAGGCGGCGCTGACGGCCAGGTCCTGCGCGATGTGGGCCCGCGAACCAGGTCAGGTCCGGAAGGAAGCAGCCTTAAGCGGAAGCCGCAGGTGCCGCAGGCAAGCCTGGCCCGAGCCAGCCGGCGGCGGGCACGCCCGGAGGCCGCGCTTCGAAGGCGGGGCGCACGGTCCATATATCTCTCAGCAGCGCGCGTAGAGGATCCAGGACTCATTGCGGGCGACGCGGCGAAAGCCGGGCGGGACCTTGGTCGTCAGCCGTCGCGGATCGTTGGGATCGAGGACGAAATGGCGCACCACATTCTCGTTCGCTGGGTCGAGGAAATATCCGCGCCGTGGCTGGCGCTGCTCGCTGGAGCTGACGATCTCCGAAGGCCGTAGGTCGAGCCAGGACGCCAGCCGGGGGACCGCACGGTGGTTGGGCACCGAGATCGGAATGCAGTCCGGTTTGAAGGCGCCCGAATCGGCCAGCTCGTGCAGGTCGGACTCGATCGCGCTCTGCTCGTCGAGGTCGTTGTGGACTGTCTTCAGATAGTCGTACTGCTGGGGGGCCTGGACCAGGAAGGCGACGAGGACCACGCCTGCGACGAGCTGCCAGCGCCGTCGCCAGGGGTGGTCGTCCGGCAGCAGCCGCCAACCCAGCAGGGCGAGTGCGCAGAAGACCGCCAGCACCGCTGCGGCGAGCATCGTGTAGCGGGGGAGGATCGCCAGCCCGACGCAGGCCAGGATCGCGAACGCGAGCCCCGCCAGTACAGCGGCGGCGACACCCGTGACCGACCGGCGCCGCAGGAAGCCGAGGCCGAGAACCATTCCGGCTGCGGCGCCGATCAGGCCGGGCAGCTGCATTACCTCGCCGAGCCGTCGTGGCCCGTAGAGCACCAGGTCCAATGGACCGGTCTGACGGTTCAGCGTGTCCACGGTGTCGCGGGTGCCCGTGAACGAGTAGAGGGCGTCGCCGGTGGTGATCAGGTCGAAGACGGCCCATGCCAGCGGGGCCGAGGCGGCGAGCACGACTAGACCGGCGACTTGGCCTCGCTCCAGCCCCGGACGCCAGCGCAGCGCCAGCCCCTCTTGCCCCGGGTCGCGCTCCAGCAGCACGTATGCGAGGTAGGCGGCCGAGAAGAGCCAGGCCTCGGGCCGCAGCAGCCCGGCCACCGAAAGCAACGCCAGCACTGGCCAGCCGGCACGCGGCCGGCGGGTCTCCACGACCAGGGCGGCGAGCGCGAGGGCGATGTACGGAAGGTCGACGTAGGCGCGCAGGCCGTTGCTCAGATAGGGGGCGCGGGTGAGCACGATCGCCGCCGCGACCGCCCCGATCGCGCGGTCGAACCACAGTGTCCCGAGTCGGTAGACGAGGTAGGCGACTACTCCAAGGACCAGATAGGCGAGGACCGTCGTCGCGTCGAAAGCCGTGACGGCGCCGAACGGAGTCAGTAGGACGCCCCAGAGATCGGCCAGCGGGTGAGGGGTCGGCGGCAGCGCGGCGTTGTAGTCGGGGCTCGCGCCATGCGCCAGCTCGTCGCCCCAGACCAGCATGTAGACGGTGTCGTAGTTCGGAAAGCCGAACGGGAAGATCAGCCACAGGACCAGCGCGATGGCGGCGATCGGGGCAAGCGGCCGGAGCTTGCGGAGCACCGGCGCAAGGTACAGAGCGCGCAACCCGGCGCCGGCCTTCACCGTTGCTAGGCTCGCTTGCCCGTGAGCGAGAGCGCTTCCCTCTACCGCCGCCACCGCCCCGGGTCGTTCGAGGAGGTGGTCGGCCAGCAGCACGTCGTGCGCACGCTGCGCAACGCCGTCGAGATGGGCAAGGTCCACCACGCCTACCTGTTCGTCGGTTCGCGGGGCACCGGCAAGACCTCGATGGCGAAGATCCTCGCCCGCTCGCTGAACTGCGAGCAGGGGCCGACCACGCAGCCGTGCGGCAAATGCGAGTCCTGTTTGACGATCGCCGCCGGCACCTCGATGGACGTGATCGAGATGGACGCCGCGTCGAACCGTTCGGTCGACGACGTCCGCGACCTTCGCGAGCGGGTCGCCTACGCGCCCGCCGGCGGCCACTGGAAGGTCTACATCCTCGACGAGGCACACATGCTCACCAAGGAGGCCTGGAACGCCTTTTTGAAAACGCTCGAGGAGCCCCCTCCCAACACCGCATTTGTCCTGGCGACGACCGAGGCGCACAAAGTGATGCCGACGATTGCCGACCGCTGCCAGCGCTTCGACTTCCAGCGGCCCTCGCTGGAGCAGATCGCCGAGGTCGTGCGGCGTGTTGCCGCCGCGGAGGAAATCGAGGTCGACGACGCCGCCGTGGCGATGCTTGCCCGGTCCGCCGCCGGGAGCTTTCGCGACGCGCTCGCCACACTCGACCAACTTGTCGCCTTCGGCGGCGAGAAGGTCGAGCTCGACGCGGTGCTGGAGTTGCTCGGAGCGGCCGACGCGGACCTGTTGTTCGGGGCTGTGGACGCGGTCGCGGCGGAGGACCCGAAGGCGGCGTTTGAGGCGGTCGAGCAACTGGCCCGGTCTGGCCGCGACCCGGCGCAGTTTGCACGCGACCTGCTCGCCCACCTTCGCCACCTGCTGGTGATCCAGATCACCGGCGAGGTGCCCCACACATTCGTGGTCACCGCTTCCGACCCCGATCGCTTGCGCGCTCAAGCCGGGGCGATCGGCCCGGCGGGCCTGGTGCGCACGATCGACGAGCTGGCGGAAAGCCTGGCTGCGATGCGCGAGGGCGACGACTCCCGCATGGCGATCGAGCTGGCGCTGCTGAAGGCGGCGCGACCCGACCTCGACCCGGCGGGCGAGGGTCTCTTGCGCAGGGTGGAGAGGCTGGAGAAACGGTTCGGTGGCGCGGAGCCGTCGGGGGGATCCGCGCCCAAAGCCGAGGAACGAGGAACGAGCAACGAGCAACCGGCCCCGAGCGACGAGCCGCCGGAAACGAGCAACGAGCAACGAGCAACGAGCAACGAGAAGGAAGCGGCGGCGGCGGATCTTGAACCGGCAGCGGAGACCGATACGGCCGAGGAGGCGGATGCCGACTCGGAACAGGTCGCGGAGCGGATCGACGCCGAGGAGAAAATCGACCTCGAACGGGTGCTGCGGGTCTGGCCCGCCGTGATCGACCAGGTGCGCCAGTCCGGCTCGGCGATGCTGTCGGCCCTCTTCGAGGGCGCGCGGCCAATCGCGGTTGACAGCGAGGAGGGAATCCTGCGCATCGGCTTTCCCGCCGGCTCGACCTTCAACAAGCGCAAGGCGGAGGCCGCCGAGCATCGCGAGCGCTTCACCGAGGCGCTGCGCACGATCCTCGGCGAGCGGCTGAGACCCGTCTACGTGCTGCTCGACGGCGAGTCGGTCACCGAGCCAGAGGAGCAACTCGACGAGGAGGAGCTACTGGAGCGCATCAAGTCGGAGTTCGACGCCGAGGAAGTGGGCTCGGAAGGCGGCGCGAGCTGATGGCACGCGGGGGCGGGCCGGGCGGCCTGGACATGAACGCGCTGCTCAAGCAGGCGCAGCAGATGCAGGCCGAGATGGCCAAGGCCCAGGAGCAGCTCGCAAACGAGGAGGTGGAGGCGAGCGCCGGCGGGGGAATGGTCAAGGTGAGGATGAGCGGCGACCTGCGGCTGAAGTCGATAGAGATCGACCCCGAGGCAGTTGACCCCGAAGACGCCGAGATGCTCGCCGACATGGTCATGGCGGCCGTCAACGAGGCGATCCGCGCGGCGCAGGAACTGGCGACG
>JBBQNM010000112.1:0-3741 GCA_038329895.1 Solirubrobacterales bacterium | reverse complement strand
GGCCCTGGCGGAGCGGAAGCTCGTCCGATTCCGTGGCCGTCGGCTCCAGTGAGAGGCGCAGGTGTGCGCGGAGCTCCTGCTCGTACTCCAGGATCTGGCGCCCCAGCTCTTCGGTGACGACCTCGAGCCGGGCCATCGGATCCTCTTCAGCTGCCGACCCCAGCAGCGAGGGTTCCTCGAGCTGGGGATACGTCGCGACGAGCAATGCGCGCTGGTTGGGGAAGTAGCGGAACGCGGTGGCGCGGGAGACTTCTGCCCGATCGGCGGTCCTTTCGACCGTCGGCGTCACGCCCTCCGCGAGCAACTGGCGCGCGGCGTCGATGAGAGCTTTGCGAGTGCGCGCCTTCTGTTGCGTCCTGCCGGTCAGCTCATATGGGATTGACATTCTCATGATGATACTGCAATGTGGTTATGAACACCATAGTCCCATAATGCTGAAGGCGGAGCGCATGACCATGTCAACCTCGGTGATCCGACAGGACGGCGAGGGCGAGCAGCTCTGGTTCGCCGGCGGAGGGCTCTTCACGATGAAGGCGACGTCGGCAGAGACAGGCGGCACGTTCGCGCTGTTCGAGGATCGCGAAGTGCTCGGCAAGCCGACGCCCCTACACGTCCACCCTGGCGATGACGAGGTGCTCTACGTGCTCGAGGGCGAGATCCTTGTTCATGTCGACGGCCAGGAGCATCGCGTCGGCGAGGGCGGCGTTTTTGTCGCGCCGCGCGGCGTGCCACACGCCTTCCTTGTGACCTCAGAGAACGCCGCGACTGGTGGTAGCGCAGCTGACGATGGAACGCGGTCACCTCAGGTCGCCCCGGCACCCGGTCGTCCGCTTCCCAGCAGTGCACGGCCTCGAGCTCCTGCTTCGAGAGAGCCTCCCCCAGGATCGAGATCGTAAGCGGGCGGCGCTGATCAGCCGTTACGGCTCGGAGGTTGAAGCAGTCGTCGACTGAGAGCCTTGGCGAGCGACCGCGTGGGCGATCGCCGCGTTGATTCGACCAGGGCGGCGTCCAGAGAGCGGCCAAGGTCGCGGCATTCCAAGCAGCGAAGGGAACCGGCATGACGTAACCCCGGCTCGATTCGACCACCACACGCCAAACATCGCGCGCGTCTATCCGCGCGTGCTTCTCCCCTAGTCCAACTCGCCACCGCCGCAGTCCTTCCCTTCGCCGCCCTTCCGCTCAGGCTATGTGTCTCGGCACGCGTCGGCTATCCCTCGTTCAAGTGAGGCGGCTGCTGAGCAATACTGTTTTGTCATGCGGACAGAGGTATCCGATGACTAGGTTCGTCGTCGACGCCGGCGCCGTCCTCCATCTGGCGAGCGAGCGCGTCGAGGTCCCGAGCGCGCACAACCTCCTCGCACCGACGCTCCTTCGTTCCCAAACGCTGTCGGCTCTGCACGAGGCCGTCCAGCGGGGCGAGATCCCGGCCGACGTCGCGCGCGACCGCCTCACCCGGATCGGGCGGATGCCCATCAGGCTCCTCGGCGACGCCGTGCTCCGGCGTCGGGCCTGGGAGCTGGCGGACCAGCTGGGATGGGCCTCGACCTACAACGCCGAATACATCGCACTCACTCAGCTGTAAGCAGACGCGTTCGTAACCCTGGACGCGGAACTGGCGCGCAGCGTCGAAGGGATCGTCGCGACCGCGCCGATCGACGCGCTGCGCTAGAAGTCGCACCGCGAGTCGCATGGGGGCGTGAACAGCTAAGCCCGCTGCGTACAACACGGAGACCAAGTCAGCGTCCGCCGATGGGCCGCAGCCCGTTGGCCGGCGCAGGTACGGGAGCCACCACTCGCGGAGGTTGTGCTCGCCTCGTCGGCTCTCGCCGAGCTTCGGACAATCGGCTTGGAGACGCCGAAGCGATGACTACGACGGGGCTAGTTCGGAGGGCCAAGAACTCGGCCGCCGACCACGCCGCAACGTCGTCGGCGGCAACACTGAACTGTGGGCGAGACGGCGCGGGTAGTCCCTAGCCATTCGGCTAGATGGGACTCTGGAGAAGGAGTGGCGCTCGGTGGTCACTCGGACGAGGGAGGTAGCGCAGGTTTACGCCATGGCGGGGATCTCTTTGGTGAGCGGAGAGAACTGCGGGCCGGACGCCACGCGGGGACTGACGGTGCGGCGTCCGGCCTCCCCGCTCGCATGGCGTTGCGCTCTGTGAAAGTCAACGCCGCCCCCTTTAAGGATAGGTCCTTACTGCCGATAAACGAAGGTGGCGCACTGCAAACGGGCTGGGTCGCGGGGGGCCGCAGCCCCCGACCTAATTCCCGGCGGTGCGCCGTACAACGACTCCGTTGCGCGCGTCCTAGTCCAACTGGATGCGCACACTACGAATCTCGCCAGCAGATCGGCCTCAGACGCGCACAGCAAGCGGTATGAATGTTCGGACGTGCAGCTAGCCACGTAGTTGTCAGGCTCTACGCCGAAGACCAAACCCGAGAACGAAAAGCAGGAGGCCGAGCACGACGGTCCCGCCGAGGTCTAAACCCGTACTTGCAAGCGTAGGTTCAGTAGCCGCTGCTTTCACTTCGGTAGTCGCTGGTTTCACTTCGCGATCGTTGCCTTTGCCGGCGACGCCGCTGCAAGCACCGGGGGTGTCCCCGTGGCGCAGGTGCTCGCGAAGCGAGGCCCCGGAAACGAAGATTACGCGGCCGTTGTGGCAGACGGGCAGAGGGGGCGCATTGCCCACGTACTGGGCCTGCGCCGGGGAGTTGGTAACGATGATCGGCCCCGGCGATGCAAAAGGCTTGGTAGGGATGGCCGCTAGCGACGACAGTTCAGCATGACCGAGCGCCCCAAGCGAAAGAAGCGATCCGAGCAGGATCACAGTGAACCCGGCCGCGAAACACAGTCGGGAAATCAAGGGCTGGTGCAAGAGAACTAAGTGAGCAAAGTTTGCGCTGTCCGAACAATCACTCCGAGCAGTCACATTAGCGAGCAGTCAGGACTGCAACCCACGCAGCCGACTGCACACACAGAGGACACTGTTTGGCGTGTCAAAAGTGCAGGGCGGCAACTGCTTTAGGACGCGAGGTATCGAGCCCAAGGGTCATCGAACGCGGCACGGGTGTAGCCCTTCGCGTTCCTGTTGTCGGTCCAGATCTGTTCGGAGCGCACGCCGTAGCCTTTAACCGTCTGCGCGACGTGACGCGGTGCTGTTCGATGATCGCGTTGACGACGAGTAACCCTTCCGCCGAACGAGCTGCAATCCCGAGCCAAGAAGAAGGCGCCGTTTCCAGAGCCTTAGAAAGTGGGCGCACCTGGGATCGAAATTGGCGAGGGGATGATCGACTAGACGGGACCGGGGCCAACTTTTCGCGGCTCTTGCAGGGTCTTCTGGTAGATGCGGAGGGGCGGCCAGTATCACTCTCCGCTACTGGTTTTCACTCTGCGGTTGGACAGATTCGGGACATGGTGGCTGCGTCGGATGCCCTGCGGGAGATCCTCGAAGCACTGCTACGCGGCACGGCGGGACGGTGAAGTCTGCGAGGGATGCAGGCGCCCGCGCGGCGATCGCGTCAGCGACGCGCCGCGGGCGCCGATTCCATCGCTGCTCCTGCGGCCGGCCTATCCCGGAGGAAGTGCGCCGCTGCTCGGCGCAGCTCGTGCAGCAACCGCGTCGAGCCCTCGACGTCCGTGAAGAGGAAGGTGACGGTGCCGGAAGGGAGGTCGCTACGCATCGAGCTCCGTCTCTTCGAGCGCGAGTACGATCGCCTCGTCCGTGGAGAGCGCGCGGCCCC
>JBBQNM010000111.1:0-3785 GCA_038329895.1 Solirubrobacterales bacterium | reverse complement strand
CCCCAACCTAAACGCTGTGACGCTCAACGGACAGGCCCAGGCCACCAACACCCAGATGACCAACTTCTCAGTCGCCGATGCGACTGGCTCTGGCTCTGGCTATAACGTCACCGTTGCCGGTGACGGCCCATCGGGAAGCGCAGTCTTTAAGCAGTTCTGCAACAACGGCGGAAGTGCCTGTGGCTCAGACCCCGCCGGTTATGTCTCCGGTGGCGCCACGCTGGTGGCGAACTCGCTGACGCTTAACAGCACAAGCGCCGGCTTTACGGCCCAAAGCGGCACCACCGGCACCGCGCCGACCCATTCCTGTAACTCAGGCTGCTTTGTGGACTCGGCCAGCCCGGTAAGGGTCATCTCGGCCGCCACAAGCGCCGGCATGGGCACCTATCTGACCTCCGGTTACACGGCATCGAGCCTCTCGCTCGCCACCCCCAGCAACACCTCGGTGCTGCCGGCCAACGAGGTCTACAAGGTCAACCTGGTCTGGTCACTTAACAGCGGACCCTGATTGGCGCTTAACAGCGGACCTTGATTTACCCGAGGCAAATCCGCTAAAGAAAGGCCCGCCTCGGCGGGCCTTTCCTTTTGGCCGCGGGAGGTCAGCAGTCGCCCCGGCCGCCGAAGACGCCCCGCAAGGCGCGTCCGGGGGTGAAGTCGATGCCGACTCGCACCAAGCCGGGTCGGCCAACCCGCAGGGCTGCCCAATCGCCCGCCGCCTCGACGCAGCCCGGCCCGGACTCGATCGCCCAGAAGGGTGTGTAGTGCTCGCGCACGATCAGGCGCCCTGGCCGCAGCACCTGGACCGCGAAGGACTGGGTTCCCAGCGAGCGCATGCGGCCCGCACTGTAGCCATCGCCAACGACCAGGGCCCCCGGGTGGCGGACCTCGTAGACCCGCCAGTGGGTCGAGCTCCAGCGGAGCCGCAGATACGGGGGAGCGCTGAGGATCAGCGCGCGCTCGGCGTGGGCCGAGTAGTCGAGCGGAGCATCCGGCAGCGCCACGTAGCGGACCGCATTTCGCTCCAGCCACTTCCTGTATCCGCGCTGCGACAGGTGCGCGTCGTAGAAGATGTCGTCTCGGGTCGTGTCGAGCTGGCGAAGCCAGCCGCGGGCGAGGTCGAAGGTGGGCGCCAGGTAGGCCGCCTCCCAATGGTTGGACGTAGGTGGCACCTCGATGCGATTGGTGCGCCCGCCGTGGTCGCGTAGCCATCCGCGCAGCGGTTGGTAGTAGGTGGCGGTGATGGATTTGTCTCCGTCGGTTTGCGCGACTGCCCGGATGCCGGCCATCACCTGCCAGTAGAGGCTGCCGAGCAGGACCAGGGCGACAAGCAATGCGTTCACGCGCGGCCGGCGGGTCAGCAGGATCGCCGCCAGCAGCGGCCCCCCGAACAGAGCACCGATGCGGATTGCGTTTCCCCCCAACGGATTGGGCAGCAGCCAGGCGGCCGTGGAGGCGAGCAGATACGCGTAGACCACGGCGCGGAACTGGCGCTCGCCCGGCACCCCGCGAGTGATCAACAGCGCCCCCGCGCACCACAGCGGAACGCCGATGTAGGACGTGAAGGCGAACGGGAACTCGCCGCTCTCCGGGAAGGCGAGGTTGAGACCGATCACGACGCCGAGCGCTATCGCACCCACCGCCACCCCGGCCCGGCGCACGCCGCCGCCGACGGAAGCGGCCAGTACGACGCCGCCGAGGAAAACAGCCGCGACCGGGCTGGCCAGCGCGCAGCCGAGCGCGGCAAGCATTGCCTGGCCCCTCCGCCGCCGTTGCAGGCAGCGCAGCGCCAGTAGGCCGAAAGCCACCCCCATCGCGAAGGTGAGCTGACCGCTGACCAGCAGGCTGACCGCCCCGACTCCGAACCAGAGCGTCGCCCAGTGCGCGCGCTCGCCCCAATGCTCGCGGACCAGACGGTCGAAGAGGTAGGCCGAGAGGACCACCGACAGAGCGCCGACCGTCCGGGCGCCGATCAGCGCCGCGGCCGGGGGCAGCAGGACGCTGTAGGTGAGGGTGTAATGGCCGCCGTACCAGCTGCCGTTCCAGATCGCGAAGCCGCCGTGCTCGAAGAGCTCGGTGCGGAAGGTCTGCGCCGCGAGATCGCGGACGTGCGGGTCCCAGAGCAGGACGATGGTGGTGAAGGCGAGGCTGAGGGCGACCGCCGGCAACCAGCTGAAACGACTAATGGGAACCGCTCCGGCGGGGGAAGGATGGCTGCCCTGTGGCTCGCGCATGTGGGGCATGCGGGACAAGGGCGGCGCATTATCCCTGAGCGCGCGGATTGCCAGCACCACGATGTGAAGAGCATGCTTCGGGGATTGACCGCGGCGATCCCTGCGCATAGATTCGCACTGCAAATAGCGACATGGCACGCGCTCGGTGGGGGGCCGGCCGGCGGCCAGCGCCCGATCCCAAGGAGAGTCATGCACGCACGAACAGGCAGTTTCCAGCTGTCCCCGGAGAAGCTCGACGAGGCGGTCAACGCCTTCGAGTCGAACGACCTGCCCCAATACAAGGACCAAAACGGCTACAAGGGCTTCACCCTGTTGGTGAATCGTCAGAACGGCAAGATGATCGGAGTCTCGTTCTGGGAAAACGAGTCCGACATCGCGGCCAGCGACGAGCTCGGCAGCGCCGCGCGCGACCGCATTCAGCAAATTGCAGGGGGCGAGAGCTCCATCGATCGCGAGGACTGGGAGGTCGTCGTCGACGAGACGGCCTGATCCAAGCCGGTGCACGATGGCGGCCGCGATTGACCGAGCAGGTCGAGGGGCCGATATGTCGCAGGCGATTGCGGCGATCGATCGCGCCGGCTTTGAGGCCGCCGCCGGCCAGCTGCTCGCGCCGGTAGTAGTTGACCTGACCGCGTACTCGGAGGTTGCAAAGTTCGACTCGGACAGCGGTGCCAGCAAGGCACTCGACGACCTGCATGCGCAGGACCTCCTCAGGCCATGCTCGAGCTGCGGGGTGATAGCTCGGCCGCTCGTGGTATCGGGGATACCGAATGCGAAGGGTGCACACCAGGCCCCGAGAACGGGCAAGGCCTCGCTGTCCGGAGCCGGCCAGCCCTTCGAGCGCTACGTGGTCGAGTTCACGATCGGGCCGTACCTGTTCCTCGGCAAGGTCACCGGCCAGCCCGGCCTTGTTCCGGCCGGGCTTTTCACCGGCGGTATGAAGTCCTTCTACGAGTACGCGCGCAAGCACTCGCAGCAGGTGAGCCGGGCGCCCACCCTCGGGTCGCGACGTCCAAGCGTGGTCACGGGCGTCGCCTGCAAGGTCCCTCCCACGTTATTGACCACCGCCACCATGCGTGTCCGGGCCTAGTTAGCCTGCCTGGTCTGCCGTTCCCGCCTTCGGGATCGAGCAGGGCAGATGCGGACCGGCTCATCCGACATCGATCGGACGGATCGTAGGCGTACCGTCCTCCCCTTGGCGCTGCTGGTGCTTGCGTCGCTGTGCGCGTTTGCCGTGCTGGCCGGTGGCGCGCCCGCAGCGAACCTTCAGGAGAAGCTCCAGCACAAGCAGGCGCAGCTCTCCCACGTGCAGGCCGCCCAGAGCAGCCTCTCGGCGAGCATCGCCGAGCAGAACCGTCAGGTCAACGACCTGATCGGGCAGGTGGCCGCGGTCCGCGCCCAGGCTGCGGCTGTGGCGCAGAAGCTGGCGGCCAAGCAGGCCGAGCTCGACCGGGCCAAGGTCCAACTGGCAAAGGAACGGCACCACCTGCAGGTCGTGCGCGCGAGACTGCAGCGAGCGCTCGGAGTCCTGCGGGGAGAGTTGGTCCGCATCTA
>JBBQNM010000110.1:0-4028 GCA_038329895.1 Solirubrobacterales bacterium | reverse complement strand
GCGACTCCCCGGTCGTAAACGGCGTCTACAAGCTGGTCGCCGACGCCGACCCAAAGGGCGGCTGGCGGGGCGTGCGCAAGCTCTCGGCCGACAAGGAGACGCTGCCCGGCCCGAAGCAGGTCTTCCGCCGCTTCGAGGATGGCCAGCTGGCCGGCGACGTCGTCGCCGGAGAGGACGAGGCGGTCGAGGGCGAGCCGCTGCTGGTCCCGTTCATGGAGGGCGGCGACATCGTGCGCGCCGAGACGATGGAGCAGATGCGCGATCGGGCCGACGCCAGCCTGCGGTCGCTGCCCGAGCACCTACGTCCTCCCGAGCCGGCGGGCAGCGAGTACACCGTCGAGGTCTCCGCCCGGCTGCGGTCGGACGAATAAGTCGCCGCGGGTCTAGCGGCGAGCGCTGAAGAACGAGGAAAGCAGTGCAGCGCACTCCTCCGCGAGGACGCCGCCGGTGACTTCGGGGT
The DNA here is from genome assembly GCA_038329895.1 of Solirubrobacterales bacterium. Taxonomy (GTDB): domain Bacteria; phylum Actinomycetota; class Thermoleophilia; order Solirubrobacterales; family 70-9; genus Mayfieldus. The sequence goes on along the minus strand of JBBQNM010000110.1, from coordinate 3,568 downwards.
TGTGGTTGAGCGCCGGTTCGCCGAGCAGGTCGAGCACGCTTCCCGCCGCCCCCGCCTTCGGGTCGCGCGCCCCATAGACGACGCGCGCAATCCGCGCCAGCACGATCGCCCCGGCGCACATCGAGCAGGGCTCCAGCGTCACGTAGATCGAGGCGTCCACGATCCTCCAGCCACCGCGCCGCTCCGCCGCGTCACGGAGGGCGAGCAACTCGGCGTGGGCGGTCGGATCGCCGCGCTGCTCGCGCTCGTTGCCCGCTGCGCCGATCCCCTCATCGCCGTGAACCACGACCGCCCCGATCGGCACGTCACCGTGCTCGGCGGCTCGCTCGGCAAGCTCGATCGCCTGGCGCATGTATGACTCGTCGGAGCTGGGTATCGGGTTGGTCACCGCCAGCCAAGATAGTGATGGCAACTTCAACGCCCGCCCCGTGTTTGAAATCGTGCCGGGGCCATCAGATCCGGCGAACTCGCAGGATCCTCCTTACGGCAATGAACAGACGAGCCCGCAGACTCGCCCAGCTAGCCATGCTCGCCGTCGCGGCAATGCCCGCGACGCTCGCCGCTGTGCCCTCGGCGACCGCCGGGACGCCGGCCGCCGCTCCTCTCGCGCCACCCCCCACTCCCCCCACGGCCCCGACAGCCGCGGCGCCCGACTTCGCGCCCGGCGAGGTGGTGGTGCGACTCGACGACCAGCCCTTCGGGCGTGCGATGGACCTCCCGTCGAGGATTGGCGTGCACGAGGCTGCCGCCGCCCTGCGCTCGAATCCGCATGTCGCCTACGCCGTGCCGAACTACATCGCGACGGCCTCCGCGGTACCCAACGACCCGGGAACAGTGCCGCCCGCTACCGGCCCGCGCTCGGGCTGGACCGCGATGCAGTGGAATTTCCTGCCCTGCGGCAACTTCTGCGCCCCTGGGACGCAGCCGCTGCCGCTCCAGTCCGCGGGTGGGATCAACGCGCTGGGCGCCTGGAAGAACCTCCGCAAGGATGGTCATCCTGGCGCAAAGGGGGTCATCGTCGCCGTGCTGGACACCGGCATCGCCTACATCGACCTGGGCACGCGCTTCCGCCGCAGCCCCGACTTCGGCCACAGCCAATTCGTGCCCGGTTATGACTTCGTGGCCAAGGACTCGCTGCCGGTGGACGTCAACGGTCACGGCACCCACGTGGCGGGGACGATCGCCGAGAAGACCGCCAACCACATAGCCCTGACCGGGCTCGCCTATGACGCGAAGCTGATGCCGGTGCGGGTGCTGAACGGGCTCGGCAACGGCAAGTCGGACAGGATCGCCAAGGGGATCCGCTTCGCCGCCAGGCATGGGGCGCAGGTGATCAACATGAGCTTCAACTTCGGTTGCGGCAACCCGGTGCCGCCGGTCGCCCAGGCAATGCGTTTCGCGAGCAGCAAGGGGGCGGTGCTGGTCGCCTCGGTGGGCAACGACGAGCCGCGTAGCTGCGTCACGATGCCGGCAAGCGACCCGCACGCGATCGCGGTCGGCGGCACCACCGAGGACGGTTGCCTGGGCTCCTACTCGAAGATCAGCCCGCGTGTCGACCTGGTCGCGCCGGGTGGCGGATTGCCTGCCGCCGGGTGCCTGGCCTCCAGCGCCAGCCGCCCGATCTATCAGCTCACTTTCCGCACCGGGTCCCCGAAGCACTTCGAGATCCCCGGCTTCTTCGAGGGCACCTCTATGTCCGCCTCGCACGTCTCCGGGCTGGCGGCGATGGTGATCGCATCGGGCGTTCTTGGCCCCGCCCCCACTCCGACGCAGGTTCTGGACCGCCTCCAGGCGACCGCGCGTGACCTCGGCCTACCCGGCAAGGACAACGAGTTCGGCGCCGGCCTGATCGACGCCGCCGCGGCGACCGCGCCCTAGCCCCGGCGCCAACATCACAATTTGCGGCGGCTTCGCCGCCTGACACGCCTGTGCCGCGGCGCAACGCCGCGGCCAACATCACTTAGGTCGTGCGGACGATGATCACGCTGCAGGGAGCGTGATGGGAGACCTTGTTGGGGACGCTTCCGAGCAGGAAGCGGCGTGCGCCGGTCATCCCCTTGTTGCCGACCATGATCAGGTCCGCATTGATCTCCTCGGCGACGTCGAGGATGGCGTCGGCCGGTTCGCCTTCCCGCGCATGCGTTTGCACTTCCTCGATCCCGGCCTTCTTGGCCTCGCCGCTCGCTCCGTCGAGGATCAGCTTGACGTCCTCGCGCGGGCTGATCTCGTACTGGACGTCGCCGGGCGCCTCGCGGGCCTCCGACTTGACCCGCTGCTGTGGAATCGGCTCGAAGGCGCTCACGATGTCGAGCTGCGCACCGCTCAACTTCGCCAGCTCGGTTGCCTGGCGCACCGCCTCAGCCGCGGTTTCGGAGCCGTCGGTGCCAACCACGATGCGACCGAACATCTGTCACCTCTCCCTCTCTTGATCCTCTCAGCGCTCGGGCGGGCGCATACTAACCCGGCTCTGACAGTTGGTGCGCCGCGTTGGCTCGCATCAATTGTTCGCGCTCGGCCCAAAACCATGCTCCTTGTCTGAGCCTCGCGCTCACAGCGAGACCAGCTTCACGACGCCGATCACCATCGAGGCGATCAGGCAGACGACCAGGATGGCCATCGTCACCTTCCACACGGTCGGCATCGGGCGAAAGCCTAGACTTGCGCCAGCATGGCGGAGGAGAAGGTCTTCCCGGGCCGTCCTTGGAGCCCAACCCTGGGGCGGGTCGCCGATGGGGTCTGGCTGCTGCGCGGCGACATTCGCGGCGGCATGAACATCTACTTCATCGAGGACGGCGACGGCCTGGTGCAGTTCGACGCCGGCACCGAGCCGATGGTCAAGGGAGTGCGGGCTGTGTCGCAGAAGCTGGGGCCGATCAAGCAGATCGTGCTGGGGCACAGCCACACCGACCATCGTGGCGCCGCGCCGGGGCTCGACGCGCCGGTCCTCTGCCATCCCGACGAGGTGCGCTACGCGGAGACCGACGACTGGCCCGACTACTGGGAGATGGAGAAGCTGCCGGTCGGTTGGGTGCGTCGCATCTATCCGATGCTGCACCGCCGCTGGGACGCGGGCGGCGTGAAGATCGCCGACACGATCGAGGAGGGCGATGAGATCGCCGGCTTCCGCGTCCATCACTTCCCCGGCCATGCGCCCGGCCAGATCGGCCTGTTTCGCGAGTCCGACCGGCTGGCGCTGTCGACCGACACCGTCTACCTGATCGACTCGACGCGGCTGAAGCCGCTGCCCCATGGCGAGGCGAGCGTCCCCCACCCGGTCTGGAACTGGGACCACGCAGCGGCAAAGGACTCGGTCCGCAAGCTGGCGGCGCTGGGACCGGCGAAGGTGTGCGCCGGGCACGCCCCGCCGCTCGAGGGGCCGGGCGTCGGCGAGGCGCTGGCGCAGGCCGCAGAGAAGTACTAGGCCGGACCCCCCTCTCGCATCCCGTTGGGCTAACCCATCCGGCTGACGTGCGAGCCTCGGCCCATGCCGAGGGTCAGCGCAACGAGGATGAAGTGCCCCCGACCTGAGCACCCGGGCTCGCGGGTCAAGCTGGACGGCAGCTACGGC
>JBBQNM010000109.1:0-4215 GCA_038329895.1 Solirubrobacterales bacterium | reverse complement strand
GTTTACGCGACATCCTCGCGTGAAAGCGGAAGCCACGGTGGTAAATGACGAAACCCCGGTCCGCTCCCCCGGGGCGGGGAGCCTCTGTCAGGGTCTTATTAGCTTGATGGACCTGCAGTCGAAGTGTGATTTCGGCCAGACGACTGCGCCCCGCGTAGATCCTGAACTCAGCGGCCGCTGGAGCCGAAGCCGCCGTCGCCGCGGGCCGACTCGGCGAGGGCCTCCGCCTCGACCGGCTCCGGGGCGGTAACCGCCACGACGACAAGCTGGGCGATCCGATCGCCGGGCTTGACCCGGTAGACCTCGGCGGGGTCGGTGTTGAGCAGCAGCACGCGGATCTCGCCCCGGTATCCGGCGTCGATCAGACCCGGGCTGTTGACCAGGGCGATGCCGTGCTCGCGCGCCAGGCCCGAGCGTGGCAACACCAGCCCGGCATGGCCATCCGGGATCTCGACCGCGACCCCGGTCGGAACGCTCCAGCGCTCGCCTGGGCCCAGGTGGGCGGGCTCGGCCGCACAGAGGTCCAGCCCCGCGTCGCCCTCGTGGGCGCGGGTCGGTAGGACGGCGTCGTCCCTGAGACGAGCGAATCGCAGCTTCACGCCGCCAACCCTAGCCGCCGGCGCCGCTGACGCTCAGGTCCTTGAAGCGGTGAAGCTCGGCGGCCGGGACGCGAGCCCGGACCAGCACGCCGTCGGCGCGGTCGGTGCGCTCCGGCTCGCCCGCGAGCTCATGCAGCTCGTGCAGCCGGGCGCCCTCGCTGTAGGGGACCAACAGCTCGACTTCGCGCAGGGTCTCCTCGAAGGCCTGCTCGATGCGGTCGCGAAGCTCCTCCACGCCCTCGCCGCCCAGCGCCGAGACGAGGATCGCCTCGGGGTGGCCCAGCAGGGCCTCCCGGCGTTCCTCTTCGCTTAGCAGGTCGGCCTTGTTGAAAACCAGCAACCGGGGCGATTCGCCGGCGCCGATCTCCTCCAGCACCTCGTCGACCGCCGCCATCGTGGCCTCGCGCCGCTCTGCGACCGCCGAGGCGTCCACCACGTGCAGGATCAGATCGGCGAGCACCGTCTCCTCCAGCGTCGCCTTGAACGCGTCGATGAGCTGATGGGGCAGCTTCTCGATGAAGCCGACCGTGTCGGTGAGCAGGTAGTGCCGTCCCCGGTGGTCGAAGCTACGGGTGGTCGGGTCAAGGGTCTCGAAGAGCCGCTCCCCCACCTCGACCTCGGCGCCGGTGATCGCGTTCAGTAGCGTCGACTTGCCGGCATTCGTGTAGCCGGCGAGGGCGACGGTCGGGATCGCGGTGCTATCGCGGCGCGCCCGCATCACATCGCGGTTGCGCTGCAGCCGGGTGAGGCGGCGTCGCAGCGCCGCGATCCGGTCCCGAGCCAGGCGGCGGTCGGTCTCGATCTGCGACTCGCCGGGGCCCCTGGTGCCGATCCCACCCCCGAGGGGCTCGAGATGGGTCCACAGCCCCCGCATGCGGGCGAGGTTGTACTCGAGCTGCGCCAACTCGACCTGAAGCTTTCCGTCGGCGGTGTGCGCGTGGTCGGCGAAGATGTCGAGGATCACCGCGGTGCGGTCGATCACCGGCACCCCGAGCGCCGCTTCGAGGTTGCGCTCCTGACGCGGCACCAGCTCGTGGTCGACGGCGACCAGGTTGGCGTCGGATGCGGCTATGTGATCCTTCAGCTCGCGCAGCTTGCCGGCGCCGAAGTAGCGGTCGGGATCGGGCGCGGAGCGCTGCTGGATCATCTCCCCTGCGGTGGCGACGCCGGCGGTGCGCAGCAGCTCCTTCAACTCGGAGAGCGGCTCCTCGTCGGAGGCGCGCTCGAGCACGCCGATCGCGATCGCCCGCTGCCTGGCCCGCGGGTTCGAGACGCCCGCCGCCCCCGCGCCAGTGCGGGTCTCGGCCGCGCGTCCGTTTCTAGATCGCTGCACTACATGGATTCTAGGCCGGTGCCGTCAGGCGCCGGCACTGGCATGTCAGGCGGCGAAGCCGCCGCAATCGTTCTACGGCGGCCCCGGATCGGCTCCCTGTGTACGCGTTCCCACGACCGCAACGGGATAGGCTGGCGAGAGATGAAGGTCTTTGTAACGGGTGCAACCGGGTTCATCGGCGGACACGTGGTCCGCGATCTGCGCGCGCGAGGGGACGAGGTCGTCTGTCTGGTCCGCAGCCCCGACAAGGCGCAGGATCTGGCCGAGCTCGGATGCGTGCTGTTCGAGGGCGACCTTGCCGACGACGTTGCGATGCGTTCCGGGATGGCGGAATGCGACGCATTGATCCACGGCGCCGCCGTGTATGAGGTCGGGATCCCGAAGAGCGAGCACACCGCGATGTACGAGGCCAACGTGCTCGGCACCGAGCGCGTGATGCGCTCCGCGCAGGAGGAGAAGATCCCCAAGATCGTTTACATCTCGACCGTCGGTGCCTTCGGCAACACCCACGGCAAGGTCGTCGACGAGACCTACAAGCACCCCGGCGACGAGCACACCTCCTATTACGAGGAGACGAAGGTGCAGGCCCACCAGATCGCGCGGCGGTTGATCGACGAGGAGGGGCTTCCCTGCGTGATCGTCCAACCGGGTGGCGTCTACGGGCCGGGCGATCACTCCGCGCTCGGCACCCAGATGGACCAGTTCCTGGCTGGCCGGATGCCGATGATCGCCTTCCCGGACCTCGGCATGAACATGGTCCACGTCGACGACGTAGCCGACGGCGTGCTGCTTGCCCTCGACAAGGGGCAGATCGGCGAGTCCTACGTGCTTGGCGGCCAGATCACCACGATGCGCGAGATGATCGAGACCCTGGCCAAGGTCAGCGACCGCAAGGCGCCGAAGCGGGCGATGCCGACGCCGCTGCTGAAGGCGCTGACCCCGATTGGGCCCATGGTCGGCAAGATGATGGGACAGCCTCCGAACCTCTCGGAGCTGATCAGCTCGGCCGACGGGGTCACCTTCTGGGCCAAGCACGACAAGGCGATGAGTCAGCTCGGGTACTCCCCGCGCGGACTCGAGCAGGGCCTGCGCGACACTCTCGCCGCCGAAGACAAGCTGCCCGCCGTCGCACCAGCCTGATCTGCGGCCTCGATCGTTTTACTGGCGCAAGCGGAAGAAACCTAAGCGAGGTGCTCGCGCATCCGCTCCAGCCCCTCGACCAGTCGATCGTCTGGGGTGGTGAGCGAGATGCGGAAGAAGCCCTCGCCGCTCGGCCCGTACATCGAGCCCGGCGAGACGACCACCGCCGCTTGCTCCAGCACCAGCTCGGCGAATGAGGCCGAGGTGTTGCCCTCGGGCACCGGCGCCCAGACGTAGATCGTGCCCTTGGGCGGCGTGATGTCGACGCCGATGTCGCGCAGCGTGTCGATCACGAGGTCGCGGCGGCGGGCGTAGGTCTCGTTCATGCGCTCCAGCGGCCCGCGGGGCCCAGTGAGGGCGGCGGCCCCCGCCATCTGGATCGCCTCGAAGAGGCCCGAGTCGACGTTGGTCTTCAAGCGCCAGTAGGTGCGGATCGCCTCCGGGTTGCCGAGGATCGCGGCGCAGCGCCAGCCGGTCATGTTGAAGCCCTTCGAGAGCGAGAACACCTCCACCCCAACCTCCTTTGCGCCCGGGGTGGCGAGGAAGCTAGGCGCGACGTAGCCGTCGAATGTCGTCTCCGAGTAGGCGTTGTCGTGGACGACGAGGATCTCGTTCTCGCGCGCGAACGAGACCACCAGCTCGAAGAAACCCTCGGGGACGACCGCGCCGGTCGGGTTGTTGGGGTAGTTGACGAACATCAGGCGGGCGCGGCTCGCCACGTCGGCGGGAACGGCGCTGAGGTCGGGGGCAAAGCTCAGCTCGGGCAGCAGTGGCAGCAGCTCGGCCTCGGCGCCGGCGAGGATCGGGCCACCGGTGTAGACCGGATAGCCGGGGTCGGAGGCAAGCGCGACGTCGCCTGGGTCGAGGAACGCGAAGCTGAGGTTGTAGATGCACTCCTTGGCACCGATCGCCGGTATCACCTCGTTCTCGGCGTTGATCTCGACCCCGAAGCGATCGCCGTAGAAGTCCGCGAACGCCTGGCGGAACTCGTCGCGGCCGCGATTGGTCGGGTACTTCTGGTTGGCGTTCTCGGCCACCGCCTCCTGCATCGCCTTGACGATGTGGGGGTAGGTGGGCTCGTCGGGGTCGCCGATCCCGAGGCTGATCACGTCGATCCCCGCCTCGCGCTTGGCGGCGATCCGC
>JBBQNM010000108.1:0-4363 GCA_038329895.1 Solirubrobacterales bacterium | reverse complement strand
TGGGTGGTGATCATCCGCGATTCCGGTGGGCTGGGCGACTTCGAGCGCTTGATCCTCCAGCAGGCGGTCGTCGTGGTCGCGCTGGAGCTGATGCGCCGCCGCGTGGAGCGCGAGACCGAGCGACGTTTGGCGGGCGACGTGCTCGCGGCGGCGCTCGGGGGCCGTCTGGAGTCGGGCGACCTGCGCCGCCGCCTGGCGCCATTCGGGATCGAGGGCGAGGCCTCGGTGCTGGTCTTCTCGGTCGACGATGCGAGCGCCGCCGAAGGCGCTCTCGAGGCGGCGCTTGCGGAGGCGGGATGCGCGGCGCTCGTCGCGCCGCATGCGGTTGGCGGACGCGAGCTGCTCTGCGCGGTCATCGATGCCTCCGAAAATGACCCGATCGAAGTCGCCGCAGCGGCGCGTCGCGTACTCGCGGTGCGGCACGGTGGGGTTCGGGCGGCGGCGAGCCGGCCGGCATCGCCCGAGGCGCTGCGTCGTTCGTTTCACGAGGCGCGATGCGCGCTGGAGGCGACGGCGCTCGACAACGGCGAGGCGCCAGACGTCGCCTCATGGCAGGACCTCGGCGCGTTCACGTTGCTGCTCTCGCTCCAGGACGACGAGGCGCTGCGGCTCTACTGCGAGAGCGTGCTGGGCCCGATCGAGGACGGCGACACCGAATACGGAGGAGAGCTGCTGCGTTCGCTGGAAGCGTTCATCGAGAACAACGGGCAATGGGAGCGGGCCGCTCGCGAGGTGTTCTGCCACCGCCACACGCTTCGCTACCGGATGCGCAAGGTGGAGGAGCTGACCGGCCGCGACCTCGGCAGGGCGCACGACCGGATCGAGTTCTGGCTCGCGCTGCGGGCCCGGGAGCTCGTCCGATGAAGGTGGCGGTTCTGGGAGCCGCGGGGACGATCGCACCGGCGATCGTGCGCGACCTGGCGTCCTCCGAAGAGATGGAATCGGTCCTGCTGCTCGACCTCCGAGCTGAGAAAGCCAAGGAGGTGGCCGACCAGCACGGGCTCGGCAAGGCGACTGCCCGCGGCGCCGACGCGCGCAGCAACCTCGCCGCCGAGTTGGCCGGGGTAGACGTGCTTGTCAACTCGGCCAGCTATCGCGTCAACCTCGACGCGATGCGGGCCTGCCTGGAGGCCGACTGCCACTACCTCGACCTCGGCGGCCTGTACCGGGTGACCGGGGAGCAGCTGCTGCTCAGCCCGGACTTCGAGCGGGCCGGGCTCACCGCCATCCTCGGTATCGGCTCAAGTCCAGGCAAGACGAACCTGATGGCCGCCCGCGCGGCGCGCGAGCTGGGGGATGTCGACTCGATCCACGTCTGCGCGGCCGGCCGCGACCTCGAGCCGCCACCGGGCCCCAGCTTCCCCTATGCGCTGGAGACCCTTCTCGACGAGCTCAAACTGCGGCCGGTGATGCTGCGAAACGGCGAGCCGGTGCGGATCGCACCCCTTTCGCCCGGAGGCGAGGTCGATTTCGGCGCGCCGTTGGGTCGCTCGGAGACGATCTACACGCTGCATTCGGAGCTGCGCACCTTCGGCCAGAGCTTCGGCTGCACCGAGGCCAGCTTCCGCCTCTCGCTCGCCAGGGAGCTGCTGGATCGCCTGCGCGACCTGGCCACGGCGTCGGAGGAGGAGGTGAGGGCGGCCGCCCACGAGGCCCAGCCACCCTCCCCGCGGACGGTCTCGGTGCACATGGTCGAGGCCTCCGGCCACGGTCGCTTCGTGCGCATGCGCGCGGTCACCGGGTCGCACGAAGAGTGGGGCCTGGGCGGAGGCGTGGTCTCCACGGCCGCGCCGATCTCCGCCGCAGTGCGTCTTCTGGCCCGCGGCAGCATCACCGCTCGCGGGGCGCTCCCGCCGGAGAGCTGCATCAGCCCCGAGGAGATGTTTGCCGAGCTGGAGACCCGCGGCAGCCGCTTCGAGCTCGACCTCGCCGAGGGTGCATCCGTATGAGAGTCGGCGTTCCCACCGAGACCAAGGCCGACGAGTACCGCGTCGCGATCACGCCGGCAGGCGTGCGCGAGCTGGTCGAGCGCGGCCATGAGGTCCTGATCCAGCGCGGAGCGGGCGAGGGAAGCTCGGTCGCCGACGCCGACTTCGAAGCGCAGGGAGCGAGGATCGCCCCCGACGCTCCCGCCGTGTTCGGCGAGGCGGAGATGATTCTGAAGGTGAAGGAGCCGCAGCCCCCGGAGGTCGAGATGCTGCGGCCCGGCCAGGTTCTGTTCACCTATCTGCATCTCGCCCCGGCCCCCGAGATGACCAAGGGCCTGTGCGCGTCGGGGGCGATCGGCATCGCCTACGAGACGGTCGAGGATTCGCACGGGCGCCTGCCGTTGCTTGCGCCGATGAGCGAGATCGCCGGCAAGATCGCCACCCAGGCCGGAGCCTTCATGCTCGAAAAGCCACTCGGCGGCCGCGGCATCCTGCTCGGCGGCGTGCCCGGTGTGGCGGCGGCGACCGTGATGGTGGTCGGGGGCGGCGTGGTCGGCATGAACGCCGCCTTCATCGCGATCGGAATGGAGGCTGACGTCTTCGTCTTCGAGAAGTCGATCGATCGCCTGCGCGAGCTCGACATCGCCTTCGGCGGGCGCTGCTCCACCGTCTTCTCCACCATGCTGGCGATCGAGGAGATGCTGCCACGCGCCGACCTGGTGATCGGAGCCGTGCTCGTCCACGGGGCGCGGGCGCCCTACGTGGTTCGCCGCGAGCAGCTCGGGGTGATGAAGCAGGGCGCCGTGCTGGTCGACGTCGCGATCGACCAGGGAGGTTGCTTTGAGACGTCTCGACCGACGACCCACCACGAACCGACCTTCGGGGTCGAGGGGATCACCCACTACTGCGTCGCCAACATGCCCGGCGCGGTGCCGATCACCTCGACCTATGCGCTCACCAACGCGACGCTGCCCTACGCGGTGGCACTGGCCGACCAGGGCGTGGCGGACGCGATCCGCCGCGACCCCGGGCTGCGGCTCGGGGTCAACGTCGCAGCCGGCAAGGTCACGCATCCCGCGGTGGCGGAGGGAGTCGGCGCGGAGTACGTTCCGGTGGAGGAAGCGATGGCAGAAGGTGTCACTAGTTCCTAGCGGAGAAGAGGAAACATGGCAACAGCAACGCTTACGAAACTGCAGAACTTCATAAACGGCGAGCTGGTCGACCCGGCCGACGGCGCCACCGAAGAGGTCGTCAACCCGGCCACCGGCGTGCCGATCGCCGAGGCGCCGTTGTCCACCGAGGAGGACGTGGACCGGGCTGTGAAGGCAGCGCGCTCCGCGTTCGGGGACTGGTCGACCAAACCGCCGATGGAGCGATCCGCGGCCCTGCTGAAGGTCGCCGACCTGATCGAGGAGCGGGCCGACGAGATCGCCGACCTCGAGTCCGCCGATGCGGGGAAGCCGCGCAACGCGGTGCTCGAGGACGAGGTGCCCGTGATGGCCGACAACCTGCGCTTCTTCGCCGGCGCCGCGCGTTGCCTCGAGGGTCGCGCCGCAGGCGAGTACATGGAGGGCCACACCTCGATCATCCGCCGCGAGGCGATCGGCGTGGTCGGCCAGATCACCCCCTGGAACTACCCGCTGATGATGGCGATCTGGAAGATCGGGCCGGCGCTGGGGGCCGGCAACACCGTGGTGCTGAAGCCCGCGGAGACCACCCCTGTTACGACCCTGAAGCTGGCCGAGTGGTGCGCCGACATCCTCCCCGCCGGCGTGTTCAACGTGATCGGTGGGCATGGCGAACCGGCCGGCTCCTCGCTGGTCACCCACGAGGACGTCGACATGGTGTCGCTGACCGGCTCGCCGCCGACCGGAAAGTGGATCGCCAAGGCCGCCGCGGACACCCTGAAGCGGGTCCACCTCGAGCTGGGCGGCAAGGCCCCGGTCGTCGTCTTCGACGACGTCGACATGGCCACCGCGCTGGAGACGATCGCCGGCACCGGCTACTACAACGCCGGCCAGGATTGCACCGCGGCGACCAGGGTGTTGGCCGGGAAGGGCATCTACGACGAGTTCGTCAGCGGGCTCGCCGAGCAGGCGAAGGGCTATGTGATGGGCGACACGATGTCGCCCGACACGAACCTCGGCCCGCTCAACTCGGAGCGCCAGCGGGAGCGTGTCGAGGGGTTTTTGGAGCGCAAGCCGGACAACGCCGAGGTGGTGACCGGAGGCTCGCAGCCCGATCTGCCCGGCTACTTCCTCGAGCCGACCGTGGTCTCCGGACTGGAGCAGGAAGACGAGATGGTCCAGGACGAGATCTTCGGGCCGGTGATCACCGTGCAGCCATTCGACGACGAGGCGAAGGCGATCGAGTGGGCCAACGGCACCCGCTACGGGCTCGCGTCATCGGTCTGGACCCGCGACGTGGGGCGGGCG
>JBBQNM010000107.1:0-4527 GCA_038329895.1 Solirubrobacterales bacterium | reverse complement strand
GCTGGTCGTCGACGAGGCCTGGGGGGCGCACCTGCACTTCCATCCCGACCTCCCCGAGGACGCTCTCGCCGCCGGTGCCGACCTGGTCATCTCCTCGACCCACAAGATCGTCGGCAGCCTCGGCCAGGCGGCGATGCTTCATCTCGGAGCAGGGGAGCTGCTGGACGAGAACGTCGTCGATCGCTGCGTGAGCCTGGTCGAGTCGACCAGCCCCAGCGGCCTGCTCTCGGGGTCGCTCGACGCCGCGCGGCGCCAGGCGGCCGTACATGGTCGCGAGCTGCTCGCGGAGACGATCAGGACCCTGAAGCGCACTCGCAAAGAGGTGCGCGCGATTCCCGGCCTCGACGTCCTCGACGAGCGGCTGGGTGACCGGCCGGGGGTCGCCGGCTGGGACCCACTGCGGCTCTCGATCGACGTCCGCGGCACCGGCACGACTGGCTACCGTCTGGCGACGGTGGCGCGTGAGCTCGACGACATCAACTTCGAGCTCGCATCCGAGAACGTCGCCGTCGCGGTCTTCGGGATGGGAGCGCCGGCGAAACCACAGGCCGAGCGCCTGCTGGCGGCGCTGCGGCACGCGGTCGAGCAGATCGGCGCCACGGCGCCGGACGAGCACCCTGAGTTCGCCCCGCCACCGCCCTGGGGGCCGCTGGCGATGACTCCTCGCGAGGCCTTCCTCGGTCCCCAGGACGTGGTCGCCTTCGACGAGGCCGAGGGGCGCGTCGCCGCCGAGTCGCTGGCCGCGTATCCGCCCGGCGTCCCCAACGTGCTCCCCGGCGAGCGATTGACTCCCGAGACGCTCGACTACATCGCCGAAAGCGTCGCCCACGGCGGCTACGTCCGCGGCGCCGTCGACCGCGAGCTGCGCACGCTGCGGGTGACGAGGGACAGCTAGATGAGCGAGGTGCCCTGGGGAGTCGACTCCGAGCAGGGGCGCCTGCTCGACGTGCTCCTGTGCCGGCCGGACAACTTCCGCTGGCTGCCGACCAGCGCGATCTCGCAGGCGACGCTGGAGCGGGGCCTCGAGTTCGATCCCGAGCGCGCCCGCCGCCAGCACGCCGAGATGGTCTCCCTCTATGAGGCAGCGGGGGTGCGTTGTCACTTCCTCGAGCCGGACCCTGCTCTTCCGTACCAGGTGTTCGCGCGCGACTCCAGCGTGATGACCCCGTGGGGGGCGGTCGTAACCCAGCTGCATCAATGGTGGCGGCGCGGTGAGTACGCGCCGGTGATCCGCTTCTACGAGGACTCCGCGATTCCGGTTTGGGCGATGACCACGGCCGCCGCGCTCGAGGGCGGCGACGTGATGATCGTCGAGCCGGGCAGGGTGCTGATCGGACACGGCGAGGCGCGTACTCAGGAGCCGGCCGCCCGCCAGCTTGCCGGCTGGTTCGAGCAGGAGCGCTGGGAGGCTCGCGTGGAGCCGATCCCTGAGGAATACGTGCACATCGACGTCCTCGTCTCGGTTCTGGCCGAGCGCCTGGCCGCGGTATGCGTGGAGGTGGTTTCGCCGTCGCTGGTGCAGTGGTTGCGGGAGTTGGGCTTCGAGCTGATCGAGGTCGCCGCCGAGGACGCCTTCGGCCTCGGCGCCAACGCGATCTCGCTGGGCGCTGGACGCGTGCTCTCAGGCGCTGGAGCGCACGCCCTCAACGAAGCCTTGCGCGCCCAGGGCCTCGAGGTTCTGGAGCCGGAGCTGGACGCCTTCACGCTCGGCGGCGGAGGTGCCCATTGCCTGGCTCAGGCGCTGCGCCGGGAGAGGGCCGGATGAGCGATCCGAACGCCCGATGAGCGGCCCCTCCATCGACGGGCGTCGCGTGATCGCGGACCTGCGCGAGCTCGAGCGGCGCACTGGCGGCCCCGACGGCGCCCGCCGGGTCTGCTGGGGACCGGAGTGGCTCGAGGCGCGCAGCTTTCTCGAGCAGCTGCTCGGCGAGATCGGCCTCACCCCGGAAGCCGACGAGGCAGGCAACCTCTGGGCCTACCTGGAGGGCGAGCGTGAGCCGGCGCTTTGCGTCGGCTCGCATCTGGACTCGGTGCCGGAGGGCGGCTGGCTCGATGGCGCCCTCGGGGTGATGGCAGCCGTTGGGGTGCTGCGAAGCTGGGTCGAGAGCGGCGAGCAGCCGCCGCGAACCCTGGCCCTGGTCGACTGGGCAGACGAGGAGGGCGCGCGATTCGGTCGCAGCCTTTTCGGAAGCTCCGCGGTGTCGGGAACGCTCGTCCCGGATGAGGTTGCTTCGCTTCGCGACGCCGAAGGTCGCGGCATTGCGGAAGTGCTCGCGGACTGCGGGGTGCAGCTGCAAAAAGCCCCGCTCGCCGCCTCTCGTCTCGACCGCCTCAGTGCCCTGCTCGAGCTACACATCGAGCAGGGGCCGGTACTGGAGTCGGAGGGGATCCCGATCGCCGCCGTCTCGGGAACCGTCGGCATCGAGCGCTGGCGCTTCCGATTTGAGGGCAGGGCTTCGCACGCGGGAACGACACCGATGAATGCGCGACGTGATGCGGGTCGGGCGGCGGCGGGTTTGGCGATGGTGATCGGCGCCGTGGGAGAGACTCGCTCCGGCGTCGCAACAGTCGGCTCGCTCGTACTTGAGCCGGGGGTCCCCACCGTGGTCCCCGGCAAGGCCGAGGTGGTGGTCGACCTGCGCAACGCCGACGCGGAGGCGCTGCACAAGATGCTCGCAGAGGTCAAGGTGGCATCGGAGGGAGTCGCGGGAGACAACGGCTGTGAATCCTCGGCCGAGCTGGTCTGGCAGATCGAGCCGGCCGATTTCGACGCCGAGCTGGTAGCGATGGCGCGCGAGTCGTGCACCGAGGTCGCCGGCTCGGACCGGGCGCTGGTCAGCGGGGCCCTGCACGATGCGGCAGAGATCGGCCGAAAGCTGCCCGCGGCGATGCTGTTCGCGCGCTCGATAGGCGGGATCAGCCACTCCCCGGAGGAGGACAGCTCCGAGCAGGACCTCGAGCTGGCGATCCGTGCCTACGCGGCCCTCGCCGGTCGGGCGATGCGATGCGCCTAGCCGCTCCGATCAGGATCCCGGAATAGGGCTACTCAATGTTCCGGAATTTGGTTAACTTATGGTCCGGAATAGGGCCACTATTTGTTCCGGAATAGGGCTACTGATCACGATTTCATGGAAGACCGGCCACAGCTCCCCTACAAGCGGCGACACGTCGACGCGCACGTCGACGAGATCCTCCAGCAACTCCCGGCACTGCTGGTCCTAGGCGCGCGGGCCACCGGTAAGACAACAACGTTCGACCGCCGGGCCACGACCACGATCCGTCTCGACAGAGAGGCGGAGGCTTCGGCTTTCGAGGCCGACCCGGACGCGGCGCTGCAGGGCCTCGCCGAACCCGTGTTGTTGGATGAGTGGCAGAAGGTGCCTGGAGTGCTGGGCGCCGCACGACGGGCGGTCGAGGCCGATCCGCATCCAAACCGCTTCTACGTCACTGGTTCGGTGCGGGCCGACCTTCAGAACGAGGTTTGGCCGGCCACGGGGCGCCTCGTGCGCCTGACGATCTACCCCATGACGATCCGTGAACAGATCGGCCGCTTCGACGAACCATCCTTTTTCGACAAGCTCGCCGCCGGTCAAGATCTCACCGTCCCAAGCGACAGCCCCGACGTGCGCGGTTACATCGCCCTCGCCCTGCAGAGCGGCTTCCCGTTCGCAGCGCTTCAACTCAGCGGCCAGGCCAGACAGGACTGGCTGGAGAGCTACATCGACGATCTCCTCACCCACGACATCGAACAGCTAGAGGAAAGGAAGAGAGATCGCGAGCGGTTGCGACGATACTTCGAGGCCTACGCCCTGAACTCCGCCGGTGTCACCGATCACAAGTCGATCTACGAAAAGGCCGGGGTCAGCAAGGCCACGGCCACAGCCTACGACGACCTCTTGACTGGCCTCTTGATCATTGAGCAAGTGCCGGCTTGGACCTCGAACCGGCTCAAGCGACTGCAGAAGCAGCCCAAGCGCTATCTGATCGATCCGGCCCTGATCGCCGCAGCGTTGCGTATGAACGAGCAGGGCGTACTCCGTGACGGCGACTTGCTCGGCCGAGTGCTCGACACCTTCGTTGCAGCACAGCTGCGCCCCGAGCTACGCGTGTCGGAGACACGACCTCGGCTCTATCACTTGCGCCAAGACAAGGGGGAACACGAGGTCGACCTCTTGGTAGAGCTCGGTGGCGAGCGGCTAATTGGCCTCGAGATCAAGGCCACCGCCGCGCCAAAGTACATCGACGCCAAGCATCTGATCTGGCTCCGCAATGAACTCAACGACCGCTTCATCGCAGGCGTTGTCTTCCACACGGGCCCGCGCCTCTTCATGCTCGACGACAAAATCATCGCCGCCCCGATCTCCGTGCTCTGGGGCTAGCGATCCCTTCGTCCGAGCCGGCGGGCGCCGCTCGCTAGGGTGCCGCCATGGCCACCTTCGACACCCTCGCCGAGCTTCCGATCGAGATCGAGGGCTACGAGCTCGAGGATCGCGATCGCACCTACGGGACCTTCACCCGGCCCTCGAC
>JBBQNM010000106.1:0-4539 GCA_038329895.1 Solirubrobacterales bacterium | reverse complement strand
GTGCGCAGCGTCGTCGTCGACGGTTGTGCCGGTGCGGGCACCGGCCCCCCAGCCGAACCTGAAGGTGCCGGCGTCGGCGTCGGCGTCGCGGTCGGAGGCGCGAGGGGTGCCGGCTGGGTGGTTCGGGGCGTCGATCCGCTGCCCGAGTTCACGAGCCGCACGACCGCAATCCCGAGCGCTACCGCGGCCACCACGACGAGCGCCAGGGTGCCCCGCGGCGAGCGCCAGAAGCGCCGCATAGCGCTGACCGCAGCGGCCGGTTCCGGCCGCTGCGCCACCGGAGGTCCTCCCGCGATCCGCCCCCCGGCGGGCGGAGCAGCCGCCCCGGCCGCGCGGACCGCGCCAGCCCGGGCTCCCGCATCAGCCGCTGGCGGTATGCCCGCCCCGGGTCGCGCACTTGCAGGGGGTGTGGCCGGGGCCTGTCGCCGGGTCGACTCTGGATAGGGCGCGGGGCGCGGAGGGATTGGGGCGTGGGGGTCGGGCCTTGGCGGCGGCATCGGGGGTTGAGACTGCCCTCGGCCCTCCGCGGGCTCGATCTTCAGCTCGCGCTCGACCTCGATCGTCGCCGTCGCGTACTCGTGTCGCGCCCCGCAGCCGCGGCAGGTGATCGACACCCGCCCGCTACCGAGCCCGGCCGGATGCGCGACATCGAACCCGGCCCCGCAGCGTTCGTGCTGGACCAGGAAGCGGCTGAGCCCCTGGAGCATGCCCGGTTGCCGGCGGCTCGCCTCCATTTCGGTAACGGTAAAGAACCTGGCCGTCGTTAATGCCAGAAGCCGCGCAGACCGACGATGGCCTGAATGTCCACCGGGCGACATGACGACCGCCTCAAAGTGGACAATGCGAACCGATGGGCGCCCGGGGCGATCGTGCGACGGCAATCGAGCAAGTGCTCGCCCCCGTCGATCGGGCACTTGGCGGAGGAACCTAAGATTCGGAGGACCGATGTCGCAAGCACCCGATAGCCTTGAAGCCCTCGACCCCTGGCAAGACGGGAGTGGCTCAACGAGCGCGATGATGGAAGGCCAGCCCAAGGCACTCGAGGGTGGTGTGGAGAGTCCACCCGAGTTCGATCGCGTGGCCGACGTTCTCGGCCCGCTCGAGCAGGTCGTCCTTGCGGCCGACGAGCAGCTCGGCGCGATACAGCAGCGCGTTTCGAGCGAGGCCGGGGAAATGTCGGCGCAGGCCGAGCAGCGGATCCGCGAGGCAAGCGACGAGCAACGCCGCCGGGTCGCCGAGCTGCGAGCCGAGTTGACCGATCGGGTATCCCAGCTTGCGACTCGCTTCGACGCGATGCTCACCGTGCTCGACGAGGTGGACCGCACCCTCGCGGTTCAGGGCGGCTGGTCGAATGGCGCCGCTGATCGGGGCAGCGACGTGCGGGTGACTGTCACCGAGCGCCATCGAGTTGAGATCTCTCACGAGGAGCCAGCGGCCGGCGAGCAGGAAGCGGAAGCATCGCCGGCCTCCGTCGCCCCACCGGTCGACTCGCCGGTGCCCCCGCACAAGGAGGAGAAGAAGAAAAAGGGAATCCGCCGCTGGTTCCGGCGCTCCAAGCGCTGATCGGCTTAGAATCCGCGCAGGATGAGGCGGTCTAGCCGGCAATGGAAAACCAAGACCCGATCGCGAGTTCGTCCATGAACGACCAACCAACACCCCAGGGGAGCGAAGGCCAGCCGCCGTCTGGAGGGCCGCCGCCGTTGCGGGAGTCGGTCAGCTCCGCCGGTGAGCGAATCCAGGTGATCATCGAAGCGGCCGAGAAGGCCGCGGCGGGGATCATCGAGGACGCCGACGCGCAGGCCCGTCGCTACATCGACACCTCCCGCCAGCGGGCCGACGTCCTGGCCGACGAACGGGTGCGTGTGATGTCGGATCTGACCGACACCCTGATTCGCCAGGCGGAGATGGTGAGGCGCCAGTCCGACGAGCTGCTCACCGCCCTCGACTCGGCGCGCGGCGAGCTCGCTAGCCGCATCGGACAGGAGCTTTCGTCCGCTACCGCCGCGCCCGCTGGCGTCCCGCCGTCGCCGACGCAGGATCAACCCCCGGCGCAGGTACCGCGCGTTCCCCACCTTCAGCCGGTCGAATCCGAGCGCCCCGACCTGCAGGCCGTGGAGCCCGCCGCCGCGCAGGAGCCGACCCCCCGGGAGCAACCCCCCGAGGCGCCGCCCCCGGCGCCCCAGGACACAGCCCCCGCGCCTCCGCCGCCGCCGTCGGGCGCACAGTCCGCCGCCACCATCCCGTCGGACGGTGCAAGGTTGCTCGCTGCCCAGATGGCGGTAGCGGGGAGCAGCCGCGAGGAGATCGAGACTCGGCTTCGCGATGAGTTCGGCATCCGTGACGCCGGTCCGATTCTCGACGGCATCCTCGGACCGGGCTGACCCCCGGCTGACCCAAGCCCGTGCACGAGGACCCGACTCGGCTGATGCGCGATGACGAGCCTGATCGCCCGTCGGGCGATGGCTCTGGCTCGAACACCCGCTACCTGGTGGCGGCGCTGCTGGCGATTATCATCGGCCTGATCGTCGCGGTGGTCGTGATCGCCAGCGACAACGGCGGCAACGGCACGTCGAGCACGAGCCCGCCGACCACCGTTCCGACCACTACCCAGCCAACGAGCACCACCAGCACCGAGAGCACCGAGACGAGCACCAAGTCGACCACGACGACCGAGCCGACGACCACCACGACCGCAACGACCACCACCACGACCGGCGGTGGCAGCGGCGGCGTGACAGTTCCCTAATTCGCCTGGAACCTTCCCCCGCGGGAGGCGTCGAAGATCGCGGTGTCGGAGAGGCGGGCGAATATCGCGTAGCGGTGGGAGGCGCTGTAAAGCGGGTGGCAGGCGGTCAGGACCAAGCGCTCGTAGCCGACCTTGTGGACGATCTGCACGTCGCTGGGGTCGACGATCTCGGACTTCTGCACCCGGTAGGTGAAGGTGCCGTAGGGCATCTCCAGAGTTATCCGGTCGCCTCTGTGCATCGAGTCGATGTGCCGGAAGGGAGCCAGGTAGGTGGTGCGGTGACCAGCGATCCCGGCCGTGCCACCCTCGCCCGGAAACGGCGTGTCGGGGTAGTGGCCGGGCCCCTTCTGAAGGCTCCCGGTGTCGGTCCCCTGGATGAAGACCGCGTTCAGGCCCATCGCCGGGACGATGATCCGCCCGATCGCCTCGCCTTCGTGCGTCTGGTCCCCGAAGCGCCGCGCCAGGATGCCCGCCTTGCGCTCGATTCCGCGCACACCCGCGATCGCCGCCAGGTCGGATCGGGTCGGATAGCGCGACTCCAGGTCGGCGAGCTGGTTCGCGGCGGCGTGCTGCTTGATCTCCCCGTAGATGGAGGAGATCGGCTCCTTGTAGGCGAGCGTCAGGCCGACGTCGGTCATCACCACCAACCCGGCGGTGATCAACACCGTGGAGAAGATCCGCGCCACCCGCGACATCGGGTGAAGTATGCCGGTGCCTAGCACCGGCACTCACGCATTTGCGGCTGCTGCGCAGCCTGACATGCCTGTGCCGGCGCCTACGGCACCGGCCAAGACCGACTGTCAGGCGGCGAAGCCGCCGCAGAAGGTGTGTCGCAGGCGTGCGAGACTTTCCCAGTTATGTCGGGCCGCGGCGTTGCGCCGCGGCACTTGCATGTCAGGCGCCGAAGGCGCCGCAATTAATTCATGAAGGAAGTCCCCCGCACCGCCAGCTACCAAGCCGATCCCGCCAAGGTCGGCCGGGTCTTGCTGCTGTATTCAGGCGGCCTCGACACCAGCGTGATGCTGCGCTGGATCCAGGAGACCTACGAGGCTGAGATCGTCACGCTGACGGTGAACCTGGGCCAGCCTGGCGAGGACTACGACGTGGTCACCGGAAAGGCAAAGGAGCTGGGCGCGCTCGAGGCGATCGTCGTCGATGCGCGCGAGGAGTTTGCCGAGGACTACGTGTTGCCGGCAATCCGGGCCAACGCGCTCTACGGAGGCGGCTATCCGCTGTTCACGGCGCTGGGACGGCCGCTTATCGCCAAGCTTGGGGTCGATCACGCGCGGCGCACCGGCTGCGACACGATCGCCCACGGCTGCACCGGCAAGGGCAACGACCAGGTGCGCCTCGAGGCGACTGTGGCGACGCTGGACCCGGAGCTGAAGGTGATCGCACCGGTGCGCGAGTGGAAGATGGGCCGCGAGCAGGAGATTGCCTACGCACGCGCGCACGGGATCCCGGTCAAGGGTGGCACCGAGCAGGCGCCCTATTCGATCGACGACAACCTCTGGGGGCGCTCCTCGGAAGGGGGCGGCATCGAGGATCTCTCACGGCCGCCGGCCGACGACGTCTTTCAGCTCGTCACCCGCCCCGAGGACGCTCCCGACGAGGCGCAGCTGCTGCGGGTCGGCTTCGACGCCGGCCGGCCGGTCTCGCTGGACGGCGAGGACCTGCCGCTGGTCGAGCTGTTGGAACGCTGCGCCGAGATCGGCGCCCGCCACGGAGTCGGGATCGTCGACCACGTCGAGGACCGGATCGTCGGGCTCAAGGTCCGCGACCTCTACGAGGTC
>JBBQNM010000105.1:0-4745 GCA_038329895.1 Solirubrobacterales bacterium | reverse complement strand
GCGATCGCCGGCGGCGTCTATCTGATCGTCCACTAGTCGCGGTCAACGCTCGTAGGGAGGCTCGAGCCCCTCGAACATCGGAAAGTGGCGCGGATTCTGCGTCCAGAGCTCCGCGCCGAGCAGTACGGCGGTGGCGGCGATCAGGTAATCGGCCAAGCCAATGCCGGGGTGGCTTGACCGATAGTGACGCGCGAGGGCACCGGCTCGGGTTGCGATCGCATCGTTGACTGCAAGGAGGGCCAATGAGGCCAGCGTCCGCACCGTGCGCTCCTCCTCGGAGGTGCGCATCCCGGCAAGCACCTCGGCCTTGCTGATGACCGAGGCGGCGACGGGTTCCCCCGCGACGATGCGTGGATCCAGCAGACGCACCGCAGCGGGCGCGTCGCGCAAGTAGTCGATCAGGACGTCGGTGTCCAGCAGGATCGGCGTCACTCGGGAAGCGGGCCAAGCGGCGGCCGCAGCCGGCGCCATTCCTCATAGGGGTCGCTTTCATCGTCGCGATCTGCCCAGGCGCCGGCTCCCTCCCTGAACCACTTGATCCGTTGCTCGAGTGGAGGCAAAGGCGGAAACGCGCTATTGACCGCCTGCCGGGTGAGCTCGGCCAGCGAGACGCCCGTGCGGGCGCTTTCGTCGCGCAGCCGACGGTACTGGTCGTCGGTCAGCGTGATCTGAAGGCGATGGCTCATCTCAGTTCGCATCCACCCGAAGTTACATCACCTTACATCACTCAAGCCACGAGAAATGTGCCGACATAGCCGCGCCCGAATCGCTACGTTGAAGCGGTCCATGAAGTCCACGGGGGAACGTCACGGATGACCGATCCAGCGCCAGAACAAACCCAGGTTGCACAGCCCCAGGCGGCTGCCGACGGCACCATCGTCCAGGCCCGCGAGGTCAGCCGCCGCTTCGGCGAGGGCGACGCCGCGGTCGACGCGCTCACCGACGTAAGCGTCGAGTTCCAGCGCGACCGCTTCACCGCGATCATGGGGCCGTCGGGCTCCGGCAAGTCGACCCTGATGCACATCCTCGCCGGCCTCGACCGTCCGACCGGGGGCACCGTGCTCGTCGACGGCACCGAGATCACCACCCTCGACGACGCCGAGCTGACCGAGCTGCGCCGCGACAAGCTCGGCTTCATCTTCCAATTCTTCAACCTGCTGCCGGTTCTGACCGCGGAGGAGAACCTTGTGCTGCCGCTCTCGATCGCCGGTCGCAAGCCCGACCAGGCCTGGCTCGAGCAGCTGATCCACACCGTCGGCCTCGAGGACCGCCGCACCCACCGGCCCTCCGAGCTCTCCGGCGGCCAGCAGCAGCGCGTCGCCGTCGCCCGGGCGCTGGTCTCGAAGCCGGCGGTCGTCTTCGCCGACGAGCCCACAGGAAACCTCGACTCGAAGGCCTCCGAGGACGTGCTGAAGCTGCTGCGCCAGGCCGTCGACGAGTTCGATCAGACGGTGGTCATGGTCACCCACGACCCGGAGGCGGCGACCTACGCGGATCGCCTGCTGACCCTGCGCGACGGGCGCATCGTCTCCGACGCCAAGCCGGGCACGGTCGACGAGGTGATCGAGCTGATGAAGCAGCTTGACTAGCCTCGCCATCAAGAGCCTCTGGGCCCGCAAGCGGCGCGCATTTACGACGACGCTGGCTGTGGTGATCGGGGTATCGCTGGTCTCCGGTACCTACGTCTTCACGGACACGATCAACCAGGCCTTCTCCGACATCTTCCACGACTCATTGAAGGGCACTTCGGTCGTGGTCACCGCCCGCCAACCCGTGACCCAGGAGAGCGGCGAGGTCAATAGCTTCTCGGCCCGGATTCTGCCCAGGGTGCGCAAGGTCCCCGGCGTGCGCCTGGCATCGGGGGCGATCTTCACTCCCGGAGGCCTGTTCAAGCAGAACGGCGACGCGATTGGCGGCCAGTTCTCGCCCAAGTTCATCTCCTCGCATCTGCCTGACGGCCTCGAGTCGCTGACCTACGTGGGGGGCCACCCGCCCCTCAACGCCCGCCAGGTATCCCTCGACAAGGGTTCCGCCGGTAACGCCGGGGTTTCGATCGGCGACTCGATCCGGGTCGCCGGCCAGACTCGGGCCAAGACCTACCGCGTGGTCGGGCTGACCCAGCTCGGGAACACGGCATTCGGTGGGGCCGCGATCGCGCAGCTGACGCTGCCCGAGGCGCAGTTCGTCACCGACAACGTCGGCAAGTTTGACCAGATCTCGGTCGCGGCGGCGAACGGCGCCACCCCGACCGAGCTGCGAGCGCGAGTCGAGAAGGTCGTGCCCCCGAACGTCCGGGCCGAGACCGCGCAGCAGAACGCGGATCGCGCCACGAACGACATCAAGAACAACCTCAGCTTCCTCTCGATAATCCTGCTCGTATTTGCCGGCGTCGCCTTGATCGTCGGTGCCTTCGTGATCTTCAACACCTTCTCGATCACGATCGCCCAGCGGGTGCGAGAGTTCGGACTGCTGCGCACGCTCGGCGCCTCGCGGCGCCAGGTCCTCGGTTCGGTGATTGCCGAGTCGCTCCTGATCGGCGTGATCGGCGCGGTGCTGGGCCTGTTCGCGGGCTTCGGGATGGCGAAGGCGATCAGCGCGCTGTTCAAGACGATCGGCGCCGACCTGCCGAGCACGGCCCTGGTGGTCCAGAGCCGAACCATCGTTGTTTCGCTTCTAATCGGGATCCTGGTCACATTGGTCTCCTCGCTGAGCCCGGCGTTGCGCTCGACCCGGGTTCCCCCGATGGCGGCGCTCAGCGACATCGAGCTGCCGCGCACGCGGAGGCGCTCGATCGTCTTCAACGTGCTGGCGGTGCTGCTGTGCTTGGTGGGGCTGGTGTTGGTGCTGGCCGGCCTGTTGAGCAGCAGCAAGGACGCCGGCAAGAGCGCCGAGTCGATGGGCCTTGGCGCGATCGCGGTGCTGTTCGGGGTCTCGCTCTGGAGCCCGCGCTTGGTCAAGCCGCTGTCCGCGGTCGCGGGGTGGCCGATGGAGCGGCTGCGTGGGCTGGCGGGGAGGCTGGCGCGCGAGAACGCGGAGCGCAACCCGGCGCGTACCGCGGCGACCGCTGCGGCGCTGATGATCGGCCTCGCCCTGGTCGCCTTCGTGACCATCTTCGCCGCCGGGATCAAGGGCTCGATCTCCTCGGCGATCGACAAGAACTTCCAGGGCCAGCTGGTGATCCAGAACTCCGACGGCTTCTCGCCGATCCCAGCTGCCGCCGCCAGGGCCGCCAGCCGGGTGCCGGGGGTCGACACGGTCTCGTCGCTGCGCTACACGGAGGTGAGGATCAACGGCACAGGGGGCAAGCCGAAGGTCTCGGCCCTGGATCCGAGCACCGCTCCCAAGGTGCTGTCGCTCGATTGGCAGGACGGCACGTCGAACCAGACGCTCACCGGCCTGCGAAACAACCAGATGATCCTCGACCAGGCATTCGCCGACAACAACGGCTTCAGCGTCGGCGACCAGCTTCAGATGCTGGGCCAGACGGGCAAGACCCCGATTTTCAAAATCGTCGGCACGGTCAAGGACAACGCCGACCTGCTGGGTGTCGGAATCGTCACCCAGCAGGCGATGGCGCGCGAGCTCGGCAACAAGGATGACTCCATCGACCTGCTGAAGCTGGCGCCGGGCGCGAACGCGAACCAGATCCAGGACCGGCTCGAGGCGGTGATGGAGAAGCTGTTCCCGACCACCTCGGTGCTGAACCAGGAGCAGCTGAAAAGCCAGCAGGAGGACCAGGTCAACAAGCTGCTCGGGCTGATCTACGCGCTGCTCTCGCTGGCGGTGATCGTGAGCCTCTTTGGGATCGCCAACACGCTCTCGCTTTCGATCCACGAGCGCACCCGCGAGCTTGGAATGCTGCGCGCGGTCGGTATGTCCCGCCGCCAGGTGAGGAGGCTGATCCGCTACGAGTCGGTGATCACGGCCCTGATCGGCGCCGTCCTCGGCCTGATCCTCGGCTGCATCTTCGCCGCCCTTATCTCACAGCCCCTGAAGGACCAGGGCTTCGGGCTGACCTTCCCGGTCGGCCAGCTGGTCGTCTTGCTCGTGCTCGCGGCCCTTGCCGGCGTGTTGGCCGCTATCGGCCCGGCGCGGCGTGCGGCACGGCTGGACGTGCTCGAGGCGCTGGCGTATGAGTGATGGACAATTGTCCGATTCGCTTTGCTGTCCATCGGGCGGGACTAGGATGCGCGCAATGACGCGTCATCCTCTGCTCGCCTTGCTGGCCATTGCCGTACTCGCCCTCGCGACGGGCACCGCTGACGCAAGCGGCGGCGGGGCCTCGGCCTCCGCCCAGTCGGAGTCGCCGGTTCGGGCCGGCAAAGTGTTCGCCCCGAGCCAATGCATCAACAAAAAGTTCGAGCCCGCCGCGATCGTCTACGCGTGCGCCGACTTCAGCTCTCAGCTGATCCAGATCAACTACCAGAGCTGGGGCCACTTCAAGGCGCGCGGCTCAGCCAAAGACCAGTTCAAGAACTGCCCCAACAAGCCGATCGCGACCTGCAACCACTTCAAGGAAATCGACGCGAACTTCAAGCTCTTCCGGCCGCGCTACTGCACCAACGTCGGCCACAACAGCTTCACCCGGCTCTTCATCCACGACCTCGGCAACAAGCCGGGCGGGGACAAGCTCACCATCCCGTTCCCTTGCGCGACGCTGGCTAAGTAGCGGCGGGGTTTCGGCCTTAATCTGGGTTGCGCCGGCGCCCGCGGCGGTGGCGAGCTCGGACATGCTGGAGTCGTTG
>JBBQNM010000104.1:0-4998 GCA_038329895.1 Solirubrobacterales bacterium | reverse complement strand
AAGCCGGGCTCGAAGCCCATCGCGCAATAAACGGCCTGTCCAGCCTGCGTTCTCCAAGAAGGCCCCTGTTCCAGTCGCCCGACCCTAGGTCGGAAGACGGACGTCAGCCTTCGAGGGGGAGTTTCATGCCCCGAGAAGCAGCAGCGCCAGAATCCTTGCTTTCTTAGGAATTTAAGCGTCGACCTTTGAGCCTAACCGCAACTCCCAGGCACGGAAATCGGC
The DNA here is from genome assembly GCA_038329895.1 of Solirubrobacterales bacterium. GTDB lineage: Bacteria > Actinomycetota > Thermoleophilia > Solirubrobacterales > 70-9 > Mayfieldus. Next base: position 4,776 of record JBBQNM010000104.1, on the reverse strand, counting down.
TCAAACAAATGACGGTAGCCCACACCCCACACGTTCACGATGAACCGGCAATGGTCTGGGTCGAGCTTGCGGCGCAATCTGCTGGCGTGAGAGTCAAGCCTCCTCGTCCGGCCCAGCGAGCGAAATCCCCAGACATCCCGGAGCAGCTCCTTCGAGAACACCAGACTGGGCTCAGTCGCCAAGGCGCGAAGCAACGCGAACTCCTTGTTGGGCACCGCCAAGGACATCTATCTCGGCCGCTGGCAGGCGAAGGGAAAGGGCAGCAAACGAGCGCTGTTCGACATCAAGCGCACAACTCAGACGCAGCTCTCGATCGGCGCGGCCGTGAGTCAGGCCGGTGCCGGCAAGCAGGCGGCCGGACTGCTGCAGCGGCTGAGGCACGATGCGAAAGCTACGAGGGGTTCCGGCGCGCGGCGGCCCAAGCGCACGGGCACGCCCGTGAGAGCCGGCCACGGCTAGCTAGCGGAACACCTCGTCGACGAGGTGAGGGCCGCGAGCGTTCATCGCTCTGGCCGACGTACTCGACCTGCCCTGGCCCCGCTCGGAGGCCAGCGCGCTGAGGCGGCTTCGCAGCTCGAGCGATCGGCAGGTGGAGGTATCCGAATAGCGCGTACAACTCGACTCTTTCCTGTCACGTTGCCTTGCGCTCCCATCGTGCGCCCGGCGATGCGACCGGACAAGGCTGATCGCCTCCACCCGCTGATCCCGCGCGAGACTCCGCGCTGGCGCAAGCTCTATCGGGGTCGCGCCGCCGTCGAGCGCGAGTTCGGCCGACTCAAGAACGATTGGGCGTTGCTGCCGCTTCGCGTTCGTGGGCTGGATCGAGTCGCGCTTCATGCCGACTTGACCATTCTGGCCAAGCTCGCCTGCGCGCTGGCAAGGGCGCGGGCGCGGGCCGCGCCCTAAAGCGGCTACATTTGCTCCCGAGATGGAGGGTGGGGAGCATTCTTCAAGAGAACTAACGGTCTCCGTCAAGGTGCCGTGCCAAGAGTGCGGCGGTCTGGGCTACATCCAGAGGGTTAAAACGGGCCGTGTCGTTGGCGACAAGACGAAGAAGTGCCGCACCTGCGGCGGTAGAGGTCTCATCCCGGATGACATGCCTGTCTCTCAGTTGCGAGAGCTACTGAAATGACTTTCGCTAGCCGTTTCGCTACACCCTCCTAGGCGCTCCGACGCGTCCCCTGCGTTCCCACCGTCCTGGCCTACGGACGATCTCAACGCGTCAGACAACGCAGCCGGGGATCATCGTGGGCGAGCTTTCTTGACTATCACCTGGTGACAAAGCCGTGCACCACGATGGAGGGCCCGGAATGACGACCACCGAACAGCTGCTGCAGAACGCGAACGCCTACGCCGAGGGCTTCGACAAGGGCGACCTGCCCCTGCCCCCCCGGCAAGCGCGTCGCCGTGCTCGCCTGCATGGACGCGCGCCTCAACCCCTACGGGATCCTCGGGCTGAGTGAGGGAGACGCCCACGTGATCCGCAACGCCGGTGGGGTCGTTTCCGACGACGCGATCCGCTCACTGGCGATCTCGCAGAACCTGCTGGGAACCGAGGAGATCATCCTCATCCATCACACCGACTGCGGGATGCTCACCTTTACCGACGACGAGCTCGCCGAGAAGCTCGAGCAGGAGACCGGCGAGCGGCCCGACTGGCGCGCCCACTCCTTCTCCGACTTAGAAGAGGACGTGCGGGAGGGCGCCGAACGGATCAAGTCCAGCCCCTTCATCCCGAGGACCCGACCGCGTGCGGGGCTTCGTCTACGAGGTCGAGATCGGGAGGCTCCGCGAGGTCAGTTGAAACCCGCGGCCGCGCTGCGGCCGCACCTAGAGACGCGTAAGCCCGCGCGACCTCGACCACGAGTTCTCGCGTACGGTTGCCGCGATCCTAGCCACCGAGTCGCCAGTTGGGGCGGGTCACACGTCAGTGCGACGCAGGAGTTGTCATCTGCGTCGCCAGGCTGTTCTGGTCGCCACGGCGGTACTTCGTGCTCGCGTAGCCATGTCCACAGCGGGGCGTCTGCGGCAAGCAGCGTCGGATCCCCTTGACCCAGCAGCTCGATCGCCTCCTGCGGCGAGCGGAAGGAGGCGGGCGGCAGCGGGGCGCCTCGCGCGTGTATCGCGCCGAAGGGCAACTCAACGCCGGTCAAGGGCGCCAGAATCCCGCAGTTGCCGCTATTTGGGACAAAAGGATGCGCCCACCCATCGGCCGTGGGAAAGCGGGAGTAGGGTCGGGTTAGTTGAGTTGGCCTTGCGGCCAGGATCGGCCTGTAGTGCACGTCGAAGCGCCGGAGGCGCCGAGGCGTGAACCCACAGCCGAATGAGCGTTGACTTGCGGGGCCGGCGTGTCACAACTCGCTCGCTGGGTCTACCCCTCTTCCTCCCGTGCGACCCGACACAGAGGGCACCGGGGGTCTGAGGATTTATGACCAGCAACACGCTTTCCCGACGAGCACGACGGCGTGGCGAACTACATCGCGGCGATCGCGACCGTCGCGTCGCGCAAACGATCGAGGCACGCCGCCGCGTGAGCCCCCGTCCGTTGGGGCGGGCCTGGATCAACGGCCGCGAGGTCGGCGGCCCGGATGCTCGCTTCGCGCATCTTGAGGGCTCGTACGACTAGCGCGCGCGATCCGCGTTCTGCGCCGCTGCTGACAGATGAGCCCCGCGACTGACAGGGACTCGATGGGAGGGCAAGCATGTCCGATAACCGATTGACTGCGCTTGACGCCTCGTTTCTAGAGGTCGAGAGCCCTACCGCCCATATGCATGTCGGTTGGGCGGCGTTGTTCAAGCCACCGGCCGGCCACTCGGTGCCGGGCTTTGAGGAGCTGCGCGAGCACCTCCAGAGCCGTTTGAGGCAGGCCCCGCGCTATCGCCAGAAGCTGGCTCAGATCCCGTTCGGAGTCAACGATCCGGTCTGGGTCGACGACACCGACTTCGACGTAGCACGGCATGTCCGGCGGGCAGCGCCCGCGCGGTGGAGCGACACGGTCGACGGGGTCATGTCCTCGCCGCTCAGTCCTGGGCGACCGCTATGGGAGTTGTGGATCGCCGACGGCTTGGATGACGAACGGATCGGCGTGATCGGCAAGGTCCATCACTGCATGGTCGATGGGCTCGCCGCGGTCGAGCTGGCAGGGCTCTTGCTTGACCCCACATCCGAGGCGGTCAAGGCCGGACCAGACGCCTGGCGGGCCAGGCGGACACCCGACAGCATCAGTCTCATGCTCGACGGGGTGTCTGACCGGCTGCGCCGCGCGGTCGAGTTCGCGCGCCTCCCCATCCGGCTCGCCGAGCATCCGCAGCGACTGTTCGGGCTGGCCGGTAAGGGTCTGCAGACCGCGCGCGCCGTCACCCGCTCGCTGGAGCCGGCGACGCCCGACACGGTGTTCAATGAGCCGAACTCACCCGGTCGCCATCTCGCCTCGACGCGACGACCGCTGGGCGACCTCAAGCAGATCAAGCAGCACTTTGGAACCAGCATCAACGACGTGGTGCTGGCGGTCGCCACGGGCGGCCTGCGCCGCTTTCTCAAAAGCCAGAACCAGACGCCGGTCAAGCTCAAAGCGATGGTTCCGGTCAGCTTGCGCGAGCGCGACCGGGCCAGTGAACTCGGCAACCAGATCTCGTTCATCTTCGTCGACCTCCCCTGCGACGAGCCCGATCCCGCCCGCCGGCTCAAGACACTCGCGGCTGCAATGAGCGAGCGCAAGCAGGGAGGCGAACCCGAAGGCGCCGGCACCATGCTCACAGCGCTCGGCTACACGCCGCGCCCGCTGCAGCACGCCGTCTCTCACATGATGGCTGGCCGCCAGGCCTTCAACCTCGTCGTCTCGAACATCCCCGGCCCCCAACAGCCCCTGTACATGCTCGGCTGCGAGCTCGACGAGGTCTACCCGATTGTCCCGATCGCCGACCAGCACGCTGTCTCAATCGGCATGACCACGGTCAACGACCGCGCTTTCTTTGGCATCTACGCCGACCGCAAATCCATCCCAGACAGCGACCTCCTCTCCATCGGCATAAACAAATCCATCGACGAACTCCTCGCGCTCAGCTCACTCGCCACCGACAAACACCAGAGATCCATGTCGGCCTCCGGGGCGTCTGCGGCCCGGAGGGCCCCGTTTCCAGAAGTGCTGGACTGACGGCGCCTCTACTGGTCGAGTCAGCGAGGCGGAATTGGGTCAGCGACCTGATGCTGGTGGGGAGCCCGCTGAGGTGGTAGCCCAGCCGCGGTGCTTTCTCCTTCGAGATCGGAGGGACGCCGCGCGTATGCTCGCCCTGTGGCTGCGGGCAATCTAGCCGAGCTTCCTGGCTGGGCCCTGGATCTGCTGCGCGACGAACGGGTAGGCCACCTCGGCTTGCTCGATGACCAGGATCGCCCCCGAGTCCTGCCCGTGACCTTCGCGCTCGCCGGCAACCGGCTCTACACCGCCGTCGACGAAAAGCCCAAGCGGGTGCCCGGCGAACAGCTGGCCCGCATCCGCTACTTGCGTCGTCGCTCCTGTGCCGCCCTAACCGTGGACCACTACGACGAGGACTGGAGCACGCTCGCCTGGGTCCAGGTCCTCGGCACTGTGCAAGTGCTCGACGATCCCTCCGCCCAGCCCAACGCGCTCGCGGCCCTGCGCACCAAGTACCAGCCCTACCGCGACCGCACCCCCGACGGACCGCTGCTCCAACTCACCCCCACACGAGCTCTGCACTGGCGCGCCAACACCGCGACGTGGGGAGGGTCCTAGCGTCACCGCGCGGGCTTCTGCTTTC
>JBBQNM010000103.1:0-5000 GCA_038329895.1 Solirubrobacterales bacterium | reverse complement strand
CCTGTCGACGGCGCTGGGGATGGGCGAGAAGGCCTCGCAGGCCCAGAAACGGGCGATGGACGCGGTCGGCCTGCCCTCGGCCGACGAGCTGGGGCGCCTGGAGCGGCGGCTCCGCTCGCTGTCTGACCGCCTCGAGTCGCTCGAGGACCAGCTCGACACCGTGGCCCGCGACGTCGGCGCCTTGCGGCGCCAGCTTGCCGCCGGCGAGGAGGTCTCCGCCGACCAGGGGAGCCTCAAGGTCTCTGAGTCGGACTAGCCCGGCTCTGGTCTCACCCTCAACCAGAGGTAGAAAGCGCGGCCAGCGCCAAGCGGCCCATCCGGGCCGAGGCCTCTTTGAGTGCCTCGTCCTCGATCTCCTCGCCATCGGCTTCGGTGATCGCGAGCAGCGAGGCCACGGCGACTCCGCATCGCGGTCCGGCGGCGAGCAGTGCCGCCGCCGCCATCTCCTGCGCCTCGGCGCCGCGCCGGGCCCATTCCTGCGCCGGGCGCCCGTCCAGCTCGCCGAGCAGGTCGGTGCTCGCGACGCTCACGCTTCGTACTCCCTCGGCGCTCGCGACCGCCGTCAGCGTCGCGCCCAGCTCGGTGTCCGGCGCCAGCGTCGCCTCGCCCCGCAGCTCGCGGCTTACCCCGTCGGCGCCGATCGCCTCGCGAACCATCAGCACGTCGCCGAGTCGCAGATCGGGGGCGATCGCTCGGCAGGTCCCGACCTGCACCGCCCGGCGCACTCCCAGCGCGCTCAGCTCTGCGAGCACCATGGCGCTGCTCGGCCCGCCGATCCCGATCGACTGGATCGTCAACTCGCGGCCCTGCGCGGTGCGACCCCCATAGCCCCACAGGCCGTGCGCGTGGTTGCTCATCTTCGGCTCGGTCAGCAGCTCCTGAGCGAGCTGTAGGGCGCGGGCGGGGTCGCCGGGCAGAAGCGCATCGGCGGCGATAGGGGCGGTGGGGCGCAGGGGTGTCAAGCGGAATAAGCTTTGCAGGGCGTGTCGGAGCAGCGGAAACAGGACGAAGCCCGGGGCATGCCGGACAGCCTGCGGACGGCGATCGAGCGAACCTTCGCCGCCACCGCCGAGGGGGCGGCAGGGACGCGCGAGCGAGCCGGCGAGGTGCTCGACGACGTGGCGCGAAGAGGTCGCGAGGCCCGCGAAGCGGTTGCCGAGCGGGCCCAGGAGGCGCGTGAGAGCTCGGCCGGCGCGGCCGGGAAGGTGATCGAGGCGATCGAGGGCATGCGGCTGGCTAGCCACGACGAGGTCCGCGAGCTGTCCAAGCAGCTCGACGAGCTCTCCAAACGGGTCGAAAAGCTCGAAGCGAAAGCTAAGGTCGAGGGTTAAGGTGGCGCCCGGGCGGCGGGTCGTCATCACCGGGATCGCCAGCCACTGGGGCTCGGAGCTGGCGCGGCGGTTGGAGGCCGACCCCACGATCGAGTTCATCGCCGGCATCGACACGGCCGCGCCGCCCGGCGACTTCGAGCGCACCGAGTTCATCGAGGCCGACATCCGCAACCCTGTCCTGGCCCGGATCCTGCCCGGTACCGAGGCCGACACCGTCGTTCATTGCGGGATCCTCTGGTACCCCGAGCCGGGCAAGTCGGCGCGCGCGCTTCACGACATCAACGTGATCGGCACCCTGCAGCTGCTCGCCGCTTGCGAGAAGACCCCGACCCTGCGTTCCCTGGTGGTCCGCAGCTCCGCCGCGATCTATGGCTGTGAGGGTGCGGCCCCGTCCTTCTTCACCGAGGAGATGGCCCGACGCTATCCGCTCAAGACCCGCTTTCAGCGCGACATCGGGGAGCTGGAGGGCTACTTCGAGAACTTCGCCCGCCGTCACAGCGACATCACCTGCTGCCTGCTCCGATACCAACCGGAGATCGGCCCCGGCCTCGACGCGCCGCTCGCCCGCTACCTCTCGCTGCCGGTGGTCCCGACCCAGCTCGGCTTCGATCCCCGACTCCAGCTCCTGCACGCCGAGGACGCAACCGGGGCACTCGCCGCGGCGACGGGCAACCCGGTGCGCGGTCCGGTCAACGTGGCGCCGCGCGGAACCATCTCGCTGACCAAGATCCTCCGACTGGCCGGCCGCCCGACCCTCCCGATTCCGCACCCGTTGTTCGGGCCGATGTTCAGTCAGCTGGGCCGCCGGCTCGGCGCCGCCGACCTCTACAACGACGGCGTGATGTTGCTGCGCTACGGGCGCGGCGTCGACAACACGCGGCTGCGGGAGGAAGTCGGCTATGAGCCGCGCTTCGATGCCGAGGGGGCGGTGCGCGACTTCGTCTCCAAGAACGCCGCCAGCCGGCGCCTATTCCCCTCGCCGCTTCCCGGCGCGGTTGCGCAGCGGATCGTGAGGTCGCGATGAGCGCCAATTCCGAGACCCGGGTGGCGGGCGAGCGGCCGGTCGAGGCGGTGGCGGGGACGGCGGAGTTCCTGCGCCGCGTGCGCTCGGGCCTCAACGACGGGCTGGACCCGATGAGTGCCGCCGAGCGCGCGGCGGTGGCGCTGCCGAAGACGCTGCGCGATTCGGTGCAGCGGATGGGACGGCGGATGGCCGGCCGCTACCAGGAGGACGAATGGGGCTTTGACGAGGAGTTCGCCGAGGCGGTCTATCCGTTCTTCGAGTTCCTCTATGACTTCTGGTGGCGGGTGCAAGCCACCGGAGTCGAGAACGTTCCCTCGCATGGGCGGGCCCTGGTGGTCAGCAACCACTCCGGCTCGCTGTTCCCCTTCGACGCCACGATGCTGGTCGGGGCGATCATGAAGGAGCACCCGCTGCCGCGCTGGCCGCGCCCGATGGTTCTCAACTGGGCCTTCGAGCTGCCCTTCCTCAGCTTCTTCATGCGTAAGGTCGGCGGCGTCCCGGCCAGCCCCTTCAACGCGATCCGGCTGCTCGAGCAGGACGAGATAGTGATGGTCTTCCCGGAGGGGGTGAAGGGGACCGGCAAGCCGTTCTCGGAGCGCTACCGGTTGCAGCGCTTCGGTCGCGGCGGCTTCGTCGAGGTGGCGCTGCGCACCGGCTCACCGATTGTGCCGGTGGCCGTGGTCGGCGCGGAGGAGATCTACCCGAAGATCGCCGACAGCCAGCTGCTGGCGAAGCTTCTCGGCGCGCCCTTCGTTCCGATCACGCCGACCTTGCCCTGGCTCGGTCCGCTCGGTCTGATCCCGCTGCCTTCGCGTTGGCGGATCGAATTCTGCGAGCCGATCGACGTCAGCGAGTACCCGCCCGAGGCGGCCGATGACCGGGCGCTCCTGTTCGAGATCTCGGAGCGGGTCCGCGACACGATCCAGGAACAGCTGTACGAGGCGCTGGTCAGGCGCGGCTCGGCGTTCCTGTAGGCACGGCTTACAAATAGGAGAGACGCCGCGCCGACATTTACGACAGCCGTCTAAAGGCAGGCGGCCGTCCCGAGCCTACCGTGGTCCGATAGGCAAACCGCGACCGCCGGGGCAGGCTTCGGCGGGCAAGGAGGAACGGTTATGAAATGGAGGTTCCTAGCGGCGATACCGCTGGCGCTGCTGTTTTTGGCAATCGTCGCGCCAGGCGCATTCGCCGACTCGACTGACCTGGATCGGGCGATTGCAGGCAAGCTCGATGCGTCGGTGGGAATCAACACGATCTGGGTGATCGTCGCCGGTGCGCTGGTGATGTTCATGCAGGCCGGGTTCGCTTTTTTGGAGATCGGTTTCAGCCGCGCCAAGAACGCCGGAACCGTGGTCGCGAAGATCCTCACCAACTTCTCGATCGCGGCGATCGGCTGGTGGGCAGTTGGGTTCGCGTTCGCGTTCGGGGGGCCACTCGGGAGCTTCATCGGCCACGACGGCGGGTTCTTCTTCACCCACCTCGGTGCCAACAGCGTCACCGCGGATGGTCTGACGACGTTCCATCCCAACTTCCCGGTGATGTCGCTGTCCGACGCGACGCTCGAGTCGAAGTGGTTCTTCCAGTTCGTCTTCTGCGCCGTGTCGCTGGCGATCGTCTGGGGCACGACGCTGGAACGGATCAAGTACGGCGTCTACATCATCTACGCGATCGTGTTTTCGACGGTCATCTACCCGATCGGCGCCCACTGGGTGTTCGGTGGCGGGTTCCTCCAGAACGGGCACTGGCTCGGGACGTCGATCGCCGGCATGCAGGACTTCGCCGGTTCGACCGCCGTCCACCTGATCGGCGCCAGCGGGGCCTTGGCGGCGTTGCTGCTGCTCGGGCCGCGGAAGGGCAAATACGGGCCCGACGGCAAGCCGCGGGCGATCCCGGGCCACAGCATGCCGCTGTTCGGCCTCGGGGTGCTGATCCTCTGGCTCGGTTGGTTCGGGTTCAACCCGGGGTCGACGCTGAACGCCCTCGACGGGCGCTTCGCCGAGATCCTGATGATCACCAACCTGGCCGGCGCGGCCGGCGTCATTGCCGCGGTGGCGACCGCGTACACGAAGACCAAGGCGATCGACATCGGCATGGCCGGCAACGGCGCGATCGCGGCGCTGGTCGCGATCACCGCCCCGTCGGGTTATGTCGAGATCTGGGCTGCCCCGATCATCGGCGCTGTCGCCGGCGTGATCGTGGTGCTCGGCGTCTACGCGATCGACAAGCTGATCGACGACCCGGTCGGTGCGCTGTCCGCGCACGGCCTGGCCGGCATCTGGGGGACAGTCTCATGCGGCATCTTCACGGCGCCGAGATTGGCCCAGTACAACGCCTTCGGGGATCCCCAGGGCGGGCTCGTGTACTCGGGCCACTTCACACAGCTGGCCGCCCAGACCATCGGATTCACGGTCGCGTTCCTGTTCGTCTTCTCGATGAGCTTCGGGACGTTCTGGATCATCAAGAAGACCTACGGCCTGCGTGTCAGCGAGGCCGAAGAGGACGCGGGCCTGGATATCTCCGAGCACGGGATGTACGGCTATCCCGAGCAATTCATCCCGCAGCCGGAGTATCCGGGTGGCCCCCCCGTTCACCCTGCACCAAGCGGGGCCGCGGCGACGGCCACGACAATGGCGGCTCAAGACCCG
>JBBQNM010000102.1:0-5027 GCA_038329895.1 Solirubrobacterales bacterium | reverse complement strand
CTCGTCGAGCTCGACCAGCTCCTCGATCTCGATTTCGAGCGTCTCCCAGGGCTCCATGAAAGAGCTCCAGAACTCTCGGAATCCCGAATGACCCGAGTAGCTCGGACGCAGGCCTGGGAACACCCCCGTGGTGACCCAGACAAGGTCCGGATGCACGAAGGCCAGCATGGTTTCGAGATCACCGCTGTTCCAGGCCTCGTAGCCGCGCCGGACGATCTCCTCCAGGCTCTTCTGGTCCGACGCCTGATCCACTACAGCGCCGCCAGCACCGCCGTCATGTCCTCGACCACGTCGCCGTCGAGCTTCACGTCGGCCTCGGAGTCATAGGGCGTCTGGCCCTGGGTGACGATCCCTAGCTTGGCGCCCGAGGCGATCGCGATGCTGGGCAGACCGGCGACCGGGTAGACCTCCAGCGAGGAGCCGACGCAGAGCATCAGGTCGCAGCGCTCGGCCAGCGACTGGGCCTCGTGGATCGCGTCCTCGGGCAGAAACTCCCCGAACAGCACCACGTCGGGCTTCACCAGCCCCTCGCATGCCGAGCAGTGGGCGACGCCGTTGGTGAACAGCGTCTCCACCTGCTCGAGTGGAAACGAGGTGTTGCAGCTCGTACAGCTCGAGGTGTCGATCGAGCCGTGCACTTCGATCAGCCGCTCGCTGCCGGCCTTGCGGTGCAGGCGATCGATGTTCTGGGTCACCACGGCGTCGAGCAGACCCTCGGCCTCGAGCCGAGCCAGAGCCCGGTGGGCGTCGTTTGGCTGCTTGTCGTCGAGGGTCTCGAAGCGTGGACGGTAGAAGCTCCAGAAGCGCTCCGGGTCGCGACGGAAGGCGTCAATGTGGGCGACCTCCATCGGGTCGACGTTCTCCCAGATCCCCGTGCCAGGGGTACGGAAGTCGGGGATTCCCGAGGGAACCGAGATCCCGGCGCCGGTCAGCGCCACCGTGCAGCGCGACTCGCGGATCAGCTCGGCAAGCCGCGCGGCCGTGCCGTCCCTGGCAGCGGTACCCACGGATTCAGCGTAGCGCGGCATGCTGGATGCGCCATGCGACGCCGTCGCAGGTCAGGACCATCTAAGTGATCCCCTCGCACGGCGGAATCCCCAACGCTCCCTCGTCCGCGTGCGCCCGCGACTCGATATCGCCGAATGCCTTCACGGTGTCAACGAACGTACTCGAGTCGCTGGCCTTGGCGGCGGAGATCTGGCGCTTCAGATTTGCCAGGTATGCGTCGAGGTCCCTGCGAAATGCCTCAAACGCCTGCTTCTGGGACGGTGGCGGTTGGACCTTGTCGACCTTGGAAACGAAGGCCTCGTAGGCCGGCAGGGAGGTGCGGTCGAAAAAGCGCCCGATCGACGGAAGCTTCGAGGTGTCTGGAAAATACGGGTTGAAGGTCGGATAGGGGAACTCCGGCAATGCGTTGACCGTTTTGTCTGCATGCGCGCAAAGGTTTCCCAGACTCTTGCCGTACGGAGTCTTGGCCACGGAGCTGGAGCCGGCACCGCTGCTGCTCGTACTCGTGCTCGACGAGTCCGAGCCTCCGCCGCAGGCGCTCAGAGCCGCGGCCGCGATCACCAGTGCCGCCAGGCCCGCCGATGCCCTCCCCATGGACGCCATTGTTAGCGTCCCTTCCAGTGTGGCTTGCGCTTCTGAAGGAAGGCGCCAATGCCCTCCTTGGCGTCGAAGGACAGGAAGGCTTCGGCGAAGCCCCCCTTCTCGGCCTCGATCCCCTCGTCGAGGTCGCCCTTGTGGGAGACCTTCTTTATCTGCTCGACCGCTACCGGCGCCTGCTCGGCGAGGCGGCGCGCGAAAGAGAGCGCCTCGTCGAACAGCTCGTGGTCGGGGACGACCCGGTTGACCAGGCCGTGCTCGAAGGCGTCCTCGGAGGAGATCGCGTCGCCGATCAGGTTCATCTCCAGCGCCTTTGACTCGCCGACCAGGCGCGGCAGCCGCTGGGTGCCGCCGAAGCCGGGGATGATCCCCAGCTTGATCTCAGGCTGGCCGAAGACCGCCGCCTGGGCGGCGATCCGCGCGTCGCAGGACATCGCCAGCTCGCAGCCGCCGCCGAAGGCGATCGCGTTGACCGCGGCGACGGTGGAGACCTGGCTCTGACCCAGCTCGCGCAGCAGCGCGTGGCCCTTGTCAACCATCTCGCGGCCCTTTTCGGGGCTGTCCATCTGGGTGAACGCCTTGATGTCGGCGCCGGCCGAGAAGACCATCGGGATCGAGGAGCAGATCAGCATCGCCCCCACCCCCTCGGCCTCCTTGACCTTCTCCCAGACCTTGCCGAGGTCGGCCATCACCTGCGGCGAGACCGCGTTCATCGGCGGGTTGGTGAGCCAGGCGATCGCCACCGAGCCGCGGGTCTCCAGCTTCACCTGCTCGGGCTGCTCGACCTTCTCATCGGGCTGCGGGTAGGGATAGAAGCCCTGGCCCGAGGCGAGGCCGAGGCGGCCCTGCGCGACCAGGCGCTTCAGCAGCCGTGGCGGGCTGAAGCGCTCACCATGCTTTTCCTCCAGCTTCTCCATCCGCTCGAGCGAAGTGTCGAGCCCGTCGATGTCGGCCTTCCAGAAGGGCGGGAAGATGCCGCGGCGCGGGTCCATACCGGCGCCGGCCATCATCCCGACGTCGATGTCGCGCACCGAGCAGACCCCCTCCTCGACCAGCAGGCAGGCCTCGCGAAGCGCCTTGGCGGCGAACAGCTCGGCCAGCTCCTCGGGGTCGGGCTCGGCGTCGCCCTCGAGCTGCGGCTCGCCGTCCTTGTAGAAGCCGTCGCCGCCGGTCTTCGCGCCGAGCTTTCCCTGCTCGACCAGCTTCTTCATCCCCTGGTGGACATAGAAGCTGTCGCCGTAAGACTCGTTGAGGTGCTCGGCGGTGTGCAAACCGATGTCGAGGCCGAGCAGGTCGGTGAGGATGAAGGGGCCCATCGGGGCGATGTTCTGGGCGCTGACGCCCTCGTCGATCGCCTTGATCGAGAGGCCCTGCTCCTCCTGGGCGCGGAAGACCTCGCCGACGGCGGAGATCAGGATCCGGTTGACGACGAATCCGGGCACCTCGCCGCAGCCGATCGGCTGCTTGCGGATCGCCTGCGCGAAGTTGGAGGCCGCCTGCATCGTCTCCGCCGAGGTGTCGGCGCCGGCGATCACCTCGACCAGCGGCAGCACCGAGGCGGGGTAGAAGAAGTGAAAGCCGACCACCTTCTCGGGCCGCAGCGTCGCGTCGCCCATCTCGGTGATCGATAGCGAGGAGGTGTTGGAGGCCAGGATCGCGCCCCCGGGCGTGACCTCGTCGAGCTCGCCGAACACGGCCTGCTTGATCTCGATCTTCTCCGGCACCGCCTCGATCACGAAATCGACGTCGGAAAAGCCCTCGTACGTGGTCGTGCCGGTAATCAGCCCGGTGATCAGCTCGAGGCGCTCGTCGGCCTTCTCCTGGGTCATCTTCTCCTTCGAGACCAGGCGGTCGAGCTGGCCCTTGGTGACGTCGTGCGCCTTTTGCAGCGCGGCGTCGACGAACTCCTGCTCGATGTCCTTGACGACGACGGGGATCTCGGCGTTGGCGATCACCTGGGCGATCTCGCCGCCCATCGTGCCGCCGCCGACGACTGCGGCCTTGAAGACGAACATGGGTGCTTGGTACCTCCGGGGTTGGAAGGGTCAGGTCGAGAGGAGGCGGGAGGCTATAGGCGGGTGCCCGGCTATGCGCTGGCGTCGGCCTCGACGATCCGGGCTCGGTGGCCGGTGGAACGCGCGAGTCGGCGATCCGTTGTCACGAGGGGCATGGCGAGGGCCTCAGCGAGGGCGACATAGGCGGCGTCGTAGGCGCTATGGCTCGCGCGGAGATCCCAGATCCGCACCAGCAGGTGCGAAGCGCGGTGATGCAGCACTGACATCGCCGCCAGGTCACCCAGCGCCTCCAAGGCTCTGCGTTCGTTCAACTCGCTACGCGCTTCCATGCGACGTAGGGCCGAGACGACTTCGACCTGAGCGAGGTCAAGAGTGTGAAGAGACCGGGCTCCACGAATCTCCTCCGCAACCGCCGGGCCCGAGGAAGGCGTGTTGAGCAGCCAGTCGGTTAACGCCGAGGCATCGAGGACGATCAACGCGCTTCGCGCTCGGCGCGCCCGGCCCGTACCGCAGCAGCTCCGCCTTCACCCTTGACCGGCTCGCGTGAAGCCACCCTGGCCAGCATCTCCTCCAGAGTTGGCTGCTCCGCAAGCTCCTCGAGCTCGGACCGCAGGAACTCGGAGAGGTTCTTGCCCTCCTTTTTCGCCTTCACCTTGAGACGCCGGTGGGTGCGAGCGGATACGCCGCGCACCTGAATGATCGACATGGTCGAACACGGTAGCATCCAGATGCATGCAATTTGCATGCAGACTGTAAAAGAAGAGCGACGGCGGGGAGCTCAGTCGGGCGCTTCGCCGTCACCCTTGCGGACGAAGGCGTAGACGAGGATGCCAAGCGCGGCGATGCCGAGGATCGGGATCAGGCCCGCCAGCACCGCGGTCCAGGTGGTGTTGGAAGCGCTGTGGCCGAGGGCGTTGTGGGTGACGTAGCGCTGGGCGTGCGTCGCGAGCAGGAAGTGCTGCATCCAGGCGAGGATAGGCGGTTCTCGGGCGACCCTTGCCACGTCCAGCGGGCCATTGCGCTACGGTCCCGCCGTTGGGCCGGGTAGATACCCGGCAAAGTCGTGCCTAGCGGTCGGGGTCGTTGCTTCATTGCATCCTCCGCGTCGCAGCACACGAAGTGGAGGAATTACATGCCCACTGGAACTGTCAAGTGGTTTAGCAACGACAAGGGCTACGGGTTCATCACACCCGATGACGGCTCGAAGGACGTCTTCGTTCACCACAGCGCCATCGCCGGGGAGGGCTTCAAGTCCCTGGACGAGGGTGCGAAGGTGAACTACGAGTCCGAGGACGGGCCCAAGGGCCCGGCCGCAGTTGCTGGCTCTGTCCAGCCTGCGTAGCTGACCAAACAGTTTGAGTCACCGGCGCCCGCCATCTGGCGGGCGCCGGTCGTTCCGGGACCACC
>JBBQNM010000101.1:0-5234 GCA_038329895.1 Solirubrobacterales bacterium | reverse complement strand
GAGCGCATGCGGTTAGGCGGGGCGCGTCGGGCCCGGCTTCTTCCTGTTATCCGGGGGCCCGTCTAAGGAGTTCGATTGCCTCTGAGGAAGCGGCTCTGGTTCGACCCTATTGTTGCCGGGCTTCGGTGCGATCGATGCCTGGATCGCGCCCGGCACGTGGGGGGCCCGCACGGTCTGCCACGAGTGCCACGTGATGCGGAGGATGACGAGGGTGATGCCGAGCCCGATCAGTGGATCGGCGAGGTCAACTCCCGCCCAAACGGCGGCGGCGCTGGCGATGACCGCGAGACTCACGTAGGCATCGGCACGGGCGTGGTTTCCGTCCGCGATCAGAGCGGCGCTGTTGAGCCGGCGACCCCCGCCGAGGCGGACCCGGGCGGCGACGGCGTTGCCAAGGACGCCGACGACACCGGCGAGCCCGAGGACGAGTAGGTGCTCGGGGGGCAACGGATTCACGATGCGCTCGATGGCGAAGACGCCGGCGGTGATTGCGCTGACCAGGATCGTGAGCACAACGAACATGCCGGCGCCGCGCTCCGCGCGTTCTGAACGCAGCAGGAAGGCAGCGCCGAGTGGGACGGCGGTGAGCGCATCGCCGGCGTTGTGGATCAGGTCCGCCAGCAGCGCGATGCTGTCTGTGGCGATGTAGATCGCCCCCTGCACGACCGCCGTGACGCTCAAGATTGCGAGCGAGACGCCGACCACGCGAAGACCCTCGCGGGAGCGCTTGATGGAGGGGTCAATCAGCCCGTGCGAGTGGCCGTGGCGACCATGACCATCCCCGTGGGAATGTGCGTGAGCGGGGCGTTCGTCGGGCAGCTGCTCGGCTCGGCTCATGCCGGCGCCGTCGCTGCCTTCCGACCCTGGTCGGCGAGGCCGAGCCGCAGGTGCTCGACGTGAGACATCGCCTCCTCGAGCATCTGGCCGACATGAGCGTCGTAGAGCTCGTAGACGACTTGGCGGCCCTCGCGCTGCCCGACCACGAGCCCGAGATGTCGAAGGACGCGCAATTGGTGGGAGACCGCGGAGGGCTCCATGGCGATCGCGTCAGCCAGCTCACCCACCGAGGCCGAACCCTCGTGCAGGCGCCCCAAGATTCGAAGTCGACTGGGCGCGGCGAGGGCCTGCATCGTCTCCGCGATCTGTGCGGCACGCGGCGCCCGCGTCAGCTCACCTGGATCCGAATGGCCGCCGTGGCTCACGGTCCCTGCAGATTAACTGAAGATCCGCTCAATTGTTCAGATAAGAGAAGCCGCTTCAGGAAGTGCGCGCGGTTGAGAGCGGTAGGGGTCGAAGGCCCCGCGATCAGCGCTGCGGCGATTACCGCGCCAACCGAGGCGAGAAGCCTCCCTCAGCTAGCGACTCTGGCGCCCCCACCCTCAAGAGCCCGCTCGGTTAGGTCGGGGTCCATCCCTGCCTGGTGGACCGCTACGAAGTCTTGGTAGCGCGGCTTGTTTGCCGACGGCCTGCGGATCGCGTCGATCGCCGCGATCAAGCGCTGCCAGTCGTCGTTGCCGAGCGCACTCTGGTTGCGACGGACATCCGCCATGCACGAAAACCGGGCTCAATCTCTCAGCTACTACGGGGAGTTGCCACAACTGCTCTGAGGCAGCGGTCAGCACGGCAGAAAGGGCGAGGCCGCGCCAGGTCAGTGCCAGCGCCGCACTCGATTTCGAGGGCGACTTCGCGATTGACTTGCTCGCCAGGGCGGCGCAGTAAAAGCGCCAGGCCGAGGAGGATCCGCACCGCAGAGACCGCGGCGAATGCGGCCATGGGGGCATCCCAGCGCTCCCTCTTACACTGCGTAGGAGTCCCGCTTGTGAGTTTCGATTCCCGAAGCCGGGCTCCCGCGCAGTGCTCGAACTCCGAACCAAGCCAACGATGCGCACAAGCAAGGCACCGAACCGAAGCGCCAGCGGCTTCTTCCTTTTCGTCCTCGTGTTCGTCGTCGGGTCGGCCAGTCTCGGGGCCGAGATCGCCGCCGCGCGCCTGCTGGCGCCGTTTTTTGGAGCCTCGACGATTGTCTGGGCGAACACGATTGGCGTCGTGCTCGTGGCGCTCTCGGTTGGCTACTGGCTCGGAGGGCGTTTCGCCGACCGCCATCCGGACCTGCGCGGGCTTTGCCTGGTGGTGATGAGCGCCGCGATGCTGTTCGCGATCGTCCCCTTCGCGGCACGGCCCTTCTTGCGGGTCTCGGTGGATGCGCTGGAGTCGGTCCAGGCCGGAGCGTTCGTGGGCTCGCTGCTGGGCGTGCTCGTGCTGGTGTCGGTTCCGGTGATGCTGCTGGGCGCCGCCTCGCCCTACGCGATCAGGCTCGCCGTATCTGACATCGAGCACGCGGGCGAGGTGGCGGGGCGCCTCTACGCCGTCTCGACCGCGGGCTCGCTGGTCGGCACGATGCTCTCAGCGCTGCTGCTGATCCCCTTCGCCGGCACCCAGCGGACCTTCCTCGCCTTCGCCGTGGCCCTCGCCCTGGTGGCTGTCTGGGGGCTCGGCTGGCGCTTTGCGCCGCTGCCGGCGGCCCTGGCTGTGATCGCGACCCTCCCGGTAGGGGCGGTGAAGGCAGCCGGCGACGGTCGCGTCCTGTTCGAGGACGAGACCCCGTACCAGTACGTTCGCGTAGTCGAGCAGGACGACGGCGATCGGGCGCTCGAACTCAACGAAGGCCAGGCGGTGCATTCGCTCTACAGGCGGGGCAGCTATCTCACCGACGACTATTGGGACGGTTACCTGGTGCTGCCGTTTAGTGCCAGCGGCAGGGCGCCCGGCCGCGTCCTCATGCTCGGCAATGCCGCAGGGACGGTCGCCCGCGCCTACGGGCACTACTTCCCACAAACCTGGTTCGACGCCGTGGAAATCGACGGCGAGCTGACCGATCTAGGGCGCCGTTTCTTCGACCTGCGAAACCCTCGCATGCGTACCTACACCGAGGATGCGCGCCCCTTCCTTGCCCGCAATGAGCGCCGTTACGACGCGATCATGGTCGACGTCTATCGCCAGCCCTACATCCCCTTCTACCTGATCACGCGCGAGTTCTTCGAGCTGACGCGCGACCACCTAGCGCCCGGTGGGACGGTGATCGTGAACGTCGGCCACCCAAAGGGCAACAGCGACCTGGAGCGGGTCCTCGGGCGCACCATGGCCGCCGTCTTCCCGACCGTGCGACGCGACCCGATCCAGCCGGTCAACACGCTGCTCACGGCCAGCGAGGGGCCAGCATCCGCCTGGCGGATGCGCCAGGCGGCCCGGCTGCTGCCGCCAGAGTTGCGCCGCCGCGCGGCACGGGAGGCCGGGCGGCTGACGCCGCGGCTCCCAGGCGGCGACGTCTACACCGACGATCGGGCACCGGTCGAGTGGTTGGTGGATCGATCGATCCTCGGCTATGCCAGCGAGCGCTGAGCAATCGTCGCGCGCCCGCATCGGATCGTCAGCCGGCGGCGCTTTGCTGCAGATGGATGTGGTCCTGATGAGTCGCATCGGAGAACGACGTGCTGCCCCCGGGCGCAAAGATCCACGGGCTGCCGATCTGGATTGCGCCGCCGCTCAAGAGCTCCCTGGTCAGGTTGAATGCCGGGGTGTCCGCTTCGCGTTGCTCGATCACCAAACGTCCTTGAACCTTGTAGATGTCGGCAGCCAGACCTGCCGTGTGAGCACTGGTTCGTGTAGTAGCCCAGACGTTCGCGGGGTGTCCGCTGGCGAAGACGCTGATCGCGAGGCTGTAGCGATCGGCGGCGTCGGCAAGGGCGCTCAGCAGCGACTCGTCGACTCGTCCGCGATAGATATCCCAGCGAGCCGAGTCGGGCAGGTCGATGTTGGGATGCTCGACCACGCGCTGGGCGGCTTGGGAGAGCTGATCGGGCCGCTTGACCGGTGACCCTCCGACGGAAGCGAGTCGGTCAAGAGTCCAACGGCTATGCGAGCGGCGCAAGCGGACGTCCACGGCGCGGGTCCAACTCTGGCGGCGACCGTCGGCGTCCTCGGTTACTTGTCTGACCACGACGATCGTCCCCAGCGTCGTTGCGGTAAGGCCGGAGAGCTGCGGATAGACAACCCGTCCCCAGGAACGAGCCCCGGGGCGAACCGCCGGGCGCAGCGCCTTCGCCAGCCCGGCGATCCGCCCGTTGGGCCCAACCAGGGATCTGGCCACCTCCTCCGGGGTGGCTCCGCGTGGATAGGTCAGGGCCCTCTGCGCGACACGAGCGGCAACTCGCTTCGCACCCGCTTGTTCCTCGACAGACACGGGCTCGAAGGCAGGAACCTTTGGCGGCGCAGAGGGTAGGGCTTCGTGGCCGCTTTGCCCTGTGTTCTCCAGTCCCAGGCAGCCCGCGACGGACGTCGCGCCCACCAGCGCCATGAGAGCCAGAGCGCGGGTCACTGCTGCGCCTCCTTTAGCTCGATCGCAAAGCTCCTGATGCAGATGCCGTCCACGTCTTTTCGGATGCCGGCGTCGCGCCATCCGTGGCGGCGGTAGAAGTCGGCAGCTCCATCAGGGCCGTCGAGAGTGGTGACCACCGCTCGCTCGATGCCCGCGATCCGAATCTCCTCAAGAAAGGCCGACAGGAGCACCGAGCCCACCCCCGCGCCCCGGGCCCCGGGCACCACCGCCACATGGCTGAGCACAGCCGCAGCTCGATTGGAGCGCTTCGGCTCCGCCGTATTCCGATGGCGTCGCCACGCCCCCGTGTAATGGGCGACACGGGTCCGCACAAAGCGCCATCCAGAGCGGGGCCGGCTGAGCAATGCCATTGCTCCGAGCAGTACGAGGCGAATCCCACGCCGGCGAAGGACCCGGCGGAGGTGGGCCTGAGGACGCAGCACCCCGACCAAGGCGCCTACCGGGTGCCCTTGCATCGAGGCCACGAGGGCTACGGCGTGAGGTGAGTCAACGAACGTCGCGTAATACGCCCGCAGGAAGCCTGGGCCGAGGGCAACGAAGAATCCGTGCGGAAGTGCTCGGGCGTGGAGAGAAGCGCTGAACTGGAGATCCGCGCGGCCGGCGCGCCGCACCTCGGTTTGGTCGCCGGCGGCGGTGACGACGATCGGCAGCGCGGGATGGTGACGAGCGGCGGCCGCCCGCCCTGCGGCGACTGCGGCGAGTGTCGCCAGCCCCACGGCGACTGTCATGGGTAGCAGCGCATGGTTGGCGAGTGGTGGGGCGTGGTGCAGGAGGTAGGCGCTGGCCGCAGCGATTACCCCCACGGTCGCCAACGAGCCGACGCGTTGCAGGAGCTCTG
>JBBQNM010000100.1:0-5272 GCA_038329895.1 Solirubrobacterales bacterium | reverse complement strand
AGGATCAGCAGCACGACCAGCGCCGCCAGGATCCCGAGCAGGACCTTGAGCCAGCGCCTCATGCAGCGTCCGTGGTGGCGCCCTCACGCGGGCCCAGGCCCAGCTCGTCGGCCTGCTCGGCCAGCGCGTCGATCACGACCTGGATGTGCTCACTCATCTCGACGCCGAGCTCTTCCGCGCCCCGCTCGAGCTGGTCGCGGGGGACCGAGGCGGCGAAGGACGGCTGCTTCATCTTCTTGCGCACCGACTTGGGCTTCATCCCCTCGATGCCCGTCGGGCGCACCAGTGCGCAGGCGGTGACGAAGCCCGACATCTCGTCGACCGCGTAGAGAGCCTTCGCCATCTGCGTGTCGCGCGGCACCTCCAGGAAGTCGGCGTGACCGGCGACCCCGTCGATCACCTCATGCGGGTAGCCGAGCCGTTCGAGCTCCTTCAACGCGTGGCGTGGATGGCCCGTCTCGAGGTCCGGATAGCGCTCGTAGTCGAGGTCGTGGACGAGCGCGGTCACCGCCCAGAGCTCCTCGTCCTCGCCATAGCGGCGGGCGTAGGCGCGCATCGCTGCCTCGACCGCGAGCGCGTGTTTGCGCAGCGAGTCGGACTCGGTCCACTCGCAGAACAGCTCCCAGGCGGCGTCGCGCGAAATCGCGTCCATATGCCGGTGTTACCCTAGTCGCGCCCGGAGCCGGTGAGCGGCACACGGCGGTGCCGCCCCTGCAAAGCGTTCATTTGCGGGCATTTCCCAACTTCCCATGGAGAAATTCGTAATACAAGGCGGCGTCCCGCTCTCGGGAGAGATCGTCGCGGCGGGCAACAAGAACGCCGCGCTTCCGATCATCGCCGCCTGCCTGCTCACTGAGGAGGCGCTGCTGCTCGACAACGTGCCGCGGATCCGCGACACCGAGGCTCAGCTCGCGCTACTGGAGCGGCTTGGCGTCGAAGTGAGCTGGGTCGCCGACAACAGCCTGCGCCTCTGCGCGGCCTCGGTCTCGGAGGCGGCCGTCGACGAGGAGCTCGCGAGCAGGATCCGCGCCTCCTTCCTGCTCGCCGGCCCGCTGCTGGCCCGATTCGGGGAAGCGCGCATGCCCCCGCCCGGCGGCGACGTGATCGGACGCCGCCGGCTCGACGCGCACCTCGACGCCTTCCGCGAGCTGGGGGCAAGCGTCGGCGGCGATCGCTGGATCGAGCTCAGCGCTCCGCCAGGCGGCCTGAAGGCGTGCGGCATCTTCATGGACGAGCCCTCGGTGATGGGCACCGAGAACGCACTGATGGCGGCGGCGCTGACGCCCGGGCCGACGACAATCAAGAACGCGGCCTGCGAGCCCCACGTCCAGGACCTGGCCCGGCTGTTGGGCAAGATGGGCGCCGAAGTGGAGGGGATCGGCTCCAACATGATGACCGTGCACGGGCAGGAGTCGCTGGGCGGCGCCAAGCACTCGGTCTCACCCGACCACATCGAGGTCGCGAGCTTCATGGGGCTGGCCGCAGCGACCGGCGGCGAGCTGCGCATCCGCGGGGCGATCCCTGAGGATTTGATCACCGTGCGCCGGCAGTTCCGCCGCCTCGGCCTGCAGTCGATGGTCGAGGAGCCCGACAACATCCTCGTCCCCCCGGAGCAGAACCTGCGGGTGCAGGACGACGTCGGCGACGCGATCCCGAAGATCGAAGACGGCCCCTGGCCGGCCTTTCCGGCCGACCTCACCTCGATCGCGCTGGCCCTCGCCACTCAGGCCGAGGGCACGGTTCTGATCTTCGAGAAGATGTTCGAGAACCGGCTGTTCTTCGTCGACAAGCTGGTCGCGATGGGCGCTCGGATCACGCTCTGCGATCCCCACAGGGCGATCGTCGACGGTCCGAGCCGTCTTCACGGCGCGCGGCTCGAGAGCCCGGATATCCGGGCGGGGATGGCGATGCTCATCGCGGCGCTCGCCGCCGACGGGGTGTCGGAGATCGGCAACGTACGCCAGATCGACCGCGGCTACGAGCGGATCGACGAGCGGCTGCGTTCGTTGGGCGCGCATATCGAACGCATCAGCTCTGAACGGGTTCCGGCCTAGGCGCAGGTTCCGTTCCTCGTTGCTCGTTACTCGTTTCTCGGGGTTAAACAGCGAACCTTCGGGCGACCTCCCGAGGAACGAGGAACTAGGAACGAGTAACGAAAGCCTAAGGTGCGGCCAATGATCCACCCAATCCCTCCGGGAACCAGGGACATTCTTCCTGACGAGATGCGCGAGATGCGCGAGCTCGAGCGGAAGCTGTTGGAGGCGTTCACAGGCTTCGGATACGGCGAGGTCGGCACGCCGACGATCGAGTACGACGAGGTGCTGGCGCGCGGCGACGGGCGCACCGCGGGTTCCGCCTACCGGTTCTTCGACGAGCGCGGAGACCTGCTCGCCCTGCGCTCCGACATGACCGTCCCAATCGCGCGCCTGGTCGCCGGCCGCTATGGCGGTGCCGAGCCGCCGTTTCGCCTTTGCTACATCGCCAGGGCATATCGGGCAGTGCGCCCGCAGCGGGGCCAGATGCGCGAGTTCACGCAGGCCGGGGTGGAGCTGATCGGCCCCGAGGCCCCGGAGGGGACCGCCGAGGTGGTGGAGGTCCTGCAGGCGGCGCTCGACGCCGTTGGGCTGCGGCGGGCCGTGATCGGGCTCGGGGACGCCGACCTCTACCGCCAGGCGCTGGCGGAGCTGGGAATCGAGGGTGAGCCCCGTGACTCGCTGCTCGAGAAGCTCGCCATGCACGACCTCGTCGGCCTGCAGGAGGAGCTTGAGCTCGCCGAGGGGATCGGCGACGAGCAGCGCGCCACCCTGGTCTCGCTCTCGCAGCTTCGCGGCGGCAGCGAGGTGCTGGAAGAGGCGCGCGCGATCGGCGGCGACGCCGTCGAACGCGCCACGGCGCGACTGCAGGGAACCTTCGAGGAGCTCGAGCGGCGTGGCGCCGCCGAGCGGGTGCAGATCGATCTCGGCCTGCTGCGCGACCTCGGTTACTACAGCGGCGCGATCCTCGAGGTCTACGACCCCGCCGTCGGCCACGTGCTCGGCGGCGGCGGTCGTTACGACCAGCTGCTGGCGCGCTTCGGCCGCGACCTGCCGGCAGCCGGTTTCTCCTTCTACCTCGAGCGCGTGCACGTCGCCCAAGCCGAAGAGGAGCGGGCAGGCGAGGGTCAGACCGGGGACGGGGCATGACGACGACCAGCGTCTCGGGGGCGACGAGGGCGCGCCTGGAGGGGCCGCTGAAGCTGGCGGTGCCACGTGGGGCCCTGTTCGAGGACACGCTGGAGATGCTCGATCGAGTCGGCCTCGACACCGACGGGCTGCGCAGCGACTCGCGCTCGATGATCTTCGACGGCAGCGGCGTGACCATGGTCACGATGCGGCCCTCCGACGTGCCCACCTACGTGGAGGCGGGCGCCGCCGATTTGGGGATCACCGGCAAGGACGTGCTGCTGGAGCAGTCCGACCGCGTCGTCTATGAGCTGCTCGACCTCGGCTATGGCGAGTGCCGGATGGTGCTCGCCGGCCGCGAGGGAGACGAGCGGCTTGGAGAGGCCGAACGGCGCCTCGGGGCGATGCGGATCGCGACCAAGTACCCGCGCGTCGCGGAACGCTACTTCGAGCAGACGGGCCGCCAGGCGGAGGTGATCGAGGTCAAGGGGTCGGTCGAGCTGGCGCCGCTGATCGGGCTCGCCGACGGGATCGTCGACCTGGTCGCCACGGGTCGGACCCTGGCCGAGAACCAGCTCGAGGTGCGCGAGGAGATCGCCCGTTCCACCGCGCGGCTGGTCGCCAACCGGGTCGCCCACAAGCTGCGCGCGACCGAGGTCGACGATCTGACCGCGCGCCTGCGAACGGCGGCAGAGCGATGAGGGTCAGGCGCTTCGACTGGACGCAGGCGCCGGCGGTCGCGGCCGAGATCCGCGACTGGGCCGCCGAGACGGCGCCCGAAGTCGACGTTGAGCCGATCGC
This sequence comes from Solirubrobacterales bacterium, assembly GCA_038329895.1. Classification (GTDB taxonomy): domain Bacteria; phylum Actinomycetota; class Thermoleophilia; order Solirubrobacterales; family 70-9; genus Mayfieldus. The sequence goes on along the minus strand of JBBQNM010000100.1, from coordinate 1,310 downwards.
CCGCGAGGTGATCGAGGGGGGCGACGCCGCGGTGCTGGCGCTCACCGAGCGCTTCGATTCTCCGGACAACCCACCGCAGCGCCTTCGGGTCGAGCCGTCCGAGGTGGTGGCGGCCCTGGAGTCGCTCGATCCCGAAGTCCGCGAAGCGCTCGAGCTCGCCGCCGCCAACGTGCGCGCCGTAGCCGAGGCCCAGGTCGACGACACGCCCCACAAGGTCGAGTTGGCTCAGGGCCAAGCGGTGGTGCTGCAGGACATCGCGGTTCGCTCGGCCGGTGTCTACGCTCCGGGCGGACGCGCCGCCTACCCCTCCAGCGTTCTGATGTGCTGCATCCCGGCGCGGGTTGCGGGCGTCGAGCGGCTCGCGGTGGCGTCGCCTCCGGGGGAGGACGGTCGCGTGCACCCCGTGACCCTGGCCGCCTGCGCGCTCTGCGATGTAGACGAGGTCTATGCGATGGGCGGCGCCCAGGCGGTGATCGCGCTGGCCTGCGGGACCGAGAGCGTCAAGCCGGTCGACGTCGTGGTCGGACCGGGAAATGCCTGGGTGCAGGGGGCAAAGCGCTGGGCGTTCGGGAGGGTCGGGATCGACGGGCTGGCCGGCCCCTCAGAGCTGATGCTGATCGTCGGCCACGACACCGAGCTCGAGTGGGCGGTGCTGGACCTCTGCGCCCAGGCCGAGCACGGCGCCGACAGCCCGCTGATCGCAGCGGGGGTCGAGGAGGCGGTGCTTGACAGCCTCGCGGAGGCGGTGACCGACGTCGCCGTGCAACGTCCGAGCGTCGCCGATGCACCGCTTGCCCTGGTCCAGTTGCCGGACCTCTCGGATGCGGTTGCGCTGGCGAACGCCTACGCACCCGAGCACCTGCAGCTGATGAGTGAGGACGCCTACGCGCTTTCCGGACAGGTGCGCAGCGCGGGGTGCGTGTTCGTCGGTCGCGCCAGCGGGACAGCCTTCGGGGACTACGCGGCCGGCTCCAACCACGTACTGCCGACCGGCGGAACCGGGCGCTTCTCCGGACCGCTCGGCCCGGCCGCATTCCGGCGCCGGATCGCGAATGTAAACTTGCCCGGCCCCGCGGCCGCGGCGCTCGCGCCCTATGTGGACACGCTGGCGCGCGCTGAGGGGCTTCCCGTCCACGGCGAGTCGGCGCGAGCGCGCGGGTGATCTAGATCGGACTAACCCCAAGTTCTCCCGACACTTGGGAGATCAATAGCTGGACCTTGAAGTCGGACGCCCCGGCCAGCTGGCCGGGGCGTCCGCATGCTCGCTCAGGCTCCTCGGTGCCAACCAAAAGACGCTCTGAAGGGAGCAC
>JBBQNM010000099.1:0-5284 GCA_038329895.1 Solirubrobacterales bacterium | reverse complement strand
CGTGGTAGCTGGGGCGGTAGTCGGCGAAGAAGGCGTGGCCGGCGTCCTCGTAGACCTCGATCTCGAACTGCTTGCCGGCGGCCTCCAACCGCTGGCGGAGGACCTCCGCATCGTCGGGCGAGGGGTTGGAGTCCTCGGCGCGTCGGACGTTGCCGCCCCAGCAGTCGATCGCGGCGTCGAGTCGGGCGGTGTTGCAGGCGAGCAGCAGCGTCTGGCGCCCGCCCGAGCAAAAGCCCACGCAGCCGATGCGGCCGTTGGCGTCGGGTCGCCCGGCAAGCAGGGAGGCCGCCCCCTCGAGGTCGCCGACGGCCCGCTCGTCGGGCATCGCGTGCATCACCTTCTTGATCGCCTCGAAGTCGTCCTCGGGAGGCTCTCCCTCACGTGTGTAGAGAGGCGCCCCGCCGTCAGCACCAGCACGGTGGAGGCGATCATGTAGGAGAGAATCACCCAGACGAGCTCGAGCAGAGAGGTGTGCAGGGAGCGCTCGAGGTCCGGCAGGGCGATGATCAGCGTCCCCGAGTTGACCGTCGCCAGCAGCATCCCGAGGCTGGTGCAGGAGAGGGCCCACCACTGGAAACAACGTTACGGGGGCGCGCCGAGAAGCCGGCGCAGCGGGCCCGAACGAGCTGCTCAGTCAGTCCGCTCGCACGAATCTGATCTGCGCCTTGCCGGTGAGGCAGATGTAGATCACGCGCGCTCGACCCGTTTTGCGGCCGCGGCAGGTGAAGTCCCGCCGGCGATATACGCGGGCACCTCCCGAAGCTTCGAAGCGCTTCGGCCGGGAGGCCGCCGCGACCTTGCGGGCCTTCGCACAGGAGAACACGTTGAAGGTGCGGATCTTGAACGCGCTCGACCTAGGGTGGCGCGCGAACAAAACGCGTGGGCAATGGCGCCGGTGCACCACTCTCGGGGGGGCTGTGATCCCGGCGAGAGCGCCGTCGAGGTAGTCGTTGTCGATATTGATCGACACGCCCCCATAGGTCTCGTTGTGGCCGCCTCGGTACTGGTGCAGGCGCTGATGGTTGCTCCAGTCGCCGGCGGGCACGGCGGTATCGACGGTCGTGGCCTGCAGGTTCCAGCGGGCTATCCACACGTCATCTGGCTCATTGAAGCCAGTGCCGTACTGGCCGACCAGATCGGTGATGCCCGAGGAGGCGCTGCTGTAGACGCCGGATACGTACCCCTTTGCGTGCAGCTCCCCGGTCCACGCGCCGAGGAAGTTCAGCACCGCCGAGCTGTTGGTCCCACCGGGGGTATAGGACTCCATGTCGAAGTAGATCGGGTTGCCCGGTCCGATGCCAAGGGCTGCGGCCTTGCTCACCGCGTCATCGGCCGCGGCTACGCCCTCCGCCCCCGCCTGAGCGGGATGGATCGCTGCGCAACCGCAACCGTTGCTTGGTGCCTGAAGGCCGACGTAGGTCGGGATCAGCTGCCAGCCGGCCGCGATCTGGCTGCTTACCCAAACGCTAGTGAGGTTTGGCTGGCTGCAGGCCCGGTTGGCACCGCCGATGTAGATCCCGACCCCCCTATAGGGCGAGGCAGACCACGCCGACATGGTCGCGGTGGATGGTGTGGCGCAGGTGTCGAAACCCAGCCCGGTGTAGTAGGACGCGGTTGCTCGCCGCGTCTGCCCGCGGCCTCCGCGGGCCCGGTGTGTGCCAGCTGGCGTCGGAGCGGCCGGTCGCGCTCCAGCCACCCGCCGCGCACCTTGAAGGATTCCCTCAACGACCCTGGGGTTCCGCCGCCAGGTGGCAGTCACCCGCACGCTGGCGGACGGGATGGCAAGAAGAGCCTGGGTTGAGGACGCTGGTGGCAATGAGCGCGGCCTGACCCGGGTGCCAGTGAGGGTGACCGTGTCTGGTTGCCGTGGCTGGACTGCCGCGTCGTTGAGCGGCTCGATCAGGATCGCCTCGGTGCGGCCCACAGCGTGCGCGGGGCAGCGCTGGTTCGCACCAGGCCGGCCCAGGTACACCGCGTGCCGGTCGAATCGGACGCACCGTGAGGGATCAGCAGCCAGCTCGTACACCGGCCATGACCCCGGCACGTCGATGTCGTAGCCGCGGTAGCGGACCTCCCGCATATGAGTCCCGGCTGACGCCACCGGCGCGCCGATCAGTGAGGCGCAGACCGTGCCACCCACCAGCACCAGCCTGATGAGCCAGGCACGCCGCTCTGGTCGCTTCTTTTGCAGCGCAAAATCGAGCAATAGTGCCTCGTCCCGCCCCCCGCAATCGCTTCTATCAAAGACCCCCGTCCCGGAAGTAGTTGCGGTGCCGCTGGGATGAATCGTGCTCGTGTGTAGACAAGCCCGGAGTCGGACTCGAACCGACGACCCCTTCCTTACCATGGAAGTGCTCTACCAACTGAGCTATCCGGGCGCAGGGTCCAATTTAGCGGCGTCGGCCGCGCGCGGCGCGGTGGCGGGAGCGGCGGCGGCGGGAGTCGCGGGACAGATCCCTCTCCAGCGCCCGCCCGAAGGCCTTCTCGGTCGCCTCGGTCATCACCAGGCCGAAGATCGCGAGCAACGATTCCGACGCCAGCGGGCGCAGCCGCTCCAGCGCCTCGCGAACTCGCGGCCACTCCTCCTCCGGGCGCCCGGCGCGCTCGAAGGGCTTCCAGATGTTCTCGAGGAAGAGCTCGATGAAGACGCGGGCCACCTCGCGCGACTGGCGGCGCAGCTTGGCCGCGACCTCCAACGCTTTTTGCGGGGGAATGCCGAGCTCAGCGAGCTCGGTGCCCGCCCTCATTACGCGCGGGCTGAGCACCTCGAACCGGCCCTCGCCCAGCGGGCGCATTAGGCCCAACCGCTCCGCCCGCCGCAGCAGAGCGGGGTCCGCATCTCCACCCCAGCGCTTCGCGATCTCTTCGGCCTCGAGGATCTCGGGCTCTTCCTCCTCGAACGGCGCGCGGACCGCGCGAGCGAACCCGAGTACCTCGCTGCTCGAGTCCCCGACCCCCCCGAGCAGGCGCCTGATCGCGCCGAGGTTGAAGCCGTCGCCCTGCATCTCCTTGATCAACTCCAAGCGGGCGGCGTGGTCCTCGTCGTAGTAGCCCGTTCTTCCGACCACCTCGGGGGGCGGCAGCAGGCCGCGCGACTGATGGGCGCGGATGTTGCGCACCGTCATGCCGGTGCGCTGCGCCAATTCGTCGATCGTCAGCCCCTTTTGTTCCTGCGTGAGTTGCATCCCCGAAAATTGTACATGGACTTATGTTCCATCATTTGGTGATACATTCACCGGCGATGCATAGCTTCGAGCTTCGAACGTACGACCACGGGAAGGCGCCATGATCCCAGCAGTCCTCTCCACCCTCGCCGCCGCGAATCCAGCCGGCGGAGCGGCGATCGGGCAGATCCTGATCGCCAATGCAATGGCGATCATCGCCAGCGGCGCGTTGCTCTGGCTGGTGATGGGCCACCGCTACGGCCGGCGCCAGCACCTGGCCCGGGCCGCGGCGTGGGCGGAGCGCGGCACCGGGCTGCCCGGATGGGCGGCGCTGCCCTCCGCCGTCGCGACGGTCTCTCTGACGGTCGCCCTGCTCGGCATGTACTGGGATATCTCGCTGCACATCGACGTCGGCAGGGATCCCGGGCCGCTCGCCAATCCGGCCCACTACCTGATCCTCGCGGGGCTGTTCGGAATCTTCTGCGCCGGCTTCATCGCCATGGCGCTGCCGCGGGAGCGGCCCTCGGACACCGCCGTGCGCATCAACCGCGGCTGGTACGCGCCGCTCGGCGGTGTCCTGATCACCGCCTGTGCGGGCTTCGCCCTCCTCGGCTTCCCGCTCGACGACTTCTGGCACCGGCTCTTCGGGCAGGACGTGACGCTGTGGGGGCCCACGCACATGATGCTGATCGGCGGCGCGGCGCTCACCCTGATCGGGATGGCTGTCCTGATGGTGGAGGGAATCAGGGCGCGACCGGGGAGCGGTGGCGAGCGGACCCCCGGCGGCCTCTCCCATGTGCGTCGCTCATCGCTGATGGGAGGATTCTTGATCGGACTCTCGACCTTCCAGGGCGAGTTCGACTTCGGCGTTCCCCAGTACCAGATGATCTTCCAGCCCCTGCTGATCGCCTTCGCAGCCGGTACGGCGCTGGTCTGCGCCCGGATCTGGATCGGACGCGGCGGCGCGCTCGGCGCGGTCGCCTTCTTCCTTTTGGCGCGCGGCGCGATCTCGCTGATCGTCGGGCCGGTGTTCGGCGAGACGACGCCCGACCTGCCCCTCTATGTGGTCGAGGCCGGCTGCGTCGAGCTGGCCGCGCTCTGGCTCGCGGATCGGCCGCTGGCCCTTGGCGTGGTTTCGGGGATCGGCATTGGGACGCTCGGCTTCGCCGCCGAGTACGGCTGGACGAACCTGATCTACACGCTTCCGTGGAATGTTCATCTGCTGCCCGAAGGGCCGATCCTCGCCACGATCGCCGGGGTCGCCGGGGGGCTGGCCGGGGGGCTGATGGGGGCGGCGTTGTGCGGGAAGCTGCCGCGCCCCCGCGTGGCCCGCACCGCCGCCGCTGTATCGCTGCTGGCGCTCGTCGGTCTGGTCGCTGACGGCCTCGCGACGACGGTTCCTGCAGGGTACGGGGCGAACGTGAAGCTGACCGATGTCCGCCCCGCCCCCGACCGCGAGGTCTCGGCGCGGGTGCAGATCTACCCGGCGGAAGCCGCCGCGGACGCGAAATGGCTCAACATCACCTCGTGGCAGGGCGGTGGCCTGGTGGTCAACCGCCTCGAGGAGGTCGGCGGCGGCGGCGTCTATCGGACCACCGAGCCGATTCCCGTCAACGGCGACTGGAAGGCGACCCTGCGGCTGCAGACCGGGCGCAGCGTCCTCGGCCTGCCGATCTACTTCCCGGCCGACCCCGCGATTCCGGCGCCCAGGGTCGCCGCGCCGGCGAAGTTCGACCGCTCCTTCGTCCTCGACAAGCAGCTCCTTCAGCGAGAGTCCAAGAAGGGCGTTCCCAGCTGGTTGACCACGCTCGCGCCCCTGGTCGTGCTGGCGATCGCACTCTGCCTGCTGGCGATCCTCAGCGTCGGCTTGGCCCGGATCGGGCGGCCGGGACAGCCGCGGGATCCCGAGCCGCGTCGTCAGGCAAAGCCGGCGCCACTGCCCGGCGCCGCGCGGCCAGCCTGAGCTTCAGCACTTGCTAGTCGACTGGCTCGCCTGCGGCGCCGGGCAACTGATCCAATCCAGATCGGCTTGCATCGATCCGCTCGACCAGCATTTGGCCCGGGCCCTGAGCACGAAAGCGGAGCCTGTCATCAATCTCAAGCCCGGCCTCGGTGAGTGG
>JBBQNM010000098.1:0-5294 GCA_038329895.1 Solirubrobacterales bacterium | reverse complement strand
GGCGTTCTCAAAGCAGGGAAGCCGAGGGATGGCTCCGGTCCAAGCTGAGGCCGATTGGGGATTTGAAGTGCGCTGGGCGCCCTGATGCGGGGCGCTTTCGCGTTTCTGGGGTCTTTGCCGTGCGAGGCGAGGCGAGGCGGCACGCTATTCTTCGCCCGGTTCCGGCGCGCCCTGCGCCCGGAACGTTTTTCTGTAACGGCGTCCGCATAGGAGAAATGGCTCGCGGAGAGGTACGCATCGCGGTGACGCTTGCATGCGAAGACTGCAAGCGCCGCAACTACCAGACCAACAAGTCCCGGCGAAACAGCCCGGATCGAATCGAGCTGCGCAAGTTCTGCCGCTGGTGCGGCCGCCACACTCCGCACAAGGAGACTCGTTAGCGATGGCCAAGACGCGCGCGCAGCGCAAGGCCGAAAGACGCGCCCGCGAGGCGCAGGAGCAGCGCCAGGCGAAGGCATCGCCCGACGGCCAAGCCGAGGCGCAGCACGACACCCAGGTACCGGTGTCGGGCGACGTCGCCGAGGTCACGGCGGTGGAGATCGGGATGGCGGCTGGCGCCCCTGAGGCCGAGCTGGAGACATCCGACGCCTCGAAGCCCACCCGCGCCGAGCGCCGCGCCGCCGAGCGAGACCAGAAGGACGCTGAGAAGCGGGCTCGCGAGGACCAGAAGCGCAAGGAGAGCGAGCGCTTGGCAAAGAAGGAGAAGCAGGCCTCCGAGGAACGCAAGCGCGGCGCTGTGGTCGGTTTCATCGCCTCCTGTTGGGCAGAGCTGAAGAAGGTTCAGTGGCCGGATCGGGATACCCTGGTGCAGGCCTCGGCCGTGACGATCGTTTTTGTCGCGATTGCCGGCGCCTACCTCGGCCTCCTGGATGCGGCCTTCAACTGGATGATCAAGCAGATCCTCTGATGTATCGCTGGTACGTAATCAACACCTACTCGGGCCACGAGAACAAGGTCAAGCACAACCTCGAGCACCGGGTGCAGACGATGGACCAGGAGCGCCAGGTCCGTCAGGTCGTCGTGCCCACCGAGCAGGTGTCCGAGGTCAAGGACGGCCAGAAGGTCCAGACCGAGAAGCGGACCATGCCCGGATACGTGCTGGTCAACATGGAGATGTCAGACGACGCTTGGGGCCTGGTCAAGAACACGCCTGGGGTGACCGGGTTCGTCGGCGCGCGCAACAAGCCCGTGGCGCTGTCGGCTCCTGAGGTCGACCGGCTTCTGCATCGCGAGACCGCCGAGCGGCCGCGCACCCAGGCGCAGTTCTCGATCGGGGAGCAGGTCAAGGTCATCTCCGGCCCGCTCTCCGACTTCTCCGGCGAGATCGCGGAGATCAACGAGGACGCCGCCAAGCTCAAGGTGCTGGTTTCGATCTTCGGCCGCGAGACTCCGGTCGAGGTCGGCTACGACCAGGTCAAGAAGATCTAAATAAAGAGGATGAGATCCAAATAGGCCGGACCTAAACTGCCTCTGAGCAGGGAGAAGGTCCTTTGGTCTTACGCAGGTCTATCTGGGCAGCGGCCCTGTCGGGGTTGCTTTGCCTGCTGGCGCCGGTCACTGCAAGCGGTGCCGTGCGCTTCGCCGCCCCGGGCGGCGGCGGCACCGCCTGCGCCGAGGCCGCCCCCTGCGACATCCAGACCGCGGTCGAGGCGCCTGCGGTCACCGACGGCGACGAGGTGGTCCTGCTCGGTGGCACCTACAGCACCGGGACCGACCCGCTGCTGGCCAGCGACGCGATCCACGTCCACCCTGCCGCTGGCGCGGCGCGCCCCTTGATCGACTCGAACTCCGGCTTCGCCGTCGTACTCGGCCACGCCGGGGCGACCCTGGAGAACGTCGAGGTGCACACGTCGGCCGTCATCGGGCTGATCGTCGGCGTCGGAGCGCGGGCCCAGCGGGTGGTCTCGATCACCAGCGCCGGTGGCGCGATCGCCTGCTACCTGCAGGCCAGCGCCGCGACTCCCCCGCTGCTGAACGACAGCGGCTGCATCGCAACCGGGAGCGGGGGCACGGCCTTGATCGGAAGCGCCGGGGTGGCGCCGGGCAACGACGCCGTCGCCGTGCTCCGTCACGTCACCGCCGTCGCCACCGGTGCCTCTTCGACCGGAGTCGCGTCGACCAGCAGCGGCAGTGGCGGCAGCGTCACCGTGGACGCCAGCAGCGTGATCGCCAACGGCACCTCCACAGACGCCAGCGCAGTCGGCGGCTCGGGCGGCTCGGCCGCGATCGCCGACTTCTCCTTCTCCAACTACGACTCGCAGCTCGAGGGGACCCACGGCACGGTCACCGACCCGGGCGCCGGCACAAATCAGACGGCGCCCGCGATGCTCGCCAACCCTGCCGCCGGCGACGTCCATCAGCTCGCCGGCTCGTGGACGATCGACCGGGGGGCCAGGGACGCGGCCGCCGACAGCATCGACATCGACGGCGAGCCGCGCTCGCAGGGGGCGGCGCCCGACATCGGCGCCGACGAGTTCACGGTGCTGCGACGGGGCCCGAAGTGCTTCGGGCAGAGCGCCACGCTGTTGGCGTCAGGAGGCTCCGGCCCGGTCACTACAACCCCGGGCCGCGACGTGATCGTCGGCACTCCGGGCCGCGACCTGATCCTCGCCCAGGGCGGCAAGGATCTCGTCTGCGGCCTCGGTGGCCGCGACACGATCCGGGCCGGCGCCGGCGCCGACAAGGTCGATGGGGGCGGCGGCCCCGACACGATCTTTGGCCAGGGGGGCAAGGACTTGTTGCGTGGTGGAGGCGGGCGCGACCGGATCAAGGGCGGTCCCGGCAAGGACCGCTTGGCGGGGCAGGGCGGCGCCGATCGGCTCTCGGGTGGTGGAGGCAGCGACCGCTGCCGAAGCAGGTCGGGCAAGGACCGCATCACGAGCTGTTAGCGGCGCGGCGAGGCAGGCTGGTTCTTCCCGCTATCCTCGCCCGCCGATGGCCAAGAAGGTCCTGACGCTGATCAAGCTGCAGATCCCTGCCGGGGCTGCGAACCCGGCCCCACCGGTCGGCCCGGCGCTGGGTCAGCACGGGGTCAACATCATGGAGTTCTGCAAGGCGTTCAATGAGAGGACCCAGGGGGACGCCGGGACGATCATCCCGGTCGAGATCACCGTCTATGAGGACCGTTCCTTCGAGTTCATCACCAAGACGCCCCCGGCAGCGGTGCTGATCAAGGAGGCGGCGGGAATCGACAAGGGCTCCGGCGAACCGCACCTCAACAAGGTCGGCACGATCAGCATGACCCAGGTGCGCCAGATTGCCGAGCGCAAGATGCCCGACCTGAACGCCAACGACATCGACGCCGCGTCGAAGATCATCGCCGGCACCGCCCGTTCGATGGGCGTCGACGTCGAAGGGAACTAGCGATGGCTCACGGCAAGCGCTACCGCGAGGTCTACGAGAAGATCGACCGCCCCCGCCAGTACCCGCCCCCGGAGGCGGTGCAGCTGCTGAAGGAGGGCGCGACGGCGAAGTTCGACGAGACCGTAGAGCTGCACGTGCGACTGGGCGTCAACGTGCGCCACGCCGAGGAGCAGCTGCGCGGAACGCTGGCGCTCCCGCACGGCCTCGGCAGGGACGTGACGATCGCCGTCTTCGCCAAGGGCCAGAAGGCGCGCGACGCGGAGGCCGCCGGGGCCGATTTCGTCGGCGACGACGACCTGGCAAAGCGGGTCGAGGAGGGATGGACCGACTTCGACGTCGCGATCGCGACGCCCGACATGATGTCGGTGGTCGGCAAGCTCGGGCGCATCCTCGGCCCCCAGGGCAAGATGCCGAACCCGAAGGTCGGCACCGTCACCGATGACCTCGAGAAGGCCGTTGGCGAATCGAAGGCGGGAAAGGTCGAGTACCGAACCGACCGCCAGGCCATAGTGCACCTGACGATCGGCAAGGCGAGCTTCGACGAGCGCCAGCTGCTGGAGAACTACGCGGCGGTGATAGACGAGATCGTGCGCGCCAAGCCCGCTGGCGCCAAGGGTCGCTACATCCTTTCCAGCACCCTGACGACGACGATGGGCCCCGGGATCCGGGTCGACACCGGCAAGACTGGGGAACGCGACATCGTGCCTGGCGCCGCCGCTACGGAAGGGGCGGAAGGCCCTTCCGAGGCCTCAGAGTCCGTCCCTGCCTGACTGCGGACTGTCAGATCATCCGCGCTGAGCTGGACGCCGGGAGGCGCTACGCGAGGGATGCCTCGATGTAGACGCCGGGACCTGAGGGATCAGGGATCGGCTCCCCCTCCTCGGCCAACCCCTGGAGGTGAAACGCGATCGCCTCTCGCATCTCGCGCTCACAGGCCTCGCGTGTTGCGCCCGTCGCAACACAGCCGGGCAGGTCCGGCGACCAGGCTGAATAGTTCGAGGGAGGTCCTCCCTCAATCAGGATTAGATAGCGCTCTGCCTTCTCGGCCAATTCGGTCATCGCTTCAGTCCCGCTTGTCGAAGGATGCTGCTCTGCGTCTTTGGATGCAAGTCATGGGCGGGCTTGCCGGGCACGGTGACAAGCCCGGCTTCGTGGGATGCTTGAACTGACGGTGGCTGCCGCGTGTTCGAACGACTTGCCACCCGTCCCGCTCGATGAGCCTGACGATCTCACGGACCTTCATGTGCTCCCGGTCGGCCCTCCGGATCTCGGCGTGAAGACAGGTCAATCTGGTGAGGGCGGTGAGCCCCACGCCCGTGCAAGCCTCGAGCTGGCTAAGATTCGCCCCCGCATAGCTGCCGAAGACCACCGGCGGGGCGCAAGCCCGGAAGCCCGGTGCAGGTGGAGCCAGAAGACGCTTGTCGCCTCTGTGCCCGCCTGCTTGGCGGGTTTTTCATTGCCAAGGGGCCGAGCACCGAACACCGAGCACCGAGCACCGAACCTTTGAACCGCGAGGAAAAAGCCGCCGCAGTCGAGGAGATCGCAGGCCAGATCGAGGCCGCGGAGTCTATCTTCGCGATCGACTACAGGGGCATCAGCGTGCCGCAGGCGGCCGAGCTTCGGGCCAAGCTGCGCGAGGCCGACGCCAGCTTTCGGGTGGTCAAGAACCGGCTCACCAAGCTCGCGGCGGAGAAGGCCGGTCGCGAGCAGCTGACCGAGTTGCTCGAAGGCCCCACGGCCCTGACCTTCGTGCGAGGCGACATGGCGCTCGCCGCGAAGGCGATCACGACGCTGGACCGCGAATGGGAGGTGCTCGAGTTCAAGGGCGGGCTCGTGGACGGCGAGATGCTCGACGCGGAGGAGTTCAAGGTGATCGCCCGGCTCCCCGGCCTCGATGCCCTCCACGCGCAGCTGGCCGGAGTGGTGGCGAG
>JBBQNM010000097.1:0-5638 GCA_038329895.1 Solirubrobacterales bacterium | reverse complement strand
ATCAGGCGCCTGGACCTTGGACACGTCCTAGCGTTGCGATGCAATGTCATCCGGTTCCTCCTTTGGATGGCTGGGTGGGGTCTCATCCCCCAGCCTCCAAGGAGGGCCGGTCGGAAGAACGTGGTTGGGGCCTACACCTAGGCGGCGCTGGCTTGACTCTTTTGCTGGGTGATGCTGCGCAGCGAGGAGGTAAACAGGGTCTTGTCGATACGCCCGTTGAAGATCGGTACTCCCATCTCCATGCACTTGGCGATCACCTCCCGCCGTTTCATGCTCAACTCGTCGGCGAGTTCGGTCGGCGTCAAGTGGTTGGCCACGAGGATCTCCCTCTCTTGGAAACGAATGGAGTGCCATGTATATCGCTTGGCACGGATGTGTCAACCAAAAAGGCCGAAATTGCGACCATCTAGACCGGGTTGGGAACGTCGACGAACTCGTGCTCGACGCCGAACCGCTCGGCGACCGTCTCGCCCAGCCGCCGCACCCCGAATGTTTCGGTCGCGTAGTGACCGGCGGCGACGAAATGGATTCCGCCCTCTCGGGCGTCGGCCATCGCCGGCTCGGCCGGCTCACCGGTTAGAAACGCGTCCAGCCCGAGGGCGATCGCATCGCGGATTTGCGCCGATGCGCCTCCGCTGACGATGCCGATCGATCGCACCCGGTCGGGTCCGGCATCGAACGTCAGCGGCTCCCGCCCGACCAGCTCGGTGACCCGCCGTCTCAACTCGGCCGCCTCGATCCCGTCGACATTGCGTCCGACGATGCCGATCGGCCGCCCCTTGAACTCCGAAAAGACGCCGTCCTGCTCGAATCCGAGGCCCTCGCAGAGCAGGGCGTTGTTTCCGACCTCGCGGTGCGCGTCGAGAGGCAGGTGATAGGCGGCGAGCGACAGCTTCGCGGTTAGCAGGACACGTAGCCGCTCCGCCATCTGCTCGCTGAGCGCCTGCGGTTCGCCTCCCCAGAACAGACCATGGTGGGCGATCGCGAGCTGCGCCCCGGACTCGACGGCGCCTTCGATGAAGGCAAGGTTGGCAGAGACGCCAGTGGCCACCTTCGAGACCTCCGCCGCGCCGGGGATCTGCATGCCGTTGGGCCCATAGTCCTCGAAAGACTCGATCTCGAGCAGCTGATCGCAGAAGCCGACGATCTCGTCGCGGGAGGCCATCGCCGGAAAGCTACGCGACCGGTGCGAATCTGCACGCCGCCCCTCCGGGGCCCGCCAATCTACGATTCAGGTATGGCGCAGACCGAGGCATCGCCGGAGAAGGCCGCGGGCCGCGACTCGTTCATCGAGTCGCTGATGGACACCGACCTCTACTCGATGGGCGCCTTCTTCTGCGACGAGCACCCCGAGCTGGTCGAGGAGGTCGTCCAGCGCAGCGTGGCGATCGAGGAGCAGGGGCTGGAGGGCTATGCCGGCGCCGAGGGGATAAGCGTCGAGGAAGGCTTCCGCACCCTGCTCACCGGTCTCGCGGTGCGCTACTACAAAGCGGTCGCGGGATAGATGGAGGCAGTTGCGGCGCAGCAGGGCCGCCGCCGCGGTCGCTGGATGGTGCTTGCGCTGCTGGCGCTCGCAGCGACGGTGCTGGTCGCCGGCATCGTCTCGCTCTCGACCCAGAAGCCTGACCGCAACCAGGTACGGCTCGACGGCATCGGCGATGCCCAGGAGATCTTCGGTGGGGTGCGGCAGGACGGCGATCGCCTCGGCTCCCCCGACGCCCCCGTCTCGATCCAGCTCTTCGACGATCTGCAGTGCTCGAGCTGCCAGGACCAGTTCGTCTCCACGATCCCGCCGCTGGTCGAGAGCTACGTTCGCCCCGGTGACCTGCGGATGGAGTACCGCCACTACTCGTTCAGCCCCTCGACCGAGGAGCTGGGCTTCTTCGGCGCCGAGGCGGCCGCGGACCAGGATTACGCCTGGCCTTACGTCTACCTCTTCTTCCGCAACCAGGACGAGGCGAAGCGGGTCGGCGTCAGTGAGGATTTCCTGACCGCGATCGCCGGCGCGATCCCGGAGCTCGACGTCCCGCAGTGGCGCGACTACCTTGCGAACGACACCAACCAGATCAAGAATCGCCTGGCCGGCTACGAAAAGCTCGCCACCGACCTCAGCATCCGCGCCCAGCCGGCGGCGATCGTCAACGGGCCGAACGGCACCCGAACGCTCCAGGACAGCCCGACCCTGTCGCAGATCACGAGCGCGATCGGGGCGGTGCGCTGAGCGGCTGCCGCCGGCCCTTCGGCCTCTGAGATAATCAGCGCTCTCGGGGCGTGGCGCAGCCTGGTAGCGCGCACCGTTCGGGTCGGTGAGGTCCCCGGTTCAAATCCGGGCGCCCCGATTACTCCCGCTCAGACGACGGCTACTCGCGCTCAGACGACCCGCTGGGCTTCGGAGCCGCCGGTCACTGGTAATCGATCACGCTGCGGATGCCGTCCTGGGCCTCCATCAGCTCGAAACCCCGGTTGACATCCTCGAGCCGGATGTGGTGGGAGATGAAGGGATCGACGTCGATATCGCCGGCGAGGTACCGATCGACCAGCTGCGGCACCTGATCGCGGCCCTTAAGGCCGCCGAACGACGAGCCGGCGACACGGCGCCCTGTGATCAGCAGGCGGGGAACGATGTCGAGCGTTTCACCGCTGCCAGCGACGCCGGCCACCGTGCAAAGTCCCCAACCCATGCGTGCCGCCTCGACCGCTTGGCGCATGACGGCGACGTTGCCGGTGGCCTCGAAGGTGTAGTCGGCGCCGAAGCCGCCAGTCGCTTCGACGATCTGCGCGACGACTTCGTCGCCGCCCAGCATCGTCTCGGTCGCGCCCTGCCCCTTGGCAAGCTCGAGCCGATCCTCCGAGAGGTCGACGCAGACGATCCGCTCGGCGCCCTGAAGACGACACCCGGCGACGGCGCCGAGGCCGACCATGCCGGCGCCGAAGACGACGCAGGTCGATCCCGGCTGTACGTGGGCGGTGTTGATCGCGGCGCCGAGGCCGGTCGACAGGCCGCAGGCGAACAGGCAAGCGTGATCCAGGGGCGCCTCCGGGTTGACCTTGGCGAGGGCAATCTCAGGCAACACCGTGCACTCGGCGAAGGTCGAGGTGCCCATGAAGTGGCGGATCGGCTCGCCGTCGCGTGACAGGCGAGTCGTTCCGTCCGGGAGGTAGCCCTTGTTCTGCTGCTCGCGGATCGCCATGCAGAGGTTCGTCCGCGGATCGCGGCAGTGCACGCACTCGCCGCACTGGGGCGAAAACAGCGTGATCACGTGATCGCCGGGCCGGACCGAGGTGACCCCGGAGCCGGTCTGCTCGACAACGCCAGCACCCTCATGCCCAAGCACGGTCGGCGCGTAGCCGGATGGGTCAACGCCGGATGCGGTGTACAGATCGGTGTGGCAGACGCCGCAGGCGACAAGCCGTACCAGGACCTCGCCGTCCTTCGGCTCGGCCAGGTCGATCTCCTGGACGACCAACGGCTCTCCGAAATCCTCCAAGACCGCGGCGCGGACCCTCACGGCCACGGAGACTAGCCCGACACAGTGAGCGTCAGCAGGCGAGGCGCGCCGCCAGCCGCCCGCTTCGGCGCGTCGCTAGGCTGAGTTGACCAACTCGACGAGGAGACAGCCATGGCCTACAGCGTTCCGGATCTTCCCTACGACTACGACGCCCTCGAGCCGCACATCGACGAGGCGACGATGAAGGTGCATCACGACAAGCACCACCAGGCCTACGTCGACAAGGCGAATGCCGCGCTCGAGGGCACCGAGTGGGCAGACAAGGACGTCGAGGAGGTGCTGAAGAACCTTTCCAGCCTGCCCGACGACAAGCAGGGCCCGGTTCGCAACAACGGCGGTGGCCACTACAACCACAGCCTCTTCTGGCAGATGATGAGCGCGGACGGCGGCGGCGAGCCGGATGGGGATCTTGCCGCGGCGATCGAGGAGACGTTCGGCGGCTTCGGCGACTTCCAGGGCCAGTTCAAGGACGCCGGCGTCAACCGCTTCGGCTCCGGCTGGGCGTGGCTGGTGCACGACGGCTCCGGGCTGGCGGTTGTATCGACCGCCAACCAGGACTCGCCGGTCTCCGACGGCCAGACCCCGCTGCTCGGCTGCGACGTCTGGGAGCACGCCTACTACCTCAAGTACCAGAACAAGCGCCCCGACTACATCGACGCCTGGTGGAACGTCGTCAACTGGGACTTCGTGAGCCAGCGCCTCGCTGAAGCGGGCTAGCCGGGGGCCTAGCCCGCGTTGGTTTGGCTGGCGGGCGGGGGTGCGAGCTAGGGCTATGGAGTGGTTGGCTAGCGAGCGCCCCCGCTCGCCGGCAATGCGGCTTGAGGGAGCGGGAGTGGCTCTGCGCCCTCCTTCGGCGGGATCGCGCTCATCGCGTGCTCGGCAACCGCGGTGATCGTGAGGCTCGGATTGACGCCGGGGTTGGCCGGGATCGCGGCGCCGTCGCAGACCAGCAGGTTCTCGTACCCGTAGGCGCGGTTCCCGGCGTCGACCACGCCACGTTCGGGGTCCGGGCCGATCACGGCGCCGCCGAGTATGTGGGCGGTGGCGGGGATGTTGAGCACCGACTCGGTCGTGCCGCTTTGGGGAATTCCGCCGATTCGCTGCGCGAACCAAAGGGTCGCCTTCTCGGCGGCGGGAAGCCAGGTCGGGTTGGGGCGCTCGGGGTCCTGCTGAGTCTGTAGGCGGACCCCGCGTCCGAGCAGGCGCCGCTTTGGGACCAGGCGCATCGCCGTATCGGTGGTCTGCATCACCAGCAGGATCACGGTTCGCCGCGACCACTTCCCGGGCCACAGCAGTCGCGCCGCGCGCAGCGGGTGGCGCAGGATCGCGCCGATCCATCGCAGCGGACGGGTGACGCGGGTGCCGTTCCCGGTCATCGTCGTGAACAGGCGGCTCAGCGCGTCGCCTCTGCGCCCATAGGTCACGACCTCGATGTGGGTGTCGGGATCGGGATAGATGCTCGACGTGATCGCCACCGAGTTGGTGAAGTCGCGGCTGTCGTCGCGCGCCGTCACGGCCTGCACCGACTCCGAGTTCGTGCGCACCACGTGCCCGATGCGGTTCGAGAGGCGGGGCAGGGCGCCGCTGTGCCGGCAGTTGGCGAGCAGCAGGTTGGTCCCCAGCGGGCCCGCGGCCACCACGACCCCCTTTGCGGTCAGGGTGCGGCGACGGCGCCGGGCCCAGGCGCCGGGCCGGACGCTGGTGACCGCGTAGCCTCCGGAGCCGTCGGCGGCCCCGAGCGGGCGCACCTCGGTCGCCTGGCGCTCGGGGACGATCTCTACCCCGAGCCTCTCGGCGAACCAGAGGTAGTTCTTGACCAGGGTGTTCTTGGCGTTGTAGCGGCAGCCGACCATGCAGCTCCCGCAGCGCTGGCATCCCGCGCGCGCCGGCCCCTCACCGCCGAAGTAGGGGTCCGGCACCTCCACCCCGGGCTGGTCGAAGAAGACCCCCACCCGCGTGTTGGAGAAGGTGTCGCCGACCCCGATCTGCTCGCCGTACTCGCGCAGCAGCGCGTCGGCGGGGCCGATGCCCTCGTAGTCGACGACCCCGAGCATCTGCTCGGCGACGTCGTAGTGGGGTCGCAGCTCCGCTTCCCAGTCGGCCAGCTCCGACCACTGGGGATCGCGAAA
>JBBQNM010000096.1:0-5811 GCA_038329895.1 Solirubrobacterales bacterium | reverse complement strand
GCCGCTGGGCGCTCGAGCAGCAGCGTCGGCCCGATCGAGCCGAGCTCGCCCGACTTGACCGCGACGAGGGGGATTGGCGCGAGAAGCTGGGGCGCCTACGCACCGATCTGGAGCAGACGCTGGGCAGCGCGCCATGGCTTGGGCCAGACGCGGGTGCCGAGCTGGCGGCAATCGACGCCGAGCTCGCTGGGCGGCGTCGTCTCGTGATCGCCGCCGACCGCCTCGCCCCACCGGCCTACATCATTGCTGCCCTCGGAGAGAGGCCCGCCGACCCAGCGACCCTGGCCCGCTGGGAGCAGGGGATAGATGTGATCGAGCGCCACCGCCAGCAGCACGGGATCAGCGATCGGCGCAGCGCCCTCGGCGCCGCGCCGAGGGGTGGCTTTGAGCGCGCCGCGTGGGAGCGCAGCGCCAACGATCTCGCCTCGGTTCAGCGCGGGCTACAGAGAAACCAGGAGCGCGGCCTCTCGCGCGAGCTTGGGATCGAGCGTGAGCTGGGCATCGGCTTCGGCCCCTGAGCGCCAGGCTGCTGGGTTTCCGCCGCCGTCGGGCTGGCGGTCTTCGGCTGGGCGTCGGGCGGCCGATCTTGGCACGGCCATGCCGTGCGGTTGGCCGCCCCCATGGACGCCCAGTCGAAGTCACGCGCATCTGTGGACCGCGAGCGAAACGCAGAGCTTCTTTGCGAGCTGCTGCAGCGATCCGAGCATCTGCTGCGCCAGCAGGCTCGCAAGCACGCCGAGCTATCCGAGGACGCAGAGGACGCGCTTCAGTCCGCCTACCTGCGTTTCATCGAGCGCTACCGAGGGGACTGGGAGCCGCTTGCATGGCTTTACACAACTGTCATGCGCGAGGCTTGGGCGCTTCGGCGCAAGGCCTCGCGTCGGCGGGTCGTCAGCCTCGACGCTCCCAACGGTTCGGTCGGCTCCGAACAGCCGTGGGTCGAGGCACTGCCGACCGATGCCGCTGGTCCGGAAGAGCGCACACTTCGCACCGAGGACGTCGACGAGCGGCGCCGCTCCTTGGCTGCGCTAAAAGCCGACCAGCGCCGGGCGCTGGCGTTCGGCGCCGGTCTCAGCTACGCGGAGATCTGTCGGGCCACCGGCTGGACGTATACGAAGGTGAACCGGTCGATCGCCGAGGGTCGAGCGGCGCTTCGGAGCCGATGAACGTGACGCACTTCAGCCTCCGCATCGACATTGAGCCTAGGAGCTCCAAAAGCGAGGCAATCGGCCGCAAATTCGGACATAACCAAGTAAGCGCGATGCCTGAGACCTCTTCACTCGCCGAGCCGCTGCTAGACGCCAGCCAGGCGGCACAGCTGCTGCGGGTCCCCCGCAGCACCCTCTACGAGCTCGTTCGGCGCGTGGTCTCCCCCACGTCCGGGTCGGCGAGCGGGGTCTCCGGTTCACCCGCTCGGATCTGGCGCGGTGGGTGGCGGAGAACACTTACGGAGTCGCGGGCGACGCTTCTCGGTCGTCCAACGGCGCTTCGAGTCGGAAGGCCTCCGACACTCGCTTCGCCGCGTCCTCGCGGTCCACGAACGCCAGGTAGCGCCGGGTGGTGGCCAGGTCGGCGTGTCCCATCCACTCCATGACCTCGCGGGAATCCGCGTATCGGATAACGGTGCTGCCAAATGTGTGCCGCAGATTGTGGAATCGAAAGTCGGGTCGGACGCCTGCGCCCTCGAGGGCGCGGCGGTAGCGGTCTTTGAGCCCCTTGTAGCCGAGGTGCTCGCCGAGCTCGGAGCCGAAGACGAGGTCGTCATCGGAGGTGAACAGCTCGCGCTGAACAAGCCGAGCCAGCCGCTGCGCGACCTCCTCGGCCATTGGCACGGCGCGCTCTTGTCCGCCCTTTGGCGTCGTTGTCTGGCCGGCGGTCCAGTTCTCCCGAACGTGGATCGTGCGGCGCTTGAAGTCGATGTCGCGCCAGCGCAGTGCCAACAGCTCCCCCATCCGCAGGCCGGCGAATGCGGCGGTGTGAAAAAGCGCTGCGTCGCGCTCTGATCCGGCCGCTCGGACCAGGGCACCGACCTCTTCGGGGCTCAGCACGTCGATCTTGGCCGCCCGGCGAACCCGGGGGCGCTCGACCATCTCGGCCGGATTTCGCGGAAGGCCGTAGACCCTCATCGCCCGCTTGAAGATCCCGCTCAGCGCGACCAGGTACTTCTGCCGCGTCCGGTTGGCGCCTTCCTTGCGGGCGATCCAGGACTCGATCTCCGCCGAGCTGATCTCCTCGATCTTGCGATTGCCGAGCTCGCGGTTGAGGACCCGAACCATGTTTCGGTAGTCGCGGAGAGTCGAGGACTTGACGTCGCGAACGTGCTCGCAGTAGGTGAGCCACTCCTCGCTCGCCTCCCTGAACGTCTTCCCGGTGCGCACCAGTCCCGGCAGCGTTCCGCTCCGCGCCTCGGCCAGAGCCTGGTCAAGCCACCCCTGGGCCGTCCTCTTGGTGAAGTAGCCCTCCGGCGCACGACCCTTTTCGGTCCAGGCGGGGCCAATGCGCCGCTGCACCTGGCGACCGTCCGGCCCTCGAAGCTTTGCGTACCAGACTGACCGTCGCTTGCCATTGCGCTGGAATACATGGCCCGAGACGGGCCGGATTCGCATTCGAGGTGCCTTCGCCGCCATTTTGTCCCAGGATTCTAGCCTGAGTTCGGGACAAAATTGGGACAAAGTCCGGTTGCGCCCGCGCTGGACCACCTAAGAACCAGCCGTTTAGCGGGGCTTTTCTAATGGGCCGGGGAGGACTCGAACCTCCGACCGACGGATTATGAGTCCGCTGCTCTGACCAACTGAGCTACCGGCCCGTGTTTGCCGAGCCTAGCGCGCCGCTCAGGCGCTGAACAGCTGCGCCAGAGAGCGGCCGACATCGGGTGGCTCTTCGTCGCCTTTGGCCGCCGCCTCGGCGCCCTCGGCCAGCGCCTTCGCAGCGTCGGATAACTGCTGGATCCGGGTGTCGCGCAACTGCCCGGTCTTCGCCGCCTCGGCGAGATCGGACTCCATCAGGCCCGCGAGCTCGGCCAGCCGCTGCAGCTGGACCACGGCCGCGGTCCCCTTCAATGCGTGGGACTCGGCCCGCAACGCCTCGTAGTCGTCGGTGCCGGTCTCCAGCCCGGCGACGATCACGTCGCAGCGCCGCCTCGCCTCCTCGGCGAACGACTCGATCAGCTTGGTGTCGATTTCCTCGCTCAGCCGCCCGTCACTCCCTTCACGGCGTCGGTCAGCTCCTGGACGTTGAACGCTCCCTCTATCTCGGTCCGGATCACGCCCTGGCGGTCGATCACGAATAGCCACGGCTCGCTCGGCAGGTGGAAGGCGCGGACCTGGGGCCGCACCCCCTTGGAGGGATCGTTGTCGTTGAAGATCTCCATGTGGATGAACTCGGCCTGGTCGCCGAAGTCACGCTGCACCTGCGCGGCTGCGTCGACGACCGGGCCGCAGGTCCGACTCTCGCAGAATTGGGGGGTCGCAAACAAGAGCACGATCGGCTTTTTTCCTAGTACGCCGGCGAAGTCGACCTTGTTCATCCTCTCGGGGGGGACGCGGGTCGTGAGCTTGCTGAGGTCTCCCCCGACCGACGCCGGAGTCGGGGTGTGGATATCCGGTGGCCTCTGGCCGACCCGCGGGATGTCCTTGAACTGGCCGACCATGGCGCTGGTCAGCACGCTTGCGGTCAGCTTGTCGCCGTCCTTGATCAGCGCCCCGATCCGCCATTCGCCATTGCTGGGGAGGTTGATCTTGGTCGTGTAGACCACCTTTCCGGCGTCGGGATCGTCTGCGGTCGTCTTGGCGCTGAACGCGGGCTCGGTGGCCAGGCTCTCGATCTTGGCCGGATAGGGGCCGATGGCCGGGTTTCCGAGCGCAACGGCGAGCCTGCCCTCCGGCCCCTTGCCCGCGCTGGCACCGTTCGCGTTCGGCGTCGGCAGCTGTCCCGGCGGCGGTGCCTTTGCCACATAGAGGGCGATCTGGGCATTGGCGACCTGCTTCCTGGCGCTGCGGGTAAAAACGCCGAACCCGAAGCGGTTCTCACCCTTGTAGAAGACGCGCTGGGTCGGGAGCAGCACAAGGGTCGTGGGCGCGCTGGCCTCCCCCTTGAGCACCTGGTAGAGGGTCTTTCCCTTGCTGCTGGGGAAGCTGCTGGCCGCAGGGGCGGGGCGGTTTTCGACCTTGCCGCCGGACCCCGATCCGCCGCAGCCGGCGACGAGCAGAACGGCAACGCAGAGCGGCCCTGCGAGATTGGCGACTCGGAGGATGCGCACGCGCCCATGTTATTGAGGCGCATCTGCCGACCGTTGCGTGATCGCGATCGCCGCCGCCCTGCCGATAGGGTCCGCGCCGACGCAGAGAACGAGAGGAGGAAGGTTGGCGGATCGGGCGGCTTTGGTGACCGGTGCTTCGAGCGGGATAGGGCTGGCGATCGCGCGAGCACTGGGCGAGGATGGCTATGCGCTGACGATCTCGGCGCGCCGCCCTCAAAAGCTCGACGCAGCGGCAGAGGAGCTGCGCGGCGAGGGGTTGGAGGTTCAGAGCGTGCCCGCGCAGATGGCCGAGGAGGACGACGTGGTCGGGCTGGTCGCCGCGCACCGCGACAAGTACGGGCGCATGGACGTGCTGGTCAACAACGCAGGCATCGGGGTCGGCCAGGCGATGGACGAGATCAAGACCAAGCACCTCGATCTGCAGCTCGACGTGAACCTGCGCTCTCTGATCATCGCCACACGGGAGTCGCTGCCGATGCTGAAGGAGGCCGGGGCCGAGCACAGCAAGGCGCTGATCGTCAACACCGCGTCGATCGCGGGCAAGACGGGCCAGCCGTGGCTGTCGGTCTACGCGGCAACCAAGGGAGCGGTGATCAACTTCAGCCAGGGGACCCAGAAGGAGGTCGGCGAGGCGGGGATCCAGGTCACGGCGCTGGCCCCGGGATTCGTCGACACCCCGATGACCGACTTCGTCAAGGGCTCTGTCGAAGCCGAAAAGATGATTCGCCCCGAGGACCTGGCGGAGGCTGTGCGGTTGCTTCTGCGCACCTCGCCCAACTGCCTGATCCCGGAGATCGTCTTCACCCGGCCGGGCGACACGGACGCGCCCTAGGGGCACGGAGGGGCGTTAGCGATGCGCGGGTGTGGTCTCGCGCTCCGAGAGCAGTTCGTCGACGCGCTGCTCGGAGATCTGCTCGGATGCCGCGGCGAGCGTCGCCTGGTAGACGTCGTAACGGCGGGCCGGGCGCAGCCACGACCAGCGCGACCGGTGGCGCAGCTCGCGGGTCCGGTTTCGGTCGCCGGGGCGCGGTCGCTCCGGCGCATCGCCGCGCTCCGCGACCTCGCGGCGCTCGGCGCGGATCTGCTTGGCGATCGCGGTCAGCGAAACGTCGGTGCCGATCCGGGTGTCGTCTTCGAGCAGGCTCATCTCCAGGTAGGTGTGCAGGACGCAAACCTCGCGCCGGCTGGCGCGGCGGGGCCGCTTGCCGGCGCCGGTGAAGGCGTCCCAGGCGCGCGCAAAGCTGGCGAAGCTGGTTCGGCCGCCGTTTCGATGCGCGGCGAGCATCGGGCAGACGCCGCCCTCGCCGTCGGTGTAGCCGCCGACGATGATTGCGTTCGAGTCGATGCCGCGCAGCATGCCCTCGCGGGTGTGGCGCGGCAGCAGTTCGACTGCGGTGCGCAGTCGCGCGGCGTTGTCTCTGCGGCGGCTCACATTGCAAGGGATAGCGTTTGCGCCCCGCCGACGGTCGCTGGCAGCGGCGACCGAACGGGATGTTTCATGCGAGGTGGGCAGTGAGCCGGCACGACGGCCGATTGCGGCTGATGGTCGCCGC
>JBBQNM010000095.1:0-5838 GCA_038329895.1 Solirubrobacterales bacterium | reverse complement strand
ATCAGGCGCCTGGACCTTGGACACGTCCTAGCGTTGCGATGCAATGTCATCCGGTTCCTCCTTTGGATGGCTGGGTGGGGTCTCATCCCCCAGCCTCCAAGGAGGGCCGGTCGGAAGAACGTGGTTGGGGCCTACACCTAGTCGGCCGATCCAGGGCCAAATAGACTTCGCCCCGATTTGGGGCGATGCCGAGCGTCGAGCAAAATCTCGCGGTCTGGGAGTCCGGCTGGGATTGGTCGCGCGAGGGCGACGAGTGGTCGGACTGGTGGGGCGGCACACCGGCGCTCTGGTGCGCGGGCATCCTGCCCAGGATTCATTCCTTCGTCCCCACGGGAACGATTCTCGAGATCGCACCGGGATACGGACGCTGCACACAGTACCTCAAGGATCTGGGCGAGCGGCTGGTTGTCATCGATCTCGCCGGGCGCTGCATCGAGCACTGCCGCGAGCGCTTCGCCGACGCGCGGAACATCGAGTACCACGTAAACGACGGGCGCTCACTGGCGATGCTCGATGACGCATCGATCGACTTCGTATTCAGCTACGACTCGCTGGTCCACGCCGAGGCCGACGTGATCGGCGACTACCTCTCAGAGCTCTCCGCCAAGTTGAAGCCTGATGGCGTGGGCTTCATTCATCACTCCAATATCGGGGGCTACCGCCGGTCGGCGGCGGTGGCAAAGCGCATGCCGCCGAAGCTGGCAAGCGGCATGATCAAGATGGGCCTGATAGTCGACGTCTGGAGCTGGCGCGCGGAGTCGATGATCGCGGAGACCTTCGTCGAGCAGTGCGAGCAGGCCGGCCTCGCCTGCATCGCCCAGGAGAAGATCAACTGGCAGCACGGCCGCTATCTCACCGACGCGTTCTCCGTCTTCACGCCACGAGGCTCGCGCCGACAACGGCCGCTGCGTGTCGTGCGCAACGCAGGCTTCAGGGCAGAAGCGAAGCGGGCGACGAAGCTCTACGCGCCTTAGAGCCCGCGCTGGTCGCTGCCGCGCTGCGCGACGGCGTAGTGGAGCGTCGTCGAAGTCGTTACGCCGAGCGCTTGCGCCGCCGCGCCGGTGAGGTCGAACGTGTAGCCGGCGGCGTAGGGCCCGCGATCGATCACCGGGACGACCACGGAGTGGCCGTGATAGGCGAGCGTCACCTTGGTCCCGCAGGGCAGCGACTTGTGCGCGACGCCGAGCGTCGTCTGGCGGAGCACCTTCCCGCAGGCCGTCTGGTTGCCGTAAAAGCCCGGCCCGTACCAGGTGGCGCCGGCCCGATCCATCGAGTGGACCAGCGCCGAACTGGTCGACTGGTTGACGACGCCGGTGGTCGGCAGGCCCGCCTCGCCCTGGAACTCCTTCACGGCTCCCTTTGTCGGCGCCTCGAAGACGGTGCTGAGGTGGATGCCCGACGCATAGCTCTTCGACTTCACGATCCCGTTCAGGACCTGGACGTCGTCGCCCTCCATGCCGACGCGCAGCACCCGCGAACCGAACCCCGTCGTCGCGTCCGGGGGCGGCGTCAGCGTCGGGGAGGTGTCGCCGCTTCCGGAGGCTGTGCCGTCGCCGGCCCCAACGCCTCCGCTGGCCGCATGGGCCGACGCCGCCGCCACGACCAGCGTGAAGACCGCGAGCAACAGTGCCCACAGCGCATGACGATCCGGGCGCCGCCCTCGCGCACCTGTCTCCCGATTGAAGTTGTCACCCGCTCGCCAGCGGCGGGGCATGCGTTCGTCCATAGCCTCTTTCTGAGCGCTTACGGGGTTAGCTGACGGGCTCGCGCTGAAAGAGCTGCGCTACGCGGCAGATGCCGGCGATTCGCCCCAACAACCTGGTGGGTCCCCCGCTCCCCGCGGTATGTGGCGGGGACTCAGCGGATGAAAGTCGCGGCATCCTAGCAGGGTCCTTACGGCTAATACGCACTTCTTGGTACCCCGTCACAGACGCCACGAACTGCTCCCCCGCCCTTCGATTACCGCCGCGAATATCCTCCCGCGGCGATGGCGACCGCAGTGGTCACAGGCGCGGGTCGCGGCCTCGGTCGCGCGGTGGCGCAGGCCCTCGCCGCCCGGGGCCTCACCCTTCACGTGACCGACGTGGACGCCGACGCGGCCGAGCAGGTTGCAGCAGAGCTCGGCAGCGGCGCGTTGTACTCGCCGCTCGACGTTCGTGACGAGAAGGCCTGTCGCAAGGTCGCCGGGGCGACGGTCGAGCGAGCGGGGTCGCTTGACGTCTGGGTCAACAACGCAGGCATCCTGGTCACCGGCCTCGCCTGGGAGCAGGACGAGGAGGTCCGCCGCACGATGCTGGAGATCAACGCCGCCGGGACGATGAACGGCACCGTGGCGGCGCTGGAGCAGATGCTGGCGACCGGCAACGGCCACGTGATCAACGTGATCTCGCTCGCGGGGCTGATCGCCGCGCCCGGGGAGGTCAACTACTCGGCGAGCAAGCACGCGGCGATCGCCTTCACCCTCGGCACGTTGCTCGACCTGCGCCGCGCCGGCATCGAGGGGATCCACCTCTCGGCGGTTTGCCCGGACGGGATCTGGACCCCGATGCTCGCCGACAAGCTCGACGATCCCGATGCTGCCGGCTCGTTCTCCGGCACGCTGTTGACGGTCGAGCAGGTGGCACCCCGAATCGCCGCGCTGCTCGATCGCCCGCGCCCGGTGCTGACGATCCCCCGCTGGCGCGGCGCGTTGCTGAGGATCTTCGACGCCTTCCCCTCGCTGGCGCTACGGCTGACGCCGCGGCTGATGCGCGACGCGCAGCGCCGCCAGCGCCGCTACAAGAAGCGCATCGAGTCAGGGCGCTGGCCGAAGCGCCAAACCAAATAGAAGGAGCCCCGAGGGGCTCCTTCCTTAGCGGGCCTGTAAGCCGGATCCTGTCGGAGGCGACCATCTATCTCGCCGGGGGTTGATTCCCGACCGGGCCGCCGGAGCGGCCCTGCGGCCTACCTGGACCTACCCGGGCCGGGTCGTCGGTCCTGCTTGGCCTTGCACCGGGCGGGGTTTGCCTGGCCGCCGCGTCACCGCGGCGCCGGTGCGCTCTTACCGCACCATTTCACCTTTGCCTGTGCGCGACTCAGCTGTGGCCGCGCCATCGGCCGTATATTTCTGTGGCACTGTCCCGCGGGTTTCCCCGGGTGGGCGTTACCCACCGCCTCGCCCTGTGGTGTCCGGACTTTCCTCGAGGGGTTTTCTCTCCCCCCGCGATCGCCCAGCCCGCAAAGTCAATGGTAGTCCTCGTCCGGCCACCCGCATAGCTGGATTCCTGCAGGCCGCGAAGCGCGCAGAACTACGCAGGTTTAGCTGAGGTCGCTGCCGCAGGCGCGACAGCCGCCCGCGGTGCGCATCGAGCCGCCGCAGACGGGGCATTCGGCTGGGCCGCCGGCCACAAGGTCCTCCCAGGCGCCGAGGACGATGTCCTCCAGCGTCAAACCGTGGGGCTCGAACAGCCTCATCGCCGAATGCTCCGTCGGGGCGTCAATCGCGAGCTCGGGCGAACGGGTAGCTGTCGCCGGTGAACTCACGAAACTTTCCTGAAGACTCCAACAACCGTGCCGAGCAGCTTCGCTTCCGTGGTCCGGATCGGCTCCATCGCATCGTTCTCGGGCTGAAGCCGAACGTGGTCGGACTCGCGGAAGTAGCGCTTTACCGTCGCCTCCTCACCGATCAGCGCGACGACGATCTCTCCGTCGTCGGCGTCGTCGGAGGGGCGCACGACCACGTAGTCGTCCTCGAGGATGCCGGCGTCCTTCATGCTGTCGCCGCGCACCCGAAGCACGTAGTCGCCGTCCTCGCCGCCGATCATCTCCGGCACGTCGAGGTACTCCTCGATGTTCTCCTCGGCGAGGATCGGCTGGCCGGCGGCGACCTGGCCTACCAGCGGCAGGCCCGGCGGGCGGATCGCCTTCTTGGCCTTGTCGACGAGCAGCTCGATCGCTCGAGGCTTTGAGGGGTCGCGGCGCAGCAGGCCGGACTTCTCGAGGTTTGCGAGGTGTGCGTGCACCGTCGAGGAAGAATGCAACCCCACCGCCTTGCCGATCTCGCGCACGGTGGGGGGATAGCCGTATTTGCTGGCGTAGCGACGGATGAAGTCGAAGATCTCTTTCTGGCGCTTTGTCAGGTCCACCCTTCGCTCCCGGTCAGCGGCTTGCGGTCATTACTGGTCCGAACACATGTTCGTACTGTACCGCCCTATACGGACGCTTTCAAGGGCACGTAGAATCGCTGCACGACGAGCGCCTGTGGCGGAACTGGTAGACGCGCAAGGTTGAGGGCCTTGTGGGCCTCACGGCCCGTGGAGGTTCGACTCCTCTCAGGCGCACTGACGAAACCTCTGCAAACGCGGAGGTTTCGTTGTGAACGTCGTCATGAAGGTCGCTGTGAGGCTGACCCGCGAGGGGGACAATATGGGGACATCTTTGCCTCAGTCTTCAGGGGACGGCGCAGCTCTCCCAGTCCCTTTAGCCGCTCGGCGACCTGATCCGGCAAGGAGTAAGTGCCCGTGACGCCGGGCATCACGGCCGAGCGGATGCTCTTCCTGTGTCAGTCGCTCGACCTTGGGGTGGACGGTGAACTTCTCAACGGAGGTGCGCCGGCGCCGTGTCATCCGCGCCCGCCTCGATTCGGGCAATCCACTGCTCAATCGCGTCTTGCCTGAAGCGCACGTACCGCCCCAGACGAACGTGCGGTATCTGATCCGCTCGGGTCTGGGCATAGACCCAGGCGGTGGTGACCCTGAGCAGAGATGCCACCTCATCCGCAGTCAGCAGCGGATTGGACGCGGCCACCCGTTCAGCACCATTTGACTCACTGCGAGTGTCTGATGCCACGCTCATGCTCCCTTCCCGCAGTCGTTGGCGGGCACGCCGTCCGAGCCGTCGCCAAAGCGCTGGTGGCGCCGATCGGAGCGATTCGGTGGGACTGTCTGTTGGCGGCCAAGGGCAGGCATGCGCTCTCACTTCCTTATGTCCGCAAAAAGCCCCGATTGCCTCGCAGCGGAGCAGATTGCCCGGCGGGCTCGATCGCGGCGTGGGCAGTAGAGGCGCACATGCGCATGTCCGCCGCAATAGCCGATCGCGTCATATCCCTTTGACGAGGCACCTCAATCATCCGACGCCAGCCGGCCGCGTAGCGCCGCCCGACCCTCGGCGATGCAGCGGTTGACCTTCGTATGGGTCCAGCCGCAGCCCGTGGCGATCTCCTTGTAGGAGTGGCCGAAGGCCAAGAGGAGGAGAGCGCGGCGCTCGTCGGGCTTCAACTCCTCAAGGAGCGCGAGGCGCTTCGACGCGACCTCGCGGCGCTCTGCCGCCTCCGCCGGTCCGGGACCCTCATCGACAGCGACGACCTCGCGCTCCTCGCCCTCGCCGGCGGCGGACGGGAGTTCGTACCCAGTCTCGCGGATTCGCCCTGCGCGTCTTGCGATCGCCCAGGCGCAGCGCTTGACCACCACATACATCCAGCAAAGCGCCTCCTCGGGCGGGCCGTCGTAGTAGCGAAGGAACTGAACGCAGGCTTCCTGCAGAGCGTCCTCGGCGTCTGAGGGGCGCTGAGCGTGAAGCCGGGCCTGGGAGCGAAGCTTCGCGCCATCTTGCTCGAGCAGCTGGCAGAGCATCTGCCCGCGCCTGTCGGCGGCGGGCTTTCGTTTGGGCTGGGCAGCCATGCGGCCGCCCTGCACGCTTCGCGTGCCAACATGCGGCCGCGGTCGCCCAGCCCAGAAAGCCGCCCGGGTGCGGAGGGGGGAATGCTCAGCGCTCGATCGCGAGGGTCCGCTCGATACCGAAGTCGAGCTCGATTGCCCGCGAGCGCTCCAGACCGAGGCGGCGCTGGGCCTGGCTGATCGC
>JBBQNM010000094.1:0-6160 GCA_038329895.1 Solirubrobacterales bacterium | reverse complement strand
AACCAGGTTCCGATCCGCCCCCAGGAGCAGATGATCTCGTCGGAGATCAGCAGCACGTCGTAGCGGTCGCAGATCTCCCGCACGCGTTGGAAGTAGCCCTCCTGCGGGGGGATGCAGCCACCGGCGTTCTGCACCGGCTCGAGGATCACCGCGCCGACTGTCTCGGGCCCCTCGAAGAGGATCTTTTCCTCGATCTGGTCCGCGGCCCAAAGCGGGTCGCGGTCGGCCGGCCAGCGGTAGCTGCCGGTGTTGGGAACGTGAACTCCGCCTGGGGTCAGCGGCTCGAACTGGGAGCGCAGGGCGGGGATCCCGGTCGCCGAGAGCGCGCCCAGCGAGGTGCCGTGGTAGGCGATCTCGCGCGCCACGACCTTGTGCTTGGCGCCCTTTCCCATCACCCGGTGGTAGTTGCGCATCAGCTTCAGCGCCGACTCCACCGCCTCCGATCCGCCCGATGTGAAGAAGACGCGGTTGAGATCCGCCGGAGCCAGAGAGGCGATGCGCGCCGCCAGCTCGATTGCACGGGGGTGCGCGTAGCTCCACACCGTGAAGAAGTCGAGCTCCCCAATCTGGCGGGCCATCGCCTCCCCGATCTCCGTGCGTCCGTGCCCGGCGTTGACGCAGAACAGGGCCGAGAGCCCGTCGAGGTAGCGGTTGTCGTGCTCGTCGTAGACGTAGCACCCCTCGCCGCGGGTGATTATCGGGACCTCGGCCTGCTCGTAGGCGCCGTGTCGCGTGAAGTGCATCCAGAGATGGCGCTTGGCGAGCTCCTGCAGGCTCGCCTGAGAAGCCTTGGTCGCAGTCTCGGAAGCAATTGCCATTTCCTCTCCTCTGCGGTCAGCTTTCGGCTACTACGATATGGACAACGCTAGAACCGAATTGGCAGGAACGCAAGTGGTCATTGGGTCAAGCCAACGATTACTGCTTGTACATAACGTACAACGCCTTGGTGGAGTTTTAGGACATCCGCCACTTGCCTCCGCTCTTCCTGGCGCATAACCTCGCGCCACGGCGGGCAGCGGACCCGCCACGCGGACGACAAGGAGAAGTACGCATGGAAGCCTCCGTGATGGCGGATTGAGGACTCCCTCCAGCCCGAAGGTAGATGCTCTCGGCGGGGCCAGCCGTGGGGCTACTCTGGATGAGGGAGCAACTCCGGGCACCAAGGGTGTCGCAAGGCCGATGAACGCAGAGGACAGGAAGCCAAGCGTCGAGTTGAGAAGCGTCACCAAACGCTTCGACGAGGTGACCGCCGTCGACCGCCTCAGCCTCGACATCGCAGAGGGCGAGTTCTTCACCCTGCTCGGCCCGAGTGGTTGCGGGAAGACGACGACGCTGCGGGTGGTGGCGGGATTCGAGGAGCCGACCGAAGGGGACGTCCTGATCGACGGAGGCGACGTCGCCGGACTGCCGCCGCACAAGCGCCCCACCAACACCGTCTTTCAGAGCTATGCCCTGTTCCCCCATCTCAACGTCGAGGAGAACGTCGCCTTCGGCCTCAAGCGCAAAGGGGTCGAGCGGCGTGAGATATCCGGTCGGGTCTCCGAGGAGCTGGAGCGGGTGGGACTCGCCGGTGAGGCGAAGCGCAAGCCCAGCCAGCTGTCCGGCGGCCAGCAACAGCGGGTGGCGCTGGCGCGGGCGCTGGTCAACCTGCCGAAAGTGCTGCTGCTGGACGAGCCACTCGGCGCGCTCGACCTGAAGCTGCGCAAGGGGCTGCGGGTGGAGCTGAAGCGGATCCAGCGCGAGGTCGGGATCACGTTCGTCTATGTCACCCACGACCAGGAGGAAGCGCTAACGATGTCGGACCGGATCGCGGTGATGAATCGCGGCCGGGTCGAGCAAGTCGCCGACCCCGAGCAGGTCTACGAGCGCCCGGCGACGACCTTCGTAGCCGGATTCATCGGAGTCTCGAACCTGATGCCCGCCACAGTCGAGGACAGCGCAGTGCGACTCGAGAACGGTCCCACGATTCGTGCGGCCGTGGTGAATGGATTCCGGCCAGGGGAGCGATGCCATGCGGTGGTGCGGCCGGAGAAGCTGCGCATCGGGCTCGCCGGCGAACGCTCCAACGGGGACGCCCCGAGCGTCGAGGGAATCGTCGAGAGCTCGCTTTACCTGGGGACCTCGACCCAGATCGTCGTCGACCTCGGCAACGAGGTGCGGATGACGGTGCTGCACCCCAACGCCAGCGAGGCTGAGCGCCAGCGCCTTCCGGGGGGCGGAGCGCGTGTACGGCTCAGCTGGGAGCCCGAGCACATGCACCTCGTGCGCGAGTCACCGATGGCAGCGGCCGCCGAGGACGAGACCGCTGAGACTTCAAAACCACAAGGAGACAGAAAGTGAAAGCAGCAACGCGGACACTCGTCGTCGCCGCCCTGATGCTGGCGGCGGCCCTGGTCGCCGCCGCCTGCGGCAGCGAGGACACGATCGGCGGCGGCAACCAGGGAGAGGTCCAGGTCGCCAAAGCCGGCAAGCCGACCGGCGACATAACGATCTCGAACTGGCCCGGCTACATCGATCCGGGCAAGAACGGGACGGTCGCGGAGTTCGAAGACAAGTTCGACGTCAACGTCAGCCACATCGAGGACGTCAACGACAACGTCCAGTTCTTCGGCAAGCTGCAGCCGCAGTTGGAGCAGGGTCAGTCCGGCGGCCGGAGCCTCTTCGTAGTGACTGACTGGATGGCCAAGCAGATGTACGACCTCGGCTATCTGCAGGAGCTCAACCACCCCGACCTGAAGACCGTGTTCGACAACATCCGGCCGGAGCTCGAGAAGTCCGAGTCCGACCCGCAGCGCAAGTTCTCGATCCCGTGGCAGGGCGGCCTGACGGGGATATGGGTCGACACCAAGAAAGCTCCGGAGATCAAGTCGGTCGACGATCTATTCGATCCCAAGTACAAGGGCAAGGTGACGATGCTGACCGAGATGCGAGACACCGTGCCCCTGATCCTGCAGAGTCAGGGAATCGACGTCGACGAGGCGACCAAGGAGGATTGGCTGGCGGCGATCGATCGGCTCAAGGAGGCGGCCGATTCAGGCCAGATCCGCCGCTTCACCGGCAACGAGTACACCGAGGACCTGACCAGCGGCAACGTGGTCGCGGCAATTGGCTGGTCCGGGGACGCCTCGCTGATCGGGCGGGAGGGCGTCGAGTGGCGAAAGCCCACCGACGGATGCGACCTCTTCTTCGACCAGATGGTGATCCCCGCCGGTGCCCCGAATACCGCCGCTGCACTCGCGTTCATGAACTTCGTCTACCGGCCCGAGGTGCAGGCCGACATCGCCGAGTACGTGAACTACGTGACGCCGGTGGAGGGAGTCCAGGAGATCCTCACCAAGAGGGATCCGGAGTTGGGCCAAAACCCGCTCATCTTCCCGCCCGCGGGGCTGACGAAGGGTTGCTCGGGAGACCCCGACCCGCCTGGAGATGCAAAGGACCAGCAAGAGGTCACAGAGGCGTTCCAGGACGTGATCACGGGCTGAACGGGATCCGGCGGCGGAGAGTCGAGCCGATCGAGCCATGACTCGCGGGGTGACGATCCGCCGCCGGCTCATCCCCTACTGGCTGCTGGCTCCGGGGGCGATTTGGCTCGCGCTCTTCTTCGTCGTGCCGATGTACTTCATGGGCGAGCTTGCGCTGCGCTCCGGAACCCCAGCCATCGGTTTCACGTTCGACTGGGCCTGGTCGAACTTTCCGGATTCCCTGGACGGGAACACCGAGCAGATCGTTCGCTCCTTCTATTACTCGGGCGTGGCGACCGTGCTGGCGCTGCTGATTGCCTATCCACTCGCCTACGCGATCGCCCAGGCCTCTGAGCGCTGGCGACCGCTGCTGCTCTTCGCGGTGATCGCGCCGTTCTTCACCACCTACCTGATTCGCACGATTGCCTGGAAGACGATCCTCGCCGACTCGAGCCCGGTCGTCGACGTGCTCCGGACCCTGGCGCTCGTGCCCGACGACGGGCGGGTCCTGGCGACCTCGGGCGCCGTGATCGCCGGGCTCACCTACAACTTCCTCCCGTTCATGATCCTGCCGATCTACGCCAGCATCGAGCGGCTCGACATGCGGTTGGTGGAGGCCGCGAAGGACCTCTATGCCTCTTCGCGGCAGGCGTTCCTGCGTGTCACCCTTCCGATCACGGCGCCGGGCATCGTCGCCGGCGTGCTTCTGACCTTCATCCCAGCGTTTGGCGACTACGTCAACGCCGCCATCCTGGGTGGAACCAACCAGGCGATGATCGGCAACCGGATCCAATCGCTGTACCTCTTCCAGCGTGACTACCCGGAGGCGGCAGCGCTCTCGTTCCTGATGATGGCGTTGATCTTGATCATGGTCGTCGTCTATATCCGGCTCGCCGGGACCGAGGCGTCCATGGGTGAAGAGGACGAGGGGCGCTAGCGATGGAGCCCGCGACTGTGACCGCAAGGCCCCTCCCCAGCCTGCCGGCGCGGGCCTGGCGCTGGCTGCGTCGCAATGCGCTGCGCATCTATGCCGGCCTCGCGGTCACCTACATGCTGATCCCGATTGTCGTGATCGCTGTCTTCTCGTTCGGGGAGACACCGAGAGACCGGCTCGATTTCGCGCTTCATAGCTTCACGCTCGAGTACTGGCAGCATGCCTTCGCGATCGAGGAGCTCAACGACGCCCTGATCACCTCGGTGAAGCTCGCTGGGCTCGCAACCCTGGGCTCGACGGTGATCGGGACGCTGATGGCCCTGGCGCTGGTCAGGCACAAGTTCTTCGGCCGTCGTGCCGCCAACCTGCTGATCATCCTGCCGATGGCCTCACCGGAGATCGTGATCGGCGCCGCGCTGCTCTCGATGTTCGTCTACTACCAGGTCGCCCTCGGCTTTACGACGCTGCTGATTGCCCACATCATGTTCTCGATCAGCTTCGTCGTGGTGGTGGTGAGGTCGCGTCTGATCGGCTTTGACCGAAGCCTCGAGGAGGCGGCGCAGGATCTGGGCGCCACGCCCCTGGAGACGTTTCGCTACGTGACCCTACCGCTGCTCGCGCCTGGGATCGTCGCTGCGGCCCTGCTCGCCTTCGCGCTTTCGATCGACGATTTCGTGATCTCGAACTTCAACTCCGGCACGACAGTGACCTTCCCGCTTTACGTCTTCGGTGTCGCGCTGCGCGGAATCCCGGTCCAGGTCAACGCGATCGCGACGATGCTGTTCATCGTCACCTCGCTCGCGATCCTGCTGGTGATCTGGCAGCAGCGGCACGCCGAGCGGATGGCGGCCGTGCAGCCCGAGACCGAGCGCGAGCCAGTGATCGCCCAGCCCCTTCCTCCCGCCCCAGGGGCCGCCGGTGGCTGAGCTGGAGACGCGGCTGCTGATCGGCGCCGCGAGCGAGGCGGCACGCGACTGGGGTCGGACCCCGGCGGTCGACAGGGGCAAGATGCTGCACGAGGTCGCACCGCCTCACGGGGCCTAGGGCCGATGGCGGACCAGGACGCCACGCCGTACCTGGACGCTCTGCTCGCCTACGCGGCGCGCGATCCTGGGCGCTTCCATATCCCCGGGCACAAGGGCGGCCCCGGTGCCGACCCCGCGCTGGGCGCCCTGGTCGGGGCCGAGGGGCTCGCGCACGACATCCCGGCGCTGATCGACGGAATCGACGTCGGGCCCCGCCCGACTCCGTTCGAGCAGGCCCAGCGACTCGCGGCGGACGCCTGGGGCGCGCGCCGGACCTGGTTTCTGATCAACGGCGCCTCGCAGGGAAACCAGGCCGCGTGCATGACCCTCGCGCACGTCGGCAGGCCGGTGGTCGTGCAGCGCAACGTCCACGGCTCGGTCGTCGATGGGCTCGTGCTCGGCGGCATGGTCCCGACCTTCGTCGCGCCGGAGCTCGACCCCGAGCTGGGCGTCGCCCACTGCCTGGCGCCGGAGGCGCTCGATCGGGCCCTCTCCGACACGCCGAACGCGGTCGGGGCGCTGGCGGTCTCGCCGACCTACTTCGGCGCCTGCGCGGACCTCCGCGGCTTGGCCCAAGCCGCCCACTCGCACGGCATCCCGCTGGTCGTCGACGAGGCCTGGGGGGCGCACCTGCACTTCCATCCCGACCTCCCCGAGGACGCTCTCGCCGCCGGTGCCGACCTGGTCATCTCCTCGACCCACAAGATCGTCGGCAGCCTCGGCCAGGCGGCGATGCTTCA
>JBBQNM010000093.1:0-6228 GCA_038329895.1 Solirubrobacterales bacterium | reverse complement strand
GTGAGGATGAGCGGCGACCTGCGGCTGAAGTCGATAGAGATCGACCCCGAGGCAGTTGACCCCGAAGACGCCGAGATGCTCGCCGACATGGTCATGGCGGCCGTCAACGAGGCGATCCGCGCGGCGCAGGAACTGGCGACGAGCAAGATGGGAGGCATCACTGGAGGACTCGGCGGGTTAGGGATGGCCGGGCCGGGGGGCGGGGGGCTCCCCGGGCCGTGACCGAGGGCCCGGCGCCGCTGGGCCGGCTGGTGGCCGAGCTTCAAAGACTCCCTGGGATCGGCCAGCGCACCGCCCAGCGGCTCGCCTTCCACCTGCTGCGCGCCGAGGACTCCGAGGCCGAGGCGCTGGCCGACTCGATCCGCGAGATGAAGGAGAAGGTGGGCCTGTGTGAAGTCTGCTTCAACCTCGCCGAGGGGCCGCGCTGCCGAATCTGTACCGACTCATCCCGCGATCCATCACTGATCTGCGTGGTCGAGGAGCCGGCCGACGTGATCCCGATCGAGCGGACCCACGAGTACCGCGGCGTCTATCACGTGCTCGGCGGCGCTCTGTCTCCGATCGACGGAATCGATCCCGAGGACCTGCGGATCGCCGAGTTGTTCGAGCGTGCGCGATCGGACGAGATCAGCGAGGTGGTGCTGGCAACCAACCCGACGACCACCGGGGAGGCGACCGCGCTTCACATCGCCGAGGCGCTGCGCAGCGGCGTCACGGTCACCCGCCTGGCCAGTGGGCTACCGGTCGGGGCCGATCTCGAGCACGCCGACGAGGTCACCCTGGGCAAAGCGCTGGTTGGTAGGCAGGCCCTCTAGGGATGTCGGCCAAAGCCGAGGAGCTTGTTCGGCGGGCGTATCAGGCCTTCTCGAAGCGCGATCTCGATGCGCTGCGCGAGATCGCCGATCCGCGGATCGAGATCCACACCGTGACCGGCATGGTCGCCGGCCGTTCAGAGCCCTATCGCGGCCACGACGGCCTGATCGAGTACCTGCGCGACGTGGGAGAGCTGTGGGACGAGATCGAGCTGCTGCCGACCGATTTCCACGAGCTCTCGAAGAGCCGCCTGGTGGTTTCGGTCGGGTGCGTGCGCGCCGCGAGCTGGCGGTGATCGACGCGCCCAACGCCTGGCTGTGGGAGGTGGGCGAGGGGCGGATCCGTTCCGCCCGCGTGTTCGGCGACCCACAGAGCGCACGCGAGCTGCTCGGACAGACGGCCACCTAGGCGGTGGGAAAAAGATGAGGGGTACGAAAAAGTAGGAGAAGTTGCGGCCTGCTGCGGCCACCGTGCGTACCATCAGCGCGGTATGGGAGAGAACGGCTCCAGGACTGAAGCGGCTCTGCGTGCCCAGCTCGCCAAGGTCGAACGCTCGCGTGAGCAGATCGCCAAGGCGTGGCTGGTCGACGTGATCCTCAACTCGGACCTCTCCGACGTCGAGCAGATGCCGGTGACCTGGGCGGCCAGCGAGTTGCCGGCTTTGATCAGCGACATTCTTTCGGCCCTGACCAGCGAGGACCGGGGTTCCGCGGCGGCTGCGTTGGATCGCGCTGCGCGTCTGGCCAAGATGCGGGGCGCGTCCACCTCGCCCGCCCAGCTCACGCGCGAGATCTCCTACTTGCACTCGGCGCTGCTGGCGACGCTGCGGATGGAGCTTGCCGGGTCCGAGCCGGAGCTGTTCGCGGAGGCGGCTGAGCGGCTCGCGGCGCTGTTCACGCGAATCGGCGGACACACCGTCGACACGCTGTCCCAGCAGTCCTCAGGCACCGACCCTGCCACCGGCCTGCTCAGGGGCGGGCAGATGGAACAGCGCCTCGAGCAAATGGTCGCCGCGACGAAGCGCTACGGAGCCCCGTTTGCGCTCCTCGTCCTCGACGTCGACGGGCCCGGCGCCCGCAACGGGGAGGAGGCGATGGGGGTCGTGTCGCATGCTGTCCGGGGCAGCATCAGGCTGATGGACGAGGCCTTCTATTCGCAGGGGGACGGGCTGTGCGTGCTCGCTCCCAACCAGACCGCCGCGTCCGCCGCCCAGATGGCGCATCGGATCACCGAGATCCTCACGAGGCTGGAGCGGGCCAGCGGACTTCGGATAACGGTCTCGACCGGCGTCGTCGGCTGTCCCGAGCACGGCGAGGAACCCTCACATCTGTTGCGCGCGGCCGATTCAGCCATGTGGCGAGCCCGCGCGACCGGGCAGCCGTTCACGGTCGCCGACCTGCAAGATCGCTGACAGGCCGCGCAAGTTCCCTTACAGATTCGCGCAAGTTCGCCGATAAGCGACAGTAAACCTGCGCAATTGCGCGAAATTTCGCTCTCGGCGCCGAATCCTTCGGCACTGAATCTGGAGGTCCAACTATGAGCACTGGCATCAGAACCAACGCCGCCGCAGAGATCCTGGGGGTCAGCCCCAACACCCTGCGCAGCTGGGAGCGCCGCTTCGGCTATCCGCAGCCTGAACGCACGTCGGGCAATCACCGCCAGTACGAGATGGTCGAGCTTCAGACCCTGCGCGACGCGCTGGCCGAGACGGGGAACATCAGCACCGCGATCGAACTGGCCCGGCAGCGCCAGAGCGCGCCGGCGACCAACTCCAGCCTGCAGGCGGCCCTCGAGAGCTTCGACGAGGACGCAGCCGATCGGGCGATGGAGGAGAGCCTCGCGCTGCGGCCCCTGGAGCGCTCAATCGAAGAGCTTCTGCTTCCCACCCTCGACGACCTGGGCGACGATTCCGAGCGCACTGCAGAGCTGGAGTTCGGCTGTCGCTGGGCGACCGGCTGGATACACGGAGCCCGCCGCCTGGCACCTTCCGCGTCGCGTCCGGCCGGGATCCTGCTGCTCGAGACCAACGAGGCCGCGGGTGTCGAGGCCGTCCACGCCCAGGCCCTGGATCTGGCGCTGCGGCGCGCCGGCTTCCGGGTGCTCGTCCTCTCCAGCGACCTTGAGGGCGACCGACTCGAGCGCGCTCTACAGGCGCTGGAGCCGACCGCGATCGTGCTCTGCGGCCCACACTCCGCCGGCGCCGACGCCGCCCAGGTGCTGCGGCGGATCCGCGGGCTCGGCGTCGAGGCCCCTCTCTACGCCTTCCGCATCCCGAGCCTCGTCTCCGAGGACGGAATCCCGGTCGCCGACGCGCCGAGCCAGATCACCCAGGCGCTGAACGCCGACCTGCGCCGGAGAGCCGCCACCGCGTTTGCCTGAAGCCGCCTGGGATTAGGCGGTAATCGGCACCGCCGCCGCCTCTTCGACACCTTCGTCGGCGAGGCGCCGGCAGATCTCGGTCAGCTTCTCGGTGTCCAGGTAGGCGTGGATGTAGGTGGCTTTGCCTCTTTGCAGCTGATCCAGTGGGCACCTTCGTTCTCGTATGGGGTGCCGTCGGAGGCGTGACCGTGGTCGACCCACTCGACCGCCACCATCATGTCCCAGGGCCATCCCTTGACCGCCACCTTTCGGACCTCGAACTGGATGTCGGGAATCAGCCGGTAGAGGCGCTCGAACCAGCGCCGCATGGCTTCCTTGGAGTGGCGCTCGCCCCCGATTGCGTTGTCCCCGGGGAACACGTGATGGACGCGTCGGCAGCGACGTCCTTCAACGTCGCCTCCCATTCGCCGCGGCTGAGGGACTCGAAAACGCCGCGCGCCTTGCGTCGAGCTATCGCCTTGTACATCTGCCCTGCCTCCTCTAGGTGCCTTCTGGCGCCGCGTGTCGTGGTGGCTCAGGACCCAACTCGCTGAACCCGAATCGCTGGTGCAGCCTGCGCAGAGGTCTCGGCGCCCACCAGTTCCACTTGCCGAGCAGCTCCATCAGCGACGGCACCAGCAGCGCCCTGATGATCGAGGCGTCGATCAGCACCGCGAGCGCGGTGCCGACCCCGTTCTCCTTGATGAAGATGATCTTCGAGGTCGCGAAGGCGCCGATCGCGATCGAGAACAGCAGCGCCGCCGCGGTGACGATGCGCCCGGTGCGCTCCAGCCCGATCGCAACGCACTCGGAGTCCGAGGCGCCGTGGTCGCGCGCCTCCTTGATCCGCGAGAGCAGGAACACCGCGTAGTCGGTGGAGAGCCCGAAAGCGACCGCGAACAGCAGGATCGGCATCGTCTGCTCGAGGGCCCCCTGGCCCGTGTAGGAGAGCAGGCTCTCGAAGCGCCCGTCCTGGAAGATCAGCACCAGCAGTCCGAACACCGCGCTCAGATTGAGCATGTTCATGAGCAGCGACTTGATCGGCAGCACCACTGACCCGGTCATCAGGAAGAGGATGACCAGGGTGGCGATCACGATGATCGCGACCGCGATCGGCAGATGGCGGGCGAGGCTGTGCTGGAAGTCGATGAAGTCGGCGGTAGCGCCGGTGACAAGAACCTGGCTTCCGGCCGGCTCCGGCAGGTCCCTGATCCGATTCGCTGCCGTCTTGCTGGTCTCGGACACGTATCGGTTTTGCGGCACCGCTTCGATCAGCGTCACGCCGTTGCGCAGCGGCCGCGGCGGCAGTGCCGCTGCGACTCCGGGAACTCTCTGGACCTCGGCGCGCACCTGTGCCGCGGCCCCGGGCCCCCCGCCCTCAACGGCGACCTGGATCGGGGTGTCTCGATAGGGCGGGAACTCCGAGCGCATCAGGTCGTAGACCTGGCGAGCGCTCGCGTCCTTGGGAAGCACCGAAGGATCCACCTCGGTGAACTTGATGCTGAAGAACGGGATCCCGGCGGCGATCAGCAGCGCTGCGCTGATCGTCGCGACCGGCACCGGCCGCCGCATCACGAAGCGCGAAAGGCGGTACCAGAAGCCCTGCTCGGTGTCCTTGGCCTCGCGCTCTGCGCGCCTTGCCAGGAACGCCGGGGCAAGCGCGTTGACCCGATTGCCGAGCAGGCAGAGCACGGCTGGGAGGACGGTGAGCGCCACCGTCGCGGCCAGAAGCGCGACAAGCGCGCCGCCCAGCCCCATCGAGTACAGGAAGCGTTGCGGGAAGATCGTCAACGAGGCCAGCGCCGCGGCGACGGTCAGTGAGGAGAACAGCACCGTCCGCCCTGCTGTGCGCATGGTCGCCGTGATCGCCGCCAGCCCAGGGCCGCTTCTCGCGATCTCCTCTCGATAGCGCGAGACGACGAAGAGGCTGTAGTCGATCGCAAGCCCGAGGCCCAGCCCGGTGGTCAGGTTGAGGGCGAAGATCGAGATCGAGGTCACCTCGCTCGCGGCCCGCAGAATGAGGAAGGTGCCGACGATCGCGAAGGCTCCGATCATCAGCGGCAGCAGCGCCGCGACGAGGCTGCGGAAGAAGTTCAGCGAGAGCAGGAAGAGCAGCGGGAAGGCGAGCATCTCGGCCCTTCGCAGATCCTTCTCGGTCTGATCGTTGACCTGCTGCTGCGCCATCGCCGGTCCGCCGGTCAGCACCCCGGGGCGTCCCGAGAGCTGGTCGTTGATCTTCTTCGCGGCGTCCTGCCAGGCCTTGTCGTCGGTTGGCCTCAGCGCCACGGCCACGTAGGTGGAGTTCCCGTCGCGGGACACGAAGGCGCGCGACCGGGTGTCGTAGTAACCGGTCACAGAGGCGACGATCTGGCGGTGGCGCAACCAGCGCTCGATCCCCTCGACCCGCGCCCGCGTATGCGGATTGGAGACCTTCGCGTTGCGCAGCAGGACGATGAGAGCGGTGCTGCGATAGCCGCTGTTCTCGAGCAGGTTGGTGGCCTTGACGCTCTCGGTCGCGGGGTCATCGGCCCCGTAGGGGTCCAGGTGTTTGGCGACGGAGCCGCCAAGGGCCCCTGCCGCCACGAAGAAGATCGCCGCCACGATCACCACACGCTTGGCGCGGTTGTTTGCGAGCTTCGCGAGTGTGTCGAACATCAGACCGCCTCCTTTTCCTCCGCCTCGGCGAGCAGCTGCTTCCCCATCCGCTCGCACCAATCCGCCTGCCATTCGTTGAACTCGATTCCACCCCGCAAGACCATCAGGGGAAAGCCCCCGGCCGCCGTCGCCGTCGGCTCGATCTCCCGCAGACGCTCGACGATGCCGAGGCGGTGCTCGCGCATCGCCCGCAGCGTCCCGACCGCCTCCTGCGGCGGAAGGGCGCCGGCGAAGAACAGCTTCAGCAGCCCCTCATCGCGGGTCTCGAAGGTGGCTGGCGGCTGGCGAAGCCAGGCTCGAAGCTCGTTGCGGCCCTCGGGGGCGATCTTGTAGACGGTCCGTCTGCGACCGTCGCGCGGGGCATCGGTGCCCTCGATCAGCCCAGCCTTGGCGAGGTGCCTC
>JBBQNM010000092.1:0-6236 GCA_038329895.1 Solirubrobacterales bacterium | reverse complement strand
CTACGGCGACGTCTCGCGGCCGCACCCGATGACCTTGGACTGGATCGAGTTCGCGCAGTCGCTCACCGAGCGGCCGGTGAAGGGAATGCTCACCGGCCCGGTGACGATGCTGCAGTGGTCGTTCGTGCGCGACGACCAGCCGCTCGAGGAGAGCTGCTTGCAGTTGGCACTGGCGATCCGCGACGAGGTCGGCGACCTCGAGGGGGCTGACGTGCGGGTCATCCAGGTCGACGAGCCGGCGATCCGGGAGGGGTTGCCGCTGCGCCGCGAGCGCTGGGACGAGTACCTCGAGTGGGCGGTGCGCTGCTTCCGCATCACCACCTCGGGCGTCGATGACGCGACCCAGATTCAGACCCACATGTGTTACTCGGACTTCGGCGACATCATGGAGCAGATCCAGGCGATGGACGCCGATGTGCTGCTGATCGAGGCGGCCCGATCGCGGATGGGGCTGCTGCACGAGTGGGAGCGCACCGGCTACCAGCAGGACATCGGGCCGGGCGTCTACGACATCCACTCACCGCGCGTGCCGCCCGCCGAGGAGATGGTCGAGCTGCTTCAGGCCGCAGCCAACGTGCTGCGCCCCGAGCAGCTCTGGGTCAACCCGGATTGCGGGCTGAAGACCCGCGCCTGGCCGGAGACCGAGGCGGCGCTTCGCAACATGGTCGACGCCGCCCGCCAGGCGCGCGAGCAGCTCGTCCCGACCGGCTAGCTCCCCTTGCCGAACCGCCGCCGCAGATCGCGGGCGTTGAACATGCGAGTCAGCCGCGCCAGCAGGTTGCGGCGCTTCTCGGTGTAGGGGAACCAGAGCAGCTCGCGCTTGCCGCCGAAGCGGGTGATCACCAGCGACTCGGCTCGGCAGAACTTCTTGATCCCGGTCTCGCCGTGGCGGTAGCCGATTCCGGAGTCCTTCCAACCGCCGAAGGGGACGTCTGAGGCGAGGAACCCGACCATCACGTCGTTGACGTTGCAACTGCCGCACTCGATGCGCCGCGCCACCTGCTCGGCGTGCCGCTTGGCCCCGAACACCGACCCCGACAGCCCATGCCGGGTGTCGTTGGCGAGCCGGATCGCCTCGTCGTCGTCGCGAACCTTCATCACCCCGATCACCGGGCCGAAGGTTTCCTCCCGCATCACCTTCATCGAGTGGTCGACGTCGACGAGCACGGTCGGCTCGTAGTAGTCGCCGGGGCCTTCGACGCGCTTGCCGCCGGTCAGCGCCCGGGCGCCACTGGAGATCGCGTCGTCGACGTGGTCGGCGACGATCGCGGTTTGGTTCGGCGAGGTCATTGCGCCGACGTCCTTCCCGTAGTCGGCGCCGTCGGCCCCCTGTCGCAGGCCCTCGACCTCCTCGGTCAGCTTCGCCATGAACTCGTCGTAGATCGGCTCCTCGACGTAGACGCGCTCAGCCGAAATGCAGATCTGGCCCGAATTCGCGAATCCGCCCCAGGCGGCGGCGTTGGCAGCGCGCGCGACATTGGCATCGCGCAAAATGATCATCGGATCGTTGCCACCCAGCTCCAGGCTCACCGGGGTTAGCGTTTCTGCTGCCCGCGCCATCACCTTCTTGCCAGTGCGGTCGGAGCCGGTGAACTGGATGAAGTCG
The DNA here is from genome assembly GCA_038329895.1 of Solirubrobacterales bacterium. GTDB lineage: Bacteria > Actinomycetota > Thermoleophilia > Solirubrobacterales > 70-9 > Mayfieldus. The sequence continues at coordinate 4,630 of JBBQNM010000092.1, read as the reverse complement.
GCCTCGTCGATCAGCGCCGTCGCCGTCTCGGCGACGCCGTTCACGCAGTCGAACACGTCGGGGGCGCCGATCTCCCGCTTCCAGGCGTCGACGATTTCCATCAGGCCCAGGGGCGTGAACTCGGAGGGCTTGATCACCACCGCGGCGCCGGCCTGAAGCGCCGGGATCGCGTCGCCGAGCGACAGGATGAGGGGGAAGTTCCAGGGGCTGATGATCCCCACCACGGGGAAGGGCCGATACTGGATCCGAAGCTTCTTGGAGGTCAGCAACGGCGAATGGGGCCGGACCTTGTCGTCACCGATGAATTTCTCGGCCTTGCTCCCGTAGAAATTGATCAGGTCGGTCAGGTAGACGCCCTCGGATGCAGCGTCGGCGCGCACCTTGCCGGTTTCGGCCTGCATCGTGTCCGCGACGCGGTCGTGGTTGTCGATCAGCCAGTCGCGGAGCTGGCCCAGCCAGCGATGGCGCCCCTTGTTGCCGAGCGCTTCCCACTCCGCCTGGTTTGCGCGCACCCGCGCCACGACGTCGCGCACGTGTTGCGCCGAGTCGATCGGGACACTTCGAATCGCCTCGCCGGTCGCCGGGTTGTGGACCTCGAAGCTCTCGCCGGTGGGAACGCCGTTTCCGCTCCCCGCGCCGGTCACCTTCGGCTGCGCCGTGCCGCTCTCCACTTGTCTCCTCCTTCGATACTGGCTGGTCAGCCAGACTCTAGCCCTCCAAAGTAGTGCTTGCCGCGGCGTTGCGCCGCGGCACTGGCATGTCAGGCGGCGAAGCCGCCGCAAATGATTTTGCTTGCCGCGGCGTTGCGCCGCGGCACTGGCATGTAGGCGGCGAAGCCGCCGCAAATGTTTATTGGTGGCGGATCGGGCTCCGATCGTTCGGGCGGGGCCGCTCAGTGGCCGCGGACGAGGCGGTAGACGGGGCCGTCCAGCGAGCAGACGTAGATTCGGCCACGGGTGTCCTCGCCGAACGAGCTCGGGCTATCGACGTGCACCCCTACCTTCCGATCGCCTTTCGCCCCGCCCAGCGTGGGCACGAAGCTGTGTAGCTCTCCGGCGCAGAAGTCCGAGTACAGATAGCGACCGCGCAGGCCCCCCAGCCGCTTGTCGCGGACCACGTAGCCGCCGATGATCGTGCAGTTGCCGTCGGCGTGTGTGCCATAGACGAAGATCGGCTTCGTGGTGCCGCCGGGATCGGGGGTGCCGCTGCTGTCGCCCGTATAGGGGCCGAAGCCCTCGAAGGCGTCCCAGCCGAAGTTGGCTCCACTGGCCGCGCTGACCGGCTCGTAGTCGACCTCCTCGAAGCGATCCTGCCCGGCGTCGCCGATCGTGATGAACGGTCCTCCGGCTCCCGCGGTGTCGAAGGAAAAGCGCCACGGGTTGCGCAACCCGTAGGAGAAGATCTCGTCACGCCCCGGTTTGCCGACGAACGGGTTGTCGGCCGGGATCGAGTAGGGCTGGTCGCCGCTGGGCCGGGGGTCGATGCGGAGGATCTTGCCCAACAGGCTGTCGACGTTCTGCGCGTTGTTGGGCGGGTCGCCACCGCTCCCGCCGTCACCGGTGGAGATGTAGAGCAGGTTGCCGAGGAACTGAAGTTGCCCGCCGTTGTGGTTTGCGTTGGCGCGATGGTTGATGTTGAGCACCAGCCGGGCCGAGCCGGCGCGCGCCCTGGTGGCGCTGCGACGTTGGTACTCGACCACGTTGATGTCGCCCTGCTTGTCGTTGTAGTCGACGTAGAAGCGACCCGACTGCCTGTAGTCGGGCGGGAAGGCGATCGAGAGCAGCCCCCGCTCGGCGCCGTCATAGCCGACCAGCCCGCGGATGTTGAGGAACGGGCGGCGCAGCTTGTGATGTCCCTTCACGACCCGCACCGATCCCGGCTGCTCGACCACGAACAGCAGCTTCGGGAAGCCCGGGGCACCGGTCGCGTAGACCGGATGGTCGAAGCTGCCGATCTTGCGCTTCTTGACCGCGCCGGCGGGGGGCGCAATCGCCAGCAGCGCCGCGAGGCCGGCGCATAACAGCAAGCAGGTGCGGATCGGTCGGCTCATCTGGGATCACCGCCGGGTCCCCCCGACGGGTACCTGAAGTTGAACACCCCTGACGCCTCCACGGAGCGGTGCAGACTAACCGAGTGATCCCGGATCGTGGCCCACCTCACTAGCCGGGATCGAGCCGGTAGACGGGGCCCTCGAGCGAGGTCGCGTATACGTGCCCCGTCGAGTCCTCGCCGAACGAACTCAGCGACGGCACGGTCAGGCCCAGCCCTTTGTCATCCTCGGCCTTGGGGAGCGAGGGGATGAAGCTGCGTAGCTCGCCGGCGCAGAAGTCCCCGTACAGGTAGCGGCCGTAGAGCGAGCGCAGCCCCGGGTCGCGTACCACGTAGCCGCCGGTGACCGAACAGTTGCCGTCGCTGTGCGTGCCATAGGCGAGGATCGGTCGAACCGCGCCCGGCGCGCTCTGGTCCTGGTTGTAGCGGCTGTCGGCCTCGAAGGCCGACCAGCCGAGGTTGGCGCCGGCCTGGCGCCCGCGGGGAAGGTAGTCGACCTCCTCGAAGTTGTCCTGCCCGACGTCGCCGATCAGCTCGGCGTCGTTGGCGGGGCCGAAGGAGAAGCGCCATGGGTTTCGCAGCCCGTATTCGAAGATCTCCGGACGGGCGCCGGCGCGGCCCACGAATGGGTTGCCCTTCGGGATCCCGTACGGCTTGCCGCCTTGCGGGTGCGGATCGATGCGCAGGATCTTTCCGAGCAGCGTTCCGAGGTTCTGGCCGTTGCGCTGCGGATCGCCGGCGGAGCCTCCGTCCCCAAGCCCGATGTAGAGGTGGCCGTCGGGGCCGAACAGCACCAGCCCCCCGTTGTGGTTCTCAAACGGCTGGTTCACGCCCAGAACCTCGCGGGCGCTGCCCGGGTCGGCGCGCAGGGGATCGCCGGCCGAGCGGCGGTACTCGACCACCCGGGTGTCGCCATTGGTGTCGGTGTAGTCGACGTAGAAGCGTCTCGACTTCGCATAGTCGGGGGCGAACGCCATCGACAGCAGGCCCTGCTCCTGGCCGGCCGTGGTGATCAGGTTGCCGACGTCCAGGAACGGCTGCGGGAGCACCTTGCCGTTATGGATCACCTGGATCTGCCCGCCTCTCTGGACCACGAACAGGTCGGCGCTTTCGCCGCGGGGTTGCGTTACGTAGAGGGGCTCGGAGAAGTCGCCGAGCTTGGTCAGCGTGACGCCGCCGTTACCGTCGCCGGTCGGAAGGTTGGCCGGCGCCTTGCCATGGTGCGGTGGCGGGGCCGGCACCCGCGCCGTCGTCGACCCCTCGCCGCTGCCACAGCCGACCAGCAGCGCCGCCCCGGCGGCAATTGGCCACAGCAACGCGACGCGCGCGAGCGGTCTCATCTCCATCAATACGGTGACAGGCAGCGGCGCATCAGAGGGACCCCGGGCTGCCGAACTACTTGCTCTGGCCGCCGGAGTTGCCCCCGCCGCCCGAGTTGCCTCCACCCGACTGGTCGCCCGAATTGCCCGAATTGGCCCCGCCGCCCGACGGGACCTCCACGACCTCGCCCGTGTCGTTGATATGCGTCTGCGGGGGTTGGGTGGAGATCTTGACCGCGAACGAGCCGGTCGGCGGGCTTCCGTCTGCGGTCACCGCCTTGGCCTTCCCGTTCAATCCCGCGTCGACCTGATAGTCGATCGTGTAGATACCGCCCCGTACCGGCGTCACCTTCCACTCCGCCTCCAGCGTCTTGCCCGGCTTCAGGCTGCCGAAATCGAAGGTCTTGTCGTTGGCGGTCTCGGCGCCGGCCGAGGTCTTCTGGCCGGCCAGCTTCGGATAGTCGTTCTCCAATATCCAAACCGGCCGGTCGGGATCGGCGAGGCCCGGCTGCAGGTCGTGGAACGAGAAGGGATGGACGGCGTTCTTGTCGACCGAGATCGTGATCGCCAGCGCCGGCACGGCCTTGTGGCCTGTGTTTTGCACCCCAAGCCGCAGCAACGAAGTCTCGGCGAGGCGCTGGCGGGTCGGGAAGCTCGAGGTGACGATCTTGACCGGGAACTTGCCGGCCGGCTCGTTGGCGTCCTGCCGTGTCCCTCCGCTGCCGCAGGCGGCAAGGGCCAGCACAAGCGCGCCGAAAGCGAGACTTACCCCAGAGCGTGTTCGGCGGGCCTGCCGGAATTGTGGACCGGTCTCCCGCAAGGCGCGCGCAACATACCACGCAAACCCATCAGTTCCAGCCGCATTTCTCGTACTTTCTGCCTTCGGCTGCGGGTGGAGCGCTCCCCCGTCAGTTGTGGGTGGCGGAGCGGATTCCTATGGCATATCCTTGCCTTGACGGGATCGAGCGCAAGCAAACGCTCGCCCTCGTCGGGAGGAGTAGATGGTCAGAACAGCCGTAGATAGGGCATTCCTTCCCGCCAAGAGCCTCTTCGAGCAGGTGGGGGACATGATGATCCTCACCGCGAAGACCTTGGTCTCCGCGGTGCGCCCTCCATACCCTTACGGCGGCGAGTTCATCGGCCAGTTTTTGTTCGCATTGCAGCTTTGCTGGTTTCCGATGATGATCTCCACCGTCGCCTTCGGCTTCGGAGCCCCGGGGCTTCAGGCCGCCAACTTCCTGAGCCTCTTCGGTGCCCTGGAC
>JBBQNM010000091.1:0-6264 GCA_038329895.1 Solirubrobacterales bacterium | reverse complement strand
AGGCGCCATTCCGAGCGTGCGGCCGCCCGGCCTCTTCGTTTGAAGCGCTCGATCCCCCGGTTCGCCTTGATCTGGGCAAAGACCGGCTCGACCATCCACTTCCTTCGTGAGTAGAGATCGCCACCGAGATCGGTGGCGATCGCTCTTCGCATGAAGTCATAGGGCCCGCCGAGGCGGGTCTTTCGGGGGCGATTGCGGGTGGTGTCGGGGGCGACGAGTGGGGTCATGCCCCGCTCGCGCAGCGAGTCGATATGTCCGTTTGACCAATAGCCGGCGTCGGCAAGCACGACCTCGGGGCGCTCGGCGACGCCCGCGGATTCGAGCTCTCGCTCGGCTGTGGTGATCATCGGGCTGAGCTGCTCGAAGTCGACGCCCTCGGTGGTGATCTCGGCGGCGACGATGATCTGGTCCTCGGTGGTGACGGCCTGGGCGTTGTAGGCGGGGATGAAGTCGCGGCCCGACTTCATCCGCTTTGCGTCGGGGTCGGTGGTGTTGACCTTGCCGGCGGGAGCAGGCGCCAGCTGGGCTGGCTTGGGCGGTGAGCCCATCGCCTGCTTGCCGCGCTCGCGGACGCCGCGCTCGCGGTAGGCCTCGTAATCGCGGTTGGCCTGGCGCTCGGTCTGCCAGTCCTCGCCCAGCCGGCGATGGCAGAGCTCAAGGCGCTTCTCGCGGGCCCTGGGGATCGACTCCTCCCTCGCGGCTCGCTCGGCGTCAAGGCGCTGCTTTGCCTCCCGAAGCCAGGCCCGCCGGCCCTCGCGGCGGGCCAGGTGCTCGGGCAGCTCGTCTCCGCGAGCCTCGCCATGGATCTCATCCTCGGCGGCATCGATGCGGCCGGCCTCTTCGAGGATCTCTGCGGCGATCTGCTCGTAGGTGCGGGTGGCCCGATCGGCGGCCATCGCAGCGAACTTGCTGCCGTCGACGGCGATCACCCCTGCTTGCACCAGCCCCGCCTGTGCGCAGAGCCCGAGGATCTGGCCGAAGAGATTGCCGAGGGCCTGCTGGTGGCGGACCCGAAAGCGGGCGATCGTCGCGTGGTCGGGCGCCTGATTGGCGCAGATCACCCGAAAGGCGACGTCCTCGCGGCAGCGCCGCTCGATCCCCCGTGATGAGCGCTCGCCGACCGCGTAAGCGTAGGTCAGCAGGGTCAGCATCATCTTCGGGTGGTGGGCGGAGCGGCCGTGGCCGTCGGCGCGATATGAGCGGTAAAAGGCGTCCAGGTCAAGCTCGTCGATCGCCTCGATCACGAACCAGGCGAGGTGGTCCTCGTCGAGCCAGTCACGCAGGTCCGGCGGCAGCAGCATCGGTTGGTCTCGGTCAGAGCTGAGGAAGTTCTGTGGCATGGGCCCATTTTCTCGCTGCAAACGGACCGAAAAGGAGGGGGTTTGTGCGACACGCTCACGCGAAAGGGGAACTCCCCGCCACGACGACGATCGCGTCGGCGCCGCTTGCTCAACTGGCGTCTTGAACTGGCCTTGCCGCCTCTTTCCATGCGTTGAAGCCGCCGTCCATGTGCGCGACGCGCTCGTAACCGAGGTCCTGCAGCGTGGCCGCCGCGAGGGCCGAGCGCCCACCGGATGCGCAGTGAAGGATGATCCGGCGAGCCGGCTGGAACTCGTCTCGGTGGTAGGGACTCGTCGGGTCCGCCCAGAACTCGAGCATTCCGCGCGGAGCCTCGACGGCTCCGGCGATCGCTCCGTTCTCCGCGCGTTCGGCGGGTTCACGGATGTCCACCAGCAGTGCGTCTCCCGCTTCCAACTCCTGCGCCGTCTCATCGACGCTCAAGTTCTCGACTCGCTTCTTGGCTTCGGCGACCATCTCCGCGGCTGTTGGCATGGATCCTCCTTTTGTCGCTGGGTGGCGCTTGGGTTGCGTGGCGAGTATGAGCGACTGTTCGCCTGTCCGCAAGGCCGCCGCGCTCGCTTCTGCTTCGCGCGGAGGCTGTCGCACAAACCCCCGACGGCCTCGCTGGATCCGTTCTAACGCTCGGTCGAAAAACCACGCTGCCGTCGACGTTCGGGTCGTACGCTCGCAGAGCGCCGCGCTGCGACACCGGCGCATAGCCGTAGCTCAGCACCGACAGCGTGGAGTTCTGAGGCAGACTTTGTGCGACACCCTCCGCGACAAGCGACAGCGCTTGTTCGGCAGCTGCTAGGTCCCCGGTCGTGCTATTTGGACCTCGTCTCCCTCCACGCGAATCTCGTACACGGGCACGGGCTCCTCCGCCGGCGGCTGCACAACCTCACCGGTCTGGAGATTGAACATGCTCCCGTGGCAAGAACACTCCACGGCATCGCCTTCGATCCAGCCCTCCGAGAGCAGGCAACCGGCGTGCGGACAGACGTCCCCGACCGGCCGGTACTCGCCTGCCATGTTCGCGACGAGCACCTGAACGTCGTCCAAGCTCGCGCCCAACAGCTCGCCATCGGGGAGATCATCGGTCCTGGCAACGGTCACCCACTCGGGCATCTGGCCACCTCCTCGCCGTGTTCGCGACGACTCTAGCGCCAGGTTGCGGGCGACCTCGTCGGTGCGACGGCGGAGACGGCATCTCTGGGAAGCCCGGGCCGCTTGGCCCGACTTCGTGCCCTCGCTTCGCGCGAGGAGCGGCACTTGCGTTTGCGGCCGTCTTCAGGCCTTTGGTTGACTTGACGCGAGCTCTGAGCGACGCTTATCGGCCCCGGCGCTGGCCGCCGGAGAGCCTGCAGGCCATGGACCACAAGAAAGGAGAAGCGCGATGGGCACGATCAGCACCGACGACAGCACCGAGATCTTCTACAAGGACTGGGGCACGGGGCAGCCGGTCGTGTTCAGCCATGGCTGGCCGCTCAATGCCGACGCCTGGGACGACCAGTCGTTCCTCGTGGCGTCCAACGGCTTTCGCGCCATCGCGCATGACCGTCGCGGCCATGGCCGTTCGAGCCAGCCCTGGGCCGGCAACGAGATGGACACCTATGCCGACGACCTCGCGGAGCTGATCGAAACGCTCGATCTGAAAGACGCGATCCTGGTCGGCCACTCCACCGGCGGGGGCGAGGTGACCCGTTACATCGGTCGCCACGGCACCTCCCGCGTCGCCAAGGCAGTGCTCCTAGGCGCAGTCCCGCCGCTCATGCTGAAGACGGAGGACAATCCCGACGGGCAGCCAATCGAAGCCTTCGACGAGATCCGCGCCGGCGTCAGCGCCGATCGCTCGCAGTTCTACAAGGATCTGAGCGAGCCCTTCTACGGCGCCAACCGGTCGGGCGCCACGGTCTCGCAGGGCGTTCGCGACGCGTTCTGGCTCATGAGCATGCAGGTCGGTCTGAAGGGCGCGCTCGACTGCATCAAGGCCTTCTCCGAGACGGACTTCACCGAAGACCTCAAGAAGATCGACGTTCCGACCCTGATCGCACACGGCGACGATGACCAGATCGTGCCCATTGGCGCCTCGGCCCAACTGTCGTCCAAGCTCGTCACGGACTCGACCCTGAAGGTGTATCCCGGCGCTCCGCACGGCCTGGTCGGCGCGTACAAGGATGAGTTCAACTCGGATCTGCTGAGCTTCATCGGGGCCTGAGGCTCCGATGTCGTCGCAGGTCGGACCGGCGAAAGCACTGGCTGGTCGAGATCACGAGTGGAAGGCTTGGCCGGAGGGCCCGATTCTCAGGTCTTCGGGCTGGACGAGACCGCGGCTGACCCGACTTGCACCTCCCTCTGCAGTCTGAAAGGGTCAGCCGGCAATTCATCCCGACGATAAGGAGGCCCGATGCCTGCGATTTCGCGTGAGGACGCAAAGGTCGAGTTTGCGGACGGTGACGCCGAAATACGGGCGGCGCAGGCCGGCGACATGACCGTCGCCTTCGTCCGTGCTCCGCAGGGCGCCGACTTCAGGCCGGCGCTCCAAGGCCTACCCGACGACATGTGTCAGTGCCCGCACTGGGGCTACATGCTGAAGGGGCGGATCCGGATGCACACGCCCGACGGCGAGGAAGACTACGAGGCTGGCGACGTCTTCTACTGGCCGCCCAGCCATGCGCCCGAGGCGCTTGAGGACTCGGAGTACATCGACTTCTCCCCGCCCGAGGAGTTCCGCCGGGTCCTCGACCACATCAAGGGCCAGTAGGCCGCCTGAGGGCTGGAGTACGCCTCATCGGCGGGTTCCCAGTCGTGGAGCCCGCGAGCTGCCGCTTCTGCATTCCATGCCCAGGGGGAGCGACGCCGCGCATTCCACCGCGTCGTGCCGCACTTCTGCTTCGCGCGAAGAGCAGCCACCTGACGGAGTCCCATTGAAGCTCCTGCGGTTCTAAGATGGCTCCGCAGTGGACCATCTGGCCGAGCCGGAAGTCGCCGCGCCCAAGACGGATACCTCGGGCATTCGTGTTCCCCCACCGCTCTACTACGTCGCTGGCTTCCTCGCCGGGGTCGCACTCGAGCTCATGTTCCCAACGAGCTGGCCGCCGGCTGGCGTCCGGCTGGCCGCCACGCTGCTCGCGGGCGGGGCCTGGCTCGCCCTCGATGGCGCGGCGATGGTGTTGTTCCGCCGGGCCGGCACGAGCATGGTGCCGATGAATCCGACCACAGCTCTGGTCACCTTTGGCCCCTACCGCTTGACCCGCAACCCGATGTATCTCGGGATGGCCTTTCTCTATATCGCGTTCGCGTTCGCGCTCGGAGTGATCTGGGCGCTCGCATTTCTTCCTGCCGTGGTCGTGGTCGTCGACCGGTTCGTGATCGCCCGCGAGGAGCCGTACCTAGAGCGCAAGTTCGGGCAGGCGTATCGCGACTACAAGGCGCGAGTGCGCCGCTGGCTCTAGCTCCTGCTTCGCGCGAAGAGCAGGCGCGCGAGCCCGCGCTACCGCTTCATGTGCAGAGCGGCACTCCGTTTAAGAGGGACCCGGACCTATCGGCCGCTCTCAGGCACGGAAATCGGCTCAAACAAATGACGGTAGGGCACGGCGCTTTCGCTGATCGTTCAGAGCTGCAGCGAGCGGGCGCTCACTGATCGACCACTGGACTCTCGCTTTCACGTGAGGCTGTCGCATAAACCCCCGGCGGCCTCGCTGGAGCCTTTCTAAGGGTGGGTTCCGAAAAGCTGCAACTCGATGGCTCGGCTCGTCACGCTCAAGCCGGTGTCCGTTTTCTCACCGCCTCAAGGCGCATCGCAGCTACCGCGGCGCGGCTTTTCGCGGAAGGCTTTGTGCGACACCCTCACGCGAGAGCAGCAGCGCGCGTCGGCAGCGCGCGACGGGCGAGCATGCTGCCCCTGGCATGGAAAGGAGAGGCGCGCAGTCGTCCTGGGATGCTTTGAAGCGCGAGGCGTGTTATGAGCCGGGCGGCCTTCCGATTAGAGCACTGCCCATCTCGGAGGGCACCGTAAGGGGCGGCGGTGGGCAGTCCACCGTAGTTCGCCGCGCCCGAGCATGCGCGGCTGGCTGCTCGCGGGTGTGGGGTCCAGGCCACTGCGCTGGAACGCGGCTAGAGTTGGCAAGACCAAGCATCGACTAGGTGGTAATGAGCGTGCCGGAGTGGACGACGGGCGGACCCAGCGCTTGGCCTCGGCATCCTCGCCTGCTTCTCCTTCCGCGACCCGCCAGCCGCCATCGCCGCCGCCGGGGCGGATGCCATCCTGGCCTGTGGGCCGGTTGGGGCCGAAGTCGCGCTCTTCCGCGCTCTGGCCTGGCTAGTCCCCAGCACGCTCCGGGGCGGCGTTTCGCCCGGCCTCGCCGCCTTTCCCGCCCTGCTGGGCGGCGATCCGGAGGGCCTGCTCGCGCCCGTGCAGTGGCACCCGGAGACCTGCACTTCGCCGGAGCTCGGGCCAAGCTCGGCGGAGCTCGTGGGCGCCGCCCGGCGACTCCGCACGACGACCTTCTTCGGCGCCTTCGAACTCGATCCCGCTACCGGCCTCCAGCGCGGCCACCACCTTTCGGTCGTGCGCTGGGACCGAGCGCGCCAGGAGCTCCTGCTCGCCGAAGCCGGCTGAGCGAGGCGCGCGCCTGCTATCGCCACCGGCCGCCGGCCTTGGCCCAGTCGGCATGTGCGTGACGCTGCAGAAGCCGTCGGCGATACGGTGCCCGCCGCGATGGCGCACCAGGGGGACGTACAACACCCCGCCGAGCTGTGCGTCGCGATGCGAGCAGCGTGAAGGCGACTTTTCGGTGCTGGCCAGCTCGGTCAGCTCGCCGGCCTCCCAGTGCGAGCCCTGGATCGCCCACGGAACGATGTGCTCGAGCCGGTAGAAGACGGCGGGCGCCCGCCGGCAGGCTCGTAGGCGCGAAAGCCGTCGTC
>JBBQNM010000090.1:0-6430 GCA_038329895.1 Solirubrobacterales bacterium | reverse complement strand
GTTGACGAGCCGGGCCAGTCCGTTCTCATCGGCCGGCAGCATCCCTTCGCCTGAGATCGTGCCCGCCTCGGTCTTTGCGCACCACGCTGCGCGCGAGTACGCCCAATCGATTCCGACATAGTGCATGCCGGGTCTCCTTCCGCTGGGACGACAGTTACCTAAGCGCCGTTGTACTCGGCGCGGAGGAGGCCCTCCTCATGACATTCCATGCAATGGAGCAGTGCGCCGTCTGTTCGCAGCGCCCCAGTCGAAGGGCCTGTTCAGGCTCCTTCACCGCCGTGACCCCTCGATCCACGCACGAGGATCGGCTCAAACAAATGACGCTGGGGCACCGTCGAGTAGCTGATCGACTGGCCCCGACAGAGGAACGCCGAGCGACTTCGGATGGAGATGCGTCCTATAGCGTCAGAAAGTCCTATACGCCCACGTCCGTGGACGATTGGACACATCGGAAGCATCGGTCGGTACCAAAGCGGTACCACGAAACGGCCCCGCTGAGGCGGGGCCGTTTCATACGCTCTCGGCAGTGCGTGGCAGGCGCGGGTTGTCCTACTCGACGCAGTCGCCCGTGCACTCGTGGTTTACGTCCTGTCCAGGCTGGTCGGCGTGGCCGTTTGCCGGTTCGCCGGGCTGCCCTTGCTCTGCCTCGACGCTTGACTCCTGCTCGCCCGCCGTTTCGTTGGGCTCACTAGGGTCCCCCGCCCGGTGGGAATGATGGCGGGAACCCTTGCCGGAGTGATGCCCTCGGCCGTGCCGTGCGGCCTTGGCTCCTTGGTGGTCGGCATCGCCCGGCGCCGTGTATTGGACATTGTCGGAGTCAGTCGCCGAGTTCTCGGGCGCGGTGCTTTCAGCCGACGACTCTGATGAGGCCTTATGGGCGCTTCCACCCTGCGCCAGCGTGACGGACCCGAATGCCAGGGCCCCCACAGCGCCGAGCAGCGCGGTTGTTTTCACGATGCGTCTGATCATCTTTCGGTGCCTCCGTTTCGGTTCTCGGGAACAGTCACCGTAGGCGCAGGCGATGAGATTTCTCTGTGGGCGAGGTGCGAGTTCGATGAGGACGTGTGATGCGGCAGCGTGAGGCGCAGGCAGGCGCCAGCACCCGGCTGGTTTTCGGCAGAGAGCTCGCCTCCGTGGTCGAGCGCGATCTTGCGCGCGATTGTCAGGCCCAGCCCGACACCGCGGCGTGATCGGGCAGAAAGGTCCACGCTGTGGAAGCGGTCGAACACTCGCTCCAGCTCGGCGGGCGGAATGCCGGGGCCCTGGTCGCTGACCGAGACAGTCGCCGAGTCGCCCTCTGTTTCAAGGGCAACGAGCACCTCGCCATCGCCAGGGCTAACACGCAGCGCGTTGTCGAGAAGGTTGAGCAGCAGCTGCTGCAGTTGCAGCTCGTCGCCATTGACTTGTGCTTCGTCTAGGCGATCGACGCGGATCGCGACGTTCTGACGGAGCGGCCGGGCCTCGCGAACTACGTCGAGCAAGACCTGGTCGAGGGCGACTGAGATCCGGCGACTCGGTGGCTCGCGATCGAGCTGGGCAAGGTAGAGCAGATCGGAGACCAGCCGCGCGGCCGCCCGCGCCGCCTGGTCAAGTGACTGTAAGGCCGCTTCGCGTGCGTCGGGCTCGACTCCGGCCCAGTCGCGTAACAGCTCTATATGTGCCCGAATGGCGGCCACCGGGGTCTTGAGTTCATGCGATGCGTCGGCGACAAACCGGCGCTGGCGCTCAACAGCCTGCTCGAGCTCGTCAAAGCAGGCGTCGAGAGTGTCCGCCAGTCGACCGAGCTCATCAGGCGGGCCGCGGTCGTCGATCCGCCGAGCCAGATTCCCCGCTCTGATCGATTCCGCCGTGGCCGCGATTCGCCGCGCCGGCCGCAGTGCACGCTGCGCCAGGCCCAGCGCCAGCGCCCCCGCCACGATCCCTCCGGCCAGCACCCCAAGCGCCAACGCATTGCGTAACACCGCCAACAGGTGCCATGCCGAGTCCAACGAGGAAGCCGCCTCTACGATCGCCGCAGGCCGTCCGGCGCTCCCCACCCGGTGACACGAGAGCGCCACCGGCGGCGTCGACAGCTGCGCGCTCGCCTCTCCTAAACTCAGACATCGCGCGCGGAGGCTCCCCGAAAGGCGGGGGAGCGCGCGCGCATCATGCGACGCCTGAATGATGCGACCGTCGGGCCGCTCAATCCGCACCGCCAGGCCCTGGCGCAGGAACTCGTGCGACAGGGATGGATCAGAGATGTCGACCCGGTTGCCCTGTTGTTCGCTGCCGCCCCGCGGTGTCGGGACGTCGATCAGCGATACCAACTGCCGAGCCTGATCGCGCGCTTGGCGCTGCGCCTGCCCAAGCAACGACCCCCGCAGGGTGAGATAACCCCCAGCCGCGACGAGCACGCCGATGACCAGTACGAGAAGAGCCGCCAGAAGGGCGAAACGGCTGCGCAGGCTCAGTCGTCTCATTGCCCGTCGCCCAACCTGTAGCCGACCCCGCGAACGGTCTCGATCAGGCGCGACGCGTCGCCACCCCCCAGCTTCTGGCGTAGATAGCCCACGTATACGTCGACGACATTCGACCCTCCGAGAAAGTCGAATCCCCACACCTCCGAAAGGATCGTCGAGCGCTCGAGGGCCTGGCCCGGATGGCGCATGAAGAACTCCAGCAGATCGAACTCCCGCCGCGTCAACTCGATCGAGTGCTGACCCCGACTGACCGTCCGTGCTGTCGCGTCCAGAACGAGATCCGCGAGCCGAAGCCGCTGTCCCTCCTCTCGCATTCGGGAGCGACGCAGCAGCGCGCGCACCCTGGCCGACAGCTCCTCCAGCGAAAACGGCTTGACAACGTAATCGTCGGCGCCAGCGTCGAGGCCACGGACGCGTTGCTCGATCCCATCGCGCGCCGTCACAATCAAGATTGGCGCCACCGACTTGGCCCGCAGCCGGCGGCATACCTCAACGCCGTCCAGCGTTGGCAGACCTAAATCAAGCACGACGAGGTCAGGCCCCCATTGAGGTTCCACACGCAGCGCGCCCGGTCCATCTGGCTCGACCCGGACCTCATAACCGGCGTGGTCGAGCTCAAGTCCGACAGCCGCCGCGAGATCCTCGTCGTCCTCCACGATCAGAACGCGCACAGACCGCATACCACGAACCGACAATAGCCCTCAACCATGAGAACGCCCTAAGGGCCAGCGGGCCTTCCAGTTGGTCGGGGCGGCTGGATTTGAGCCAGGGATCCTTCAACCCGGTCTCTGAGCGATGCATTCAGGCCCCTTCGCCGCCCTAAGCACTTGATCCACGCACGGCGATGGGCTCAAACAAATGACGGTAGCCCACGCGCTTCTGCTTCACACGCGAGAGGTCGCTGGTTGAGCCGCGGACTCAGGCATGTCCAGGCACCGCGATCGGCTCAAACAAATGACGGTAGGGCACCCGCCTCTCGCTCATCCTCCAGCATCAGAGCGAGTGGTCATCCGGCCGCAGAAGCATCTGCGCTTCCGCTTTCACGCGGGAGTGACAGCGCGGAATCGGTCCAACTCGCCCCCGGTGAACAGTTAAGGGGTCCATAGGCCCCCTAAGGGTGCAGTCGTGCCCTGGCGAGGCCATAACTGCCGCTTCGCGGGAGAGCCAGGTCCGGTTGCCTGCCCGCGAGGCGCATTAGGCTCTCGCCAAGCCGCGGGCGGTGATCCCGCGCCAGCCAATCGATGAGGAGGAGCGCATGTACGCACGTGTCGTCAGATTCACTGAAGTGACCGCTGAGAGGATCTCGGAGATCGTTGCCCAGGTCGAAGAGTCCGAGGGACCTCCGCCCGGCGTCGACTCAACCGGATTCGAGCTGTTTGTCAACGAGGCACAGGGAACGGCCATCTTCGTCGGGTACTTCGAGACGGAGCAGAAGATGCGCGACGCGAGCGCGGTCTTCGAACAGATGGACCCGTCGGAGACCCCCGGCACGCGGGCCTCCGTTGACCTCTGCGAGGTCAAGGTACAACGCACCATGTCCTGAGGGCTCCACAACCGTTAGGGGGCGAGTGCGCTCGTCAGCGCTTTCGCTCCGCCCGAAACGCAGCAGCATCAGCCCACGCCACCGCTTCTGTGCAGCACGGCCACTCGATTTCAAGGGTTGCGCCCGACTCATCGGCGGCTCTCAGGCACGGAAATTGGCTCAAACAAATGACGGTAGCCCACGGTCTATCGACTAAGTCCATTCCGAGTCCTGGCGAGGGAGCAACGGGTATCAGCGACAGACTTATTCGGCTTGCTCGAGGGAGATCCGGATCCACTCCGGTGGTAGTGCGTGAGGGGTTGGGGTGGTTGGTGGTAGAAGGTCGGTTGAGGTGCCGCGATAGGCGTGTGTCGAGGCGGCTGTTGCGGTCCTGCAGCTGGCTATCTGATCGATGGTCTTGGCGATTTGGGCGAGTGCTTGGTTGATTGGCCTGGGGTGGCGGGAGGTTGCTCTTAAGAGCACTCGGGTCTTGCCGGCCGGAGCCGAAGTCTGCTCGAGGTCCGCGTGCTGCGGACTCCGGTGCCAGCCCCGATCCCGATGGCTGAAGTAGCCGGAATCGGCGCCCCGAAGGTCTGCTCCAGGCCGGCGCGGCAACTCCGCTCAGCGTGAGTGCACTGGGTCAGCGCGCGCCGGCCGGCTCTTACCTAGGACGCATCGTGGCGAGCCGACCGGTCGGAAACCACCAAGCCAGTCACCCCGCCGAGCTTACGGACGGGTCTACTAGCGTGTGGGGTGCAAAAAAATCGGTCTGGCCTGCAAATCAACCGATCCGTGAGCCCGAGCCGGATTTATGTACCCCCACAGGATCTTCTGACTGGCTCGTGAGGCCGCTCTTCCACGGCGGCGGACAGGCGGCGCCTCGACTCGACAGATGTTCGATGCTGGCGAGGTTGGATGCTGGCGAGCGGGCGCGCTGTCGAGTAACAGAGGTGACATGGACGGAGCCCAGGCTACCGACCTCTCCGAGCTTCGCTTTCGCATGCGGACAATCACGGTGGGAGTCTTGACGACCTTCGTGGTCTGCGCCGGCGGCCTTGCTTATCTGCTGGCTACGCCGAACGGACCCAACCGGGCACCGATCGCCGGCCTGTTCGTCGCTGCGGCGCTGATCGGAGGGGCCGTCGCCCTCCTGGCGAAGGAGCGCATTGTCCACAGCCGCCACCGCGAGCTGTTCTTCTTCTTGTGGGCCGCAGGCTATGTTGCGATGATTGCCGCAGGCGTCGCTGCCGACGGGGGCGCGAAGAGTCCTTTCGCGGCGCTCTTCATCATCCCGCTCATCGCCGGCGCGCTCTCCTTCCCGCTCGCATCGGTCCTGCTCCTGGGCGCCCTGGACATCCTGGCCTACGCCAGCGTGGGACTCTCCGACGAGGCAAATCCAGGACAGGTGCCGGTCTTCGCCGGCATCCTCGCGGTGGCCTCGCTGCTCTGCGCCTGGCAGGCCCGCACGCACGACCGTCGGCGAAGGGAGCTTTCCGAGCTCTCCCGCACCGATCCCCTCACCGGCTGCCTGAACCGCCGCGGAATCGAGGACCGGCTCGAGGCCGAGCTCAACCGCTCGCAGCGCATGGGCGAGCCGCTGGCGCTCGTGATTCTCGACCTGGATCACTTCAAGGAGGTAAACGACGGCGAGGGGCACGCCGCGGGCGACGAGCTCCTGCGCTGGGTGGTGCAGACGACGCACGAGCCGCTGCGAGCGATGGATTCGCTTGGGCGGCTCGGCGGGGACGAGTTCGCCATGGTGCTGCCAGGGGCGAGCGACGCGGAGGCAAGAGGGGTGGCCGAGCGGATAGCCAAGGCGCTGGCCGAGCGGGCCCCGGTCTCGATCGGCGTTGCATCCTTCCCGCTGCATGGAAGGAGCCGCGACGAGCTGCACCAGCACGCCGACGCCGATCTCTACGCCGCTAAGCACGGACGCACGCCGCCCCCCGCCTCGCGCAGCGAGCAGCTGAGCTGGGCTGCGGCGCTCGCGCAGGCCGTCGACGTGCGAATGGCCGTCGAGCACGATCACGCAGGGATGGTTGCGACCTATGCGCTCGAGATCGCGAAGCGGGCCGGCTGCCCGGAGTGGCTCCTCGCCCAGATCCCTGCGGCCGCGATGCTTCACGACGTCGGCAAGATCTCCGTCCCGGAGCGGATCCTGCAAAAGCGAGGGCCGCTCAGCCCCGAGGAGTGGGAAGAGATCAGGAGGCACCCGGTCACGGGCGCCGAGCTGGTCGCTCGCGTGGACGGAATCGCGGCGGTCGTTCCCTGGATCCGCCACTCCCACGAGCACGTGGACGGCTCGGGCTATCCGGACGGCCTGCGGGGCGAGGAGATCCCGCTGCTGTCGCGGATCCTGCTCGTGGCCGATGCCTTCGATGCGATGACGAGCGACCGCCCGTATAGGCGCGCGCTGTCCAGGGAAGAGGCCGTGGCGGAGCTTCGCCGG
>JBBQNM010000089.1:0-6523 GCA_038329895.1 Solirubrobacterales bacterium | reverse complement strand
CAGGGCCCTCCAGCACATGTCGACGTCGTCTCCGGCTGTCGTGTAGGCCGGATCGAAGCCGCCGATCTCGGACAGCACGACCTTCCAGAAGGCCATGTTGCAGCCGGGAATGTGCTCGGCCCGATCGTCGGAGACCAGCACGTGGACGGGTCCTCCCGGCGACCGCGCGACGACGTGGGCATCCGGCGGGTCGTCATCTGGCGGGAGGTTCGGGCCGCCGGCGCCGCCGACGTCTGGCGCGTCGAACCCGAGCGCGAGGTAGTAGGGCCACTCGGGTGTCGGATAGGCGTCGCTGTCGAGGTAGGCGACGAGGTCACCGGTGGCCGCCTCGAAGCCTTCGTTGCGGGCCACCGCCAGCCCGCTATGGTCGATCTGCACCAGGCGTACCCGTGGGTATCGCTTCACGACGTCGGCGGTCGCGTCGCTGGAGCCATCGTCGACGACGAGGACCTCGAGCCTTGGATAGTCGAGCGCGCAGGTGTGTCGAAGGCACTCGTCCAGGGTCGCGGCGGCGTTGTGCGCGCAGATGACAACGCTGATCGAGGGCCAATTGAAGTTGAGGCTGCGGACCGTTCTCCGGTTCCAGCGGCTCGCCGTCTCGAGCGCGGGGCGAGGCGAGCGGTCGGCGCGCGTCAGCCCGAAGCCCCAGCCGGTCACCGGCGCGCCGCCGACCCACCAATCGTCCGTCCACGAGAACACGCAGGTGCCGGCCACGCCTCGCTCGATCGCCGTCTCCAGCTGCCAGTCGAGAACCTCCGCCTGGTGGCGCTCACCATCCGGGCCTGCGCCGGCGGCGATGCCCAACTCCCCGAGCACCAGCGGCCGGTCCCCCGCCAGGTGGTGCAGCCGCGTGAGGTAGCGGCGGAAGTTCTCCTGGCGCTCGAGGAAGACATTGAACATCAGGAAGTCGAGGCTCTCGAGAGGCAGGTATTCGGCCGTGGGGTAGTTGGCGTAGGTGACGAGTCGGTCGCCGTCCTCTTCCCGCACGATCGCGACCAGCTCGCGCAGGGTGTCGGCCACGATGTCGATGCCATGCCAGCGCAGCACGTCGGCCGGAACCTCGTTGCCCAGCGAGAGTCCGAGGATCTGCTCGTTGCCGGCCAGCCGCCGCGCCGCTTCGCGGACCTCCTTGCGCGCCTCGCGCACCACCCGTCTGTTCTCGCGGCGCGAGCCCCCTAGCAGGTAGCGCCAATCGGGATAAAAGACGCCCGCCAGGACGCGCAGGCCTCTATCCGAGGCCACCTCCAGGAGGTCCTCGGTCGGCAGCGTGTACGTGCGCACAACGCTGAACCCGGCCTCGCGCATCGCGGCCAGGTCTTGCTCGACCTGTGCGCGTTCGGGGAAAGGCGCCCCGTCGGTGCGTGGAGCGAAGGTGCCGTAGGTAACGCCGCGGAACTCGAACCGCTCCCCGCCTGCCGCGAAGAACTTCCCGTCGACTTCGACATGCTGCGTCGGTCGAGCCCGATCCACAGCCGGTAGAGAGGCGCTTCTGACGCCCCCCTCCGGACCGTCGACCCGCACGCTGTCGACCCCCTCCACCTCTTCGGGGGGATCGCCGTTGGTTGTTTTGAGCGTGTCGGACCTCCCTGGGCTGGCCACGTTCCCGCTTACACGAATCCTTTCTGAAGAACCCCACACCGATGCCTGCCCCGGGAGTGGAGTTCTGGTCTGACCACCTATCCCTGCGTACTCTAGCCTGCAAACGACGATAAGTCAGCGAAGCGGGCGCCGAGGGGGGCCGATGCGCTGTAATCGAGGCCATCGCTACTTCATTTGCCTGAGGCCAGCGGCGTTCAGCGTCCTCCAGCACCGACCCGAGGGCCGCCGCTGAGAGCCTCGACCTCGCGACGGCGCCGCTCGACCGCCCTTCGATTCTGCTCAGCAGAGCCGCGAAACCGCACGGCCCGTAGCCGCCCCGCGGGCGGCGGGCGATTGCGATTTATGCGCAATTCCGGGGATCAAATGGCCCCCGCCCCCGTTAGGCGCCGCCGATGTCGATTAACCTGCAGCTCGGTGCAGGGCTGAGCAAATGGCCCATCCGCTCGGTGAGCTAGGCGAGGAAGCGGCGACCGAGGGGCGCAGAACGCCCGGAGAGGATGCCCGCCAGGAGGCTCGCCGCGTCGCGATCGACATCTCCACCGGGATGCTCACAGCGAGCAGGCCTGAGATCGGGGCCCACTCCGATGACGTCCACATCGTCGCGGGGGCGATCGCGCGCTGGCTCGGTCTCTCCGGGCAGCGGCTCGAGGACGTCCTGGTAGCGGCGCGTTTGCACGACATAGGCAAGCTGGCAATTCCGGAGTGGCTCCTGGGCAAGCAAACGCCCTTGGACCCGATCGAGTGGGCGGCGATCCGTCGCCACACGATCGTCGGTGAACAGATCCTGGTCTCGGTCCCCGAGCTCCGGGGCGCCGCCTTCCTCGTTCGTCATTCGCACGAGCGCTGGGACGGATTGGGGTACCCCGACGGGCTGCTCGGTGAGGCAATCCCGCTCGGCAGCCGGATCATCTGCTGTGCCGACGCCTTCGCCGCGATTCGGTCCGACCGCGCCTACCGGCCGGGGTCACCCACGTCAGAGGCACTGGCCGAGATCCAAGCCTGCGCCGGCACCCAGTTCGACCCGGCCGTGGTGGAAGCGCTCGAAGAGCTCGCCGGCGGGCTACGCATCGCAGCGGACCGTCTGCGGCCAGAGTCGGGCCGGGCCAGTCGGCTGTTCGCGCTGATGCTGATCGTGGGCGTTGGCGCCAGCGGCGTGGCGCTGGCTCGCAACGGCGTGATCCCGGAGGCAAAGCCCCCACGCGCAGCGCCGGCCGCCGTCGCGGGGCTCCGGACACCTTCGGCGACAGGCAGTGGTGGGCTTGCGCAGACTGCGGCCTATCTCGCGGCACCGACGGGCCGACCGCAGGGGGTGCCCGGCCTGGCTGGGGCTGCCGGCGCAACGGGCAGCCAGTCGCGTCTTACGTTGCTGTCGCACGGGCTCGGCCTTCCATCAGCGACGGCGGCCAATCCCGACAACGGGGTGACTCCCAGCAGCGGAACCGGCTCGTCGGGGGGCGAAGGCCAGCCCGTCGTCCCCGACCACGGGCAGGCTGAGGGGCACGGCAACGGCCGAGGCAATGGCCATGGGCAAGCAGTCGGCCACGGACACCAGACGGCCGAGCAGACACATGGTGGCGAGAGCGATCCGGCCGGGCATGGAAACGGTGCAGGGAAGACCAAGCCGCATTCCAGCTCGAAGGGGGTTGGGGCGTCGAATAAGGGCGGCAAGCCGAAGGCCAACTCCCACGACACGCCCGGGGGCGGCTCGAGTCACGGCCAATCCGGAAACGGCGTGGGCGCCGGGCAGGGCACTTCGAAGGTCAAGCAGCCACAGCCGCCCAAGCCCGGCAAGTCGTCGCCCACCGCTCAGACGCCCGATCAGAGTCCGAGCAGCACCGCCCCACGCAACGGCAACCCGAACGCTGGCGGCAATGGCAATGGCAACCGCTCTGGCAACGGCAACGGTCAGGGCTAGAGGGGAACCATGACCAGGCTGAGTGGCGAGTTTCAGACCGATTTGGCACCGCCCGATGCACTCGCCGCATGCGCGGAGGCCATCGACAGCCTCGGATGGCGCATCGAAACCGTCGAGGGCGACCGCATCGTCGCCTACACCGGCCCGGCCTCCACCCAGCAACCTCCGAGGATCGAGGTGGTGCTGAGCGATTCGGGACAAGCCACGGATCTCCGAATCATCGGCACCGGCAGCGATGCCACTGCGCTCGAAAAGGACCAGCTAATCGTGGAGCTGAACCGCGCCCGGGATGCCATCAAGGCTTCGATCGAAAGCGCGGATGATGCTGCAGAAGGTCGGGCGCCCGCGATCGACGCGGATAAAGCTCAGCAGCAGGGCTCGCTACTTGCGAGGGGACCCCTCTTCTCCGAGCGGCCGCTCGCCGTGCAGATCATTACCGGCGCGGTCGTGCCCGCGGCTTTTGGCGCGGTCGTTGGCGTCGTCCTGGGGATCTCCGCCGCGGGGTACTGGGTCCTCCAGGTGCTGGCACTGATCGGGGCCGTCCTGGCGGGCCTGGAACACCCGAATGGCCGGGAGGGCACTTGGCGGGGTCTTGTCGGGGGAACGCTCTACGGCACCTTCGTTCTCATCGCTCACGCCGCCGCCGGTACCGATGCGACCGTGAAATTGCCGGACTTCGCTCCGGTCCTGGTGGTGTTTACCGCAATCTTCGGAATGCTCGCGAGCGGGCTCGGGGGTCGGTTGCGGGGCAGATCCGATCGCTCGGCCTCGTGATAACGGCCCCGAGCTGACGCGGCCCAACAGCCGTGGTGGAGTGCCGGAGGAGGGACTCGAACCCCCGACACGCGGATTATGATTCCGCTGCTCTAACCAGCTGAGCTACTCCGGCGGGGGAGAGGCAATCGTAGCGG
Organism: Solirubrobacterales bacterium; assembly: GCA_038329895.1. GTDB lineage: Bacteria > Actinomycetota > Thermoleophilia > Solirubrobacterales > 70-9 > Mayfieldus. Next base: position 2,098 of record JBBQNM010000089.1, on the reverse strand, counting down.
CGGCTGCGCCGCCCTCAGCGTTCATCGGCGGCCGCTCAGGCCTCGTTCAATTCCGCGATTTCCTGCTCGCCGAGCTCGATTCCCGCCGCCGCGACGTTCTCCTCCAGGTGCTGCACGGATGAGGTGCCGGGGATCGGCAGCATCACCTCTGAGCGGGCGAGCAGCCAGGCAAGGGCGATTTGCGCGGCGCTGGCGTCGTGGCGGGCGGCGATCTCGCTCAGCGGCCCCCCCTGGCCGGCCAGCGAGCCGGAGGCGAGCGGGAACCAGGGAATGAAGCCCAGGCCCAGCTCCTGGCAGCGCTCCAGTACGTCCTCCGAGCTGCGGTCGGCGAGGTTGAAGCGGTTTTGCACCGTGACCACCGAGACGATCTCGCGCGCCGCCTCGAGCTGCTCGACCGACACGTTGGAGACGCCGACCAGACGGATCTTGCCCTCGTCCTGCAGCTCCTTCAGGGCGCCGACCGATTCCTCGTACGGCACGTTGGGATCGGGTGCGTGCAACTGGTAGAGGTCGATGCGATCGACCCGTAGCCGCTTCAGGGACCCCTCGCAGGCCTCGCGCAAGTGCTCGGGCCGACCATCGCGCGGCCATTCGCTCGGACCGGTGCGGGTCAGGCCGCCCTTGGTGGCGATCATCAGGTCGTCGGGGTATGGATGCAGCGCCTCGGCGATCAGCTCCTCGCTCACGTAGGGACCGTAGGAGTCGGCGGTGTCGATCAAGTTGACGCCCAGCTCGACCGCGCGGCGCAGAGTGGCGATCGCGCCGTCGCGATCCTCGGGCGGCCCCCAGATTCCGTCGCCGGTTATCCGCATCGCCCCGAAGCCGAGGCGGCGAACAGTCAACTCCCCGCCGAGGGTCAGCGTGCCAGCGGTCTCGTCGGTCAGCTCGATCGTCTGTGGTGCCATGGGCCTCCTTCCGCTCCTGCTGCCTCTTTCAACATAGCCAAGCGGGGGCGTGGGCCGGCGGAATAGCCTTGGCATCGTGAGCCTGCTCGCCGTCCCCAACTTCTCCGAAGGCCGCGATACGTCGGTGATCGCAGCGATCCGCGCCGCGCTCGATGCCGATAGAGGACTGCTGGATCGCCACTCCGACCTCGAGCACAACCGCACCGTCTACACGCTCGCAGGGGAGGGCCGGGCGCTGGAGGAGCGGCTGGTCGCCGGCGCTAGCGTGGCGATCGAGCGGATCGACATGCGACGCCACCGCGGGCTTCATCCCTGCATCGGGGCGCTCGACGTCTGCCCGCTGGTCTGGCTCGATCTCGAGGGGCAGGAGCCGGCTCGGGCGGGAGCTCGTTCGGTGGCGGAGCGGATCGGGGCGCTCGGTGTCCCCGTCTTTCTGTACGGGGACCTGGCCGGCTCCGAGGAGCGCCGCGAGCGCGCCTTCTTTCGCGAGGGCGGCCAGGAGACTCTCCGCCAGCGGATGGCGTCCGGAGAGATGGCGCCTGACTTCGGCCCGCCCGAGCCGCACCAGACCGCCGGCGCAACTCTGGTCACCGCGCGCCCGCCGCTGGCCGCCTTCAACATCGAGCTCGACACCGGCGATGCCGTCGTTGCCCAGCGGGTCGCCGCCGCGGTGCGTGAGGCAGGCGGCGGGCCCCCGGGGGTGCGAGCGATCGGGCTGCCGCTGGAGGGCGGTCGGTCGCAGGTCTCCACCAACGTCCACGACCCGATCGCGGTGCCGCTACGCATGGTCGTGGCGCGGGTCACCGAGCTGGCAGCGGAGCAAGGCGCCCGTCCGGTGGAAGCGGAGGTCGTCGGACTGGTGCCGGCGGCCGCGCTACAGGGCTTCCCGCGGGAGCTACCGATCCGCGACTTTGACCCCGAGCGACACGTGATCGAGCGCCGCATCTAGGCGCAATCCCTGCAAAAACACGCCCTATTAGGCGTCTCGGCAATTAACGAGTAGGGGCCCGCTCATATAGGCGTCCAGAACCCTCATCCCTACCCAAAACCGGTGTCGAGTCGGCACCGCCGGGCGCCGAGAAGCCCTGCATGCGGAATAAACAGAATCACCTCAACGCCTCGGCGCGACGCCTGCGGATCGGCCTTGCGGTCGCCGCTAGCGCGCTTGCAGTTTGTGTCCTGCCAGCGACAGC
>JBBQNM010000088.1:0-6630 GCA_038329895.1 Solirubrobacterales bacterium | reverse complement strand
CCGACGTAGCCGATCACCTGGCCCTGACCGACGCTCTCCCCAGCGGAGACCGCGTAACCGGATTGGTGCGCGTAGCAGGTCGAAAGCCCGCCGCCGTGATCGATGCAGGTGTAGTTGCCATAGCCGCCGGTGTAGGCGGCGAGGACGGCCTGCCCTGAAGCGGCGGCGCGGATCGGCGTTCCCTCTGCGGCCGCGATGTCGATCCCCTCGTGCATCCGGCCCCAGCGCATGCAAAAGCAGGAGGTGATCGGACCGTTCACCGGCCAGATCAGGCCACTCGAGCCGCCGCGGATCGGCCCGGCGGGCAATGGGGTAACCGAGGAGGCCTGGCTGATCTGTCGTTGAATCTGGCCCTGGAGGCTGGAGACGTCCTCCCCAATAGCCCGTTCTTGGCCGTTGATCCTCGACAGTGCGTGCTGTCGTTGGCTGCGCGCCACAGTCAGATCGCTCTGGCGAGTCTCAAGTGAGCTGCGGGTCTGCTCAAGCTGCGCCTTCTGAGCGGCGATCGCGTCGCGCGCAGCTTGGATGCGGTCCTTGGCGGCGCGTCGCCGCTCCACCGTTGCCTTTGTCTGATCGCGCAGGTCGCGCACCCGATTAACTAGCAGCTGGTCCTGGTTTTGGAGACTGTTCAGGTACTCGGTTCGCGTGACTAGATCCGACCAACCGTCGGAGTTGAGGATCACCGTGAGGATGTCAGGGCTCCCCGACTCATACATCGAGACGAGCCGCTGCCGCAGGCCGATCAGAGCCCGCTTCAGATGCCCCCGCAGCAACCGAAGATGCGCCTTCTCCTTCTTCAGCTTGGCCAGAGCGCGTTCGAGCTGGGCCTGCTTTACGGCGAGCTTCTGCTGCACCGCGGCCTCGCGGTTTCGCAGCGCTGCGACCTGTCCTTCGAGCAGGTTGATCTGGTTGCTGTAGTGCGAGATGGCCGTCGTCAGGACGCCCTTCTTGCCGCGCACCTGGTCGAGCTGCGCCTTTTTGGTGTCGAGTTTGGACTGCAGGTTCTGGGCGGTCGCAGGAGTCGCCTGCAGGAGCAGCACGCAGAGCACGCTCAACAGCGCGCCCATTGCGACATCTGCGCAAGGGCGCCCGCCAAAACGAAAGGTTTGCTGCTCCGACCGAGCCATTCAGCGTCCGGCGAGGATGGTGCTGTCACATCTCTGCCGGACCTACACAACGTAGGAGAGCTTCGGCTGGCATCGCTTCCCGGTCCGACGCCTTGCAAGCCGCTTTGCGCTCGATGCGAGGTCTCGGGGAGTTGTCCCCTCCTACGCAATGTAGGCTGATGGGCGATGGCCCAAAAGAAGGCGATGCGGCTCCAAGGCGACTTGCAGCTCGGGGTGATGCGAGCCGTGTGGCGCTTGGGGCGTGGAAGCGTCGAGGAGGTTCGCAGGGCCTTGCCGGCGGGCAAACGTGGCGCCTACACCACGGTGCAGACGGTGCTCAACCGCCTCGCCGATCGTGGCCTGCTGGAGCGCCATCGACAGCGCAACGTCATCCTCTATGAGGCGCGAGTAAGCGAAGCCGACTTCTACTCGCGCTCGGTGCGTGAGACCCTGCAGCAAGCCTCAGCGGACGCTCGGCGTTCGGCACTGGCAAAGCTGGTTGGCGATCTCGCCCCTGCGGAGCGCGACGAGATCGAGGCACTGGCCGAACAGGTGGCTCGCAAGCGTCGCGGAAGCAAGCCATGACGTTGCTATTGGTCGCAGCTTTGGTCGCCGCCGCGATCGCTCCGCACCTATTGCCCCGATCGAGCCTCTCGCCGATGACCGGTGTCGCGGTGTGGCTCTCGGTCCTCGCGCTTCGGGCGATGCTCGTGTTTTTGGTCGCGCTGGCAGTCGTCCTCTACGTGCCTGCCACACAGCTCTTTCAGGTCGTTACCCACTGGTGCGTCCACGCCATAGTTCCCTTCTTCGCCACCCACCTCGGCTTTTCCGGGCACCGCCTCGGGGACGCCGCAGCGCTGGTCCCGGGACTGGCGATCGGCATTTCGGTGATCTCTGCGCTATTTGTGATCTGGCGTGCGGGACGTACGGTGCGGCGCTGGTTGAGCCGTAGCGCTTTGGGGGCTGGTCCGCGTCAGAGCGTGATCATCGGCGGGCCGGAGGTCGTGGTCGCCGCCGCTGGAATTCGCGGCGCCAGCGTTGTCGTGTCCACCGGAGCCCTAGCCACGCTCGATGAGGACGAACTGGTCGCGGGGCTGGAGCATGAACGAGGCCACATTGTTCGCCGACACCCCTACCTCGTAGTCACTGGCCGTGTTCTCTTCGCTGCAGCGCGGGTCCTTCCCGGAAGCGCGGAGGCCTTGGCCCAGCTCCACTTTCACCTTGAACGGGACGCGGACGAGTACGCGGTCGAACGCACCGGCAACCCCCTGGCGCTCGCCAGCGTGATCTGCAAGGCCGCGCGCGATGACGCGCAGGCCGGTCCGGCGCTCGCTGGACTAGCCGGTCACGCTGTGCCCGCCCGTCTAGGCCTTTTGCTCAATCGCCGCGCGGCCCGGACAGGTCTTCTCGGCGAGATCGGCGGCCGCGGCCTGGCAGCGGTGCTCATCGCTTTGGTCTTCGCTCTGGCCGTAGCCGCGCCGAGCATTGCCGAGGCTGGGATCGCCGGCATGCAGGGCCCCGCTGCCGCTCCCATTTGTCACCGCTGAACTACAGCACCTGCGGCTTTCAGCTGTTCGGCCCTTGTCCTACGCCATGTAGGATTAATGGCCGCCCTCGGCTCTGCGATTCATAAGGACATGCAACGCGCCCCCCAGCAAGCAATGGCCCCCGATCGGCAAGTTGCCACGCCCTGGCTAAGCCCGCGCTTCATCGCGGCCGCAGCACTCGGTACAGCCCTGGTCGCGGTGGCGCTTGGGATACCGACAGACGTCATCCCCAACCCCTGGTTCGTGCGCATGATCCCGGCCGGGCCCAGCAACTACTTCTTCTGGGTCTCGAGCAGCATCCTGACCGGAACCTTGTTGGCGACCTATGTCCTGCCCCGGTCGGCGCGGGCCAGGATCGGCGGAGCTAGCGCCGGCGGCGGTATTCTCGGCCTGCTCGCTGTCGGCTGTCCGGTCTGCAACAAGCTAGTGGTTGCCCTGCTGGGGGTATCGGGAGCGCTCACCTACTTCGGGCCAATCCAGCCGTACCTTGGCGCCGCCGGCTTGGCGCTGGCCGGCGTTGCACTGGCAATCCGCCTACGCTGGGTGCGGCGAGCCTGCAGCATTCAGCCGAGCCGCAGCACGGTCGAGCCGAGCACCTAGGCGGTGCTCTTCCGAGCGACGATCACGATCGGCATCCCGCCGACGTTTCACGTCGGTCCGGTCAGTCTCGCCTGGCATGGCCTGATGATCGTCCTCGGCATCCTCGCCGGAGGCTGGCTCGCCCTCAGATACGCAGAGCGCTTTGGCCTTAGATCCGAGCGCCTGCGCATCGCGATCGTCGTCCTGGCGCTGAGCGGAATGCTGGGCGCTCGTCTCTACTACCTGCTGCAAACGGATCCGAGCGCCCTCCTCTCACCATCGGCGTGGCGGGGTCGGATGGGCTACGCCTTCTATGGCGCGATCCTGCTCGGGGTTCCCATAGTCGCCGCTTATCTCTGGCGGCGCGACCGGCCGTTTTCTTACCTCGACGCCTTGGCCGCCGGTTTTCCCCTAGGTATGGCTGTCGGACGCATCGGAGACCTGATCAATGGCGAGCATTACGGACCGGCCACCACTGCGCCGTGGGGTTTTCGCTACACCGACCCAGGCGCGTTCGTGCCAAGTAACCACCTCGCCTATCAGTCCGGTGCCTTTTACGAGATCTTGCTGGCCCTGGGGATGCTCGCGATGCTTTGGCCCCTCGGCCAGCGCCTGCGCACGCCAGGACTTCTCTTGTGCGTGACCGTGGCTGTCTACTCCGCTGGTCGCTTCCTGATCTTCTTCATCATCCGCGACACGCCTGTCGTGGCTTTGGGGTTGCGCCAAGCCCAGCTCACCAGCCTAGGGCTTATGGTTTTGGCCGTGACTGGCGCTGTCTGGCTGGCGAGACGGCACGGCAAGTCGGCGGCGGAGGCCAAGAATCCGCCGAAGCGAAACGAGGCGGCGGCCGCCTGAGCTCGTTGCCCAAGCCACGGATTCTCGGGGGTCGGTGCAGGCCTCTCCATTCGCTCTTTCGCGGTTGGCTTGATTATCGCTCCTTTGACGTTCGGACCCCTCAGCAAGGCCTGAATCAGCGCATCATCAGAACCTCGCCGGGGGAAAGACAACGTCGGCTCCGAGCTTCAGCTTCCCCAGTTGGTCGCTGATCAGCAGGCAAGCGCGCCATCGTTGGCCCTGTCCGGCTCTCGGGTGGGCACTTGGGCGTGCCGATCCTGTTCAATTTCTGGGCCTCACGGTGTGAGCCGTGCCGCGACGAGGCTCCAGTGCTCGAGCGCGGCTGGAGACGCGACGCCAATCGCGGCATCCTCTACATCGAACATGCAGGATCTGCCCGGCAATACTTGCGCCTTTCTGGACAAGTACGCGATCGACTACCCGACGATCCGCGATCAGGGTGACGGGATGGCCCGCAGTTATGGGGCCACAGGCATTCCGGAGACTTATTTCATCGATCCCCGCGGGCGAATGTTCGGCCCCCTTATCGGCGCTATCTCCCCGCAGACACTCTCCGAAGGCGTCGGGGCCACGCGGTCGGGACGGGTTCTCGGTCTCATCTCCGGCGAAGCCCAGCGCACCGCGCGCTAACGGCTTGCCCGGGAAGGAGCCTGCCAATTTTGTTCGACCGCCTTTGGAGCCGCGCCGCCGACGTCTATCGCTGGATCGACGGCTGACAAACCGCGAATGCGCGGACCGAGGCAGCCAAGCCCGGCCGGGCCCGGCTCGGGGAGGGCCAACGCTGGCTGGCCTATCTCGCCGGCATCTTGATCGGCGTCCTGGCAGCAGGCTCGCTGCTGGTCTTGGTCGTCGCCCCGTTGTTGTCGGGCTGAGCGCTCGGCACGCCTGCTGACTGGACCCCTCAGAAGGCGTTTGGCACAAGCCGGGGATTGCAAGGACATCCGACAAGACGTAGGAGATAGGCTGCCACGACGTGGCAAGGGCCTACCACAGGTGCACCGTCGCCCGGGCGTTCCTGTTTGGAAGCCGCAGCCTCGCTGCCGCCGCATTGGCGCTCGTGCTGGTGGCGGTTGCTCCCGCCGCCGCCCAGGCCGCGTCAGCCTCTAGCGCCATGGCGGGTCATGCCGGCCACCCAGGGGAGATGGGCGGGGGAGTGACGATGGTGCTCGCTGGCTTAATCCCCCTGGCCGGGTTGGTGGCAGTGGCAGCCCTGCTGATCTGGGGCGCTCGGCGAGGTGAGAAGGCGCCACGTAGCTCGCTTCACGATTGACCCGCGGTTCCTCCGAGCCACAACGTCCCTGCTCAAGCGACCCCTCAGACAAGCTGTAGGAGTACCTTGCCGACGGTGAACCGCGACGAGCTGCTAGACGGGATGAAGGCGACGCTGCACGAATTCAGCGTGGCCTTCGGCACCGCGGCCCTCGACGGCAAGGTCTTGGAGCTGCCTGGGGTCACGGCCGCGATCGCTCCGGGCATTCCCTTTCGCTCGATCTTCAATTGCGTTGCCTACGACAGCGCTGAAGAGCTAGCTGCTGGCCTCCCAGCGCTCACTGACGCGTATCAGCAGTCCGGCGTGACGGCCTGGGCCGTCTGGGTCCACGAAGCTGACCGGGAGGCGGCCAAATTGCTCGAGCAGGCCGGCCACCAGCTGGACTCAAAGCCGGCGGGCATGGCCATTGAGCTCAACGACTTAGCTGACGCACCGACCAATCAGGGACTCCAGCTTGGTCCTGCTGATGAGCTTGCGGCCGTCGATTTGGCCTTGGCTCGCAGCTACGACTTCCCGCCGGGCGTCATGGTTTACGCCTTCCCGCAGCTGCTCAAGGCTTTCAACGTCTACCTGGCGCGCGACGGCAACTCCGAGCCCCTGGGCGTCCTGGCCACCGTGGATAACGATGACGATTGTGGTTTCACACTGGTCGGCACCGTGCCCGAGGCTCGCGGACGCGGCGTGGCCTCGGTGCTGGTCCGCCATGCCTTGATCGATGCCCGCGAGCGCGGCTGTGTGACTGCCTCCCTGCAGTCCACCGCGATCGCCAAGTCAATCTACGAGGGGCTTGGCTTCACCAGCCTCGGTGCGGTCAACCTGTGGGAGCGACGAGAGGACTGACGGCCGAGCGGCGACGACAGCAGGATCGACGATGAGCGTGCTAGGACTCAGAACAGCATTGCGGAAGGCGCACCCCAGTGCCGCGACAGTGACCGGTGGTACGGCGTCGTCTCCTGCGGGAGGCATCCCGCCAACCTAAACCGGCCAATCGGCCACCACGGCCATAGATCGACCCCGACTGAGCAATGGCGAACCGGCCCGGATCTCCGGGCCGGTTCGCTTCTCCGCCAGCAAGCCGGAAACCTGCGACTCTCAAGCCGCTTGCTCTGGCCGATCGGTGGGCTGCCCGAACTGCTCGGGGCGCTTGGCGCAGAAGAAAGCCAGGGTGCCGAACATTGTTCTCAGGCCCGCCCGCTCGGCAGCATCGATCAGGCCGGCTCGTTCGAGAATGATCGGCAGGGCACCGCTGAGGTTGTCGCGAGTCGCCTCGAAG
>JBBQNM010000087.1:0-7016 GCA_038329895.1 Solirubrobacterales bacterium | reverse complement strand
CTCGAAGTCGACGCCCTCGGTGGTGATCTCGGCGGCGACGATGATCTGGTCCTCGGTGGTGACGGCCTGGGCGTTGTAGGCGGGGATGAAGTCGCGGCCCGACTTCATCCGCTTTGCGTCGGGGTCGGTGGTGTTGATCTTTCCTTCGGGAGCAGGCACCTGCTGGGCTGGCTTGGGCGGTGAGCCCATCGCCTGCTTGCCGCGCTCGCGGACGCCGCGCGCGCGGTAGGCCTCGTAATCGCGGTTGGCCTGGCGCTCGGTTTGCCAGTCCTCGCCCAGCCGGCGATGGCAGAGCTCAAGGCGATTTGCGCGATCCCTCGGGATCGACTCCTCCCTCGCGGCTCGCTCGGCGTCAAGGCGCTGCTTTGCCTCTCGAAGCCAGGCCCGCCGGCCCTCGCGGCGGGCCAGGTGCTCGGGCAGCTCGTCTCCGCGAGCCTCGCCATGGATCTCATCCTCGGCGGCGTCGATGCGGCCGGCCTCTTCGAGGATCTCCTCCGCGATCTGCTCGTAGGTGCGGGTGGCCCTATCGGCGGCCATCGCAGCGAACTTGCTGCCGTCGACGGCGATCACCCCGGCCTGCACCAGCCCCGCCTGTGCGCAGAGCCCGAGGATCTGGCCGAAGAGATTGCCGAGGGCCTGCTGGTGGCGGACCCGGAAGCGGGCGATCGTCGCGTGGTCGGGGGCCTGATTGGCGGCGATCACCCGAAAGGCGACGTCCTCGCGGCAGCGGCACTCAATCCGGCGCGATGAGCGCTCGCCGACGCAGTAGGCGTAGGTCAGCAGGGTCAGCATCATCTTCGGGTCGTGGGCCGAGCGGCCGTGGCCGTCCAGTCGGTAGGCGGCATAGAAGGGCTCGAGGTCGAGCTCCTCGATCGCCTCGATCACGAACCAGGCGAGGTGGTCCTCGTCGAGCCAGTCGCGCAGGTCCGGCGCCAGCAGCATCGGTTGGTCTCGGTCAGAGCTGAGGAAGTTCTGTGGCATGGGCCATTTTCTCGCTGCAAACGGACCGAAAAGCGGGGGTTTGTGCGACAGCCTCACGCGAAAGCGAGAGCCTGGCGGCGGGCGTAAGCTCGCCCGACCGTGCTGGATGACCTGTCATCGGTTCCGGGAGTCGATCACGAGATCGTCGAGACCTCCCGGCTGCGAATGCACATTGCTCGAGCCGGAGAATCTGGTCCGCCACTCGTTCTCCTTCACGGCTGGCCACAACATTGGTATGTCTGGCGCCACGTCATTCCGCGCTTCGCCGAGCACTACCGCGTCATCTGCCCCGATCTGCGGGGACTCGGGTGGACGGAGGTGCCCGCCGACGGATACGAGGATGAGAGCTTGGCGAGCGACGTGCTGGCCCTGCTCGATGCGCTTGAGCTTCCGCGGGTGTTTCTGATCGGCCACGACTGGGGCTTGCAAGCGGGATTCCGGCTTTGCCTGCGCGAGCCCGACCGAATCGACCGCTTCGTCGCGCTCAACGATGTGCACCCGTGGTCGCGCCCGTCGCCCAGAGACGCAATCGACGTATGGCGGTTCTGGTACATCGGGGTCTTGGCGGCTCCAGCAATAGGGGGCTGGCTCTTGCGAAACCGTCCCGGCTTTGTCCGCCTGCTGATCAGAAGCTGGAGCGCACGGAAGGTGTGGACGGACCAAGAGCTCGATGGAATTTGCAGAGAGGCTCCGCGAGCCACAGCGTGCCCATGCAAGCGTCCAGTACTACAGAACACTTCTACGCGAGCTCTTGGCGGTTCAAGCCCGCTACCGCGATCGCACGCTGAGCACGCCGACGCTGCTTCTCTTCGGTGCGGATGACGGTGTGGTTCGACCACATCAACTCCATGGCTACGAAACGCACGCGGAGGACATGCGCGTGGAGTTGATTCGCGGTGTGGGCCACTTCACGGCCGAGGAGGCACCAGAGCTGGTCGTGGAGCGTGCGATGAAGCACTTCGGCCCGGCAGCGTCTGGCGCTAACGGCGCGTCGGAGTCCGGGAACGTCGAGCCGGACCCAAAGACCTGACATCCGCCCGTTTGCGCTGCTCGTTTGCGCGAAGAGCAGAAGCCAGCAACTCACGGCAAATTCGTTCTTCAGCGAGCCCCTGGAGATCTTTGGCAGGTCTCATTGACGCCAGGAGCACCCCGAGAAGCTCGCTCGCAAGCGTCCCTAGACCTCAACCTCGACCACCGACACACTATGCACCCTATGGGTGAGGCCGAGGCAGATCGGCCGTCTCGTGGACAGATCGCGATGGATGGTCGGCGTCACGAAGATCCAGCGCGGCAACGCGAACTACTGGATCGAGGCCGTTGCTGAAGGCGGCGACGACTACTACACGAAGCCTGGCGAGGCTCCTGGTGAGTGGGTGGGCGAACTCGCTGTCGAGCTTGGGTTGACGGGCGAGGTCCACAGAGACGCCTACGCAGCGATCCTTGAAGGCCGTGATCCGCACGACGGTGAAGGACTTATTCAGCGTCCTCCCACTCGGGTCTACGAGCGAGCTGACGGAGGCCAGAGAAGAGCCGAGCCAGTGCTTGGCTACGACGTGCGTTTCTCGGCTCCGAAGAGCATCTCGCTGATCTACGCGCTGGGCGACATCGAGACCCAGCAACGAGTTCTCCGTGTCGTAGACGAGGCAGTTCGCGATGCGCTCGGCTACCTCGAAGGAGAAGCGTGCTTCGTGCAGCGAGGCCGCGGGGGTACTCAGGTTGAACCTGGTCGGGGCTTCGTAGGCATGGCATTTCGCCATCGCATGAGCCGCGCCGGCGATCCAGCTCTTCACGTTCATGTGGTGCTTAGCAACATGACTCGGGCCCAAAGCGACGGACGCTGGCTGACGCTGGCGAGCCCGAAAGGACGATCTCCGCTGTGGACGTTCAGCAAGGCCACTGGCTACGTGTTTCAGGCGTCGCTGCGAGCCGGAATGCTGCGCGAGTTCGGCCTGGAGCACGCGGCAGTACGGAATGGCTATGCAGACCTTGTGGGCATCGACCGAAGGGTCATCGATGCCTTCAGTTCTCGGTCCGTGGAGATCCGACAGGCGATGAGTTCAATGGGCACGAGCGGAGCCCGAGCGGCCGAGATAGCGGCCTACAAGACACGCGAAGCCAAGGACTACAGCATCGACGCCGACGCGAAGATCGCCGAATGGACGACCCAGGCGAAGGGCTTCGGTCTGACCCCGGGGCAGGTCGAGCAGCTGATCAGCGAAGGCATGAAGCGTGAGCCGGCGCCGATTACGCGCGAGCAGATCGATTCGGCGTTAGAGCAGCTTGAAGCAAGGACTGCTCACTTCGATCGGCGCGAGCTTCTCTGCGCTCTGGGGAACCAGCTGCAGGAGGGAGCGACCGCCCGCGCCCTCACCGACGGAGTCGATGGGCTTCTCCGTAGCGAGCGTGTCATCCGCGTGCATGAGTCCGATGGTGGGCTAGATCGGGCCTACTTCACGACCCCTCGACTGGCGGCGCTGGAGGAGCGTTTCGTAGAGCGAGCCACCAAGGGCACGAAGGTTGGCGCTGGAGTGGTGCAGGCAGAGATCGTCAGCGAGGTTCTGTCACGGCACGCCTATCTCGGTACGGATCAGCGTCGGATGGTTGAACGGCTGACGAGCGGGGGAGAGCGGGTAGTCCCCATTGCTGCGTGGCCGGGAACAGGCAAGACGACAGCTCTGGCCGCGGCGCGCGAGGCATGGGAAAGCGCTGGGCTGCCCGTGCTCGGCGTAGCGACAGCGAGAACGGCGAGCGCCGAGCTTTCAGATGCAGGGGTGCCGGCGACGTCGATAGCCGCGTTGCTTCATCAGGCTGAGCGATGGCAAGCCGAAGGTGTGGGGCTCACTAGAGGAACGGTCATCGTCGTTGACGAGGCGAACATGACCTCGACTCCTCACGCTGAGTCTCTCGGAGCACTGATCGAAGCCTGCAACGGCAAGTTGGTGATGATCGGTGACCCGCGTCAGATCGGCTCGGTCGGTCCGGGTGGTCTGTACGGACATCTAACCCGAGTGATAGAGCCAACGACGCTCAGCGAGATTCGCCGTCAGCCTCCAGGAGTGGATCGCCGCGTTGTCGAGCTGGTCGTGGAAGGGCGGGGCTCTGATGCGCTGGACCTTCTGCGGGCTGAGAACCGGCTCATCGTTGGAGACACCCTCGAAGACACCCTTCACGGAATGCTGCTCGATTGGCATCGCGACTTCAGCGGTGGTGCTGACGCCGTGATGATCGCCCGACGAAACCGAGACGTCGACACTCTGAATGCTCAAGCGCGGCAGCTGCTGATGACGGAGGGATCAATCGGTGCTGATGCGGTCGTGGTCGGGGAGCGGCCCTTCGCCGTTGGCGATCGGGTTCAGACCCGCGTCAACACCCATGCGATCTCCAACCGAGAGCGATGGGATGTGGTCTCGGCCGATGCCGCTGCCCAGACGTTGGAGCTGCGACGGGTCGGCGCAGACGAGCGTCGCGTTACGGTGGGATCCGAATATCTGCAGACGCGTACCCCGGGCGGTGAAGCAGCCCTTGACTATGCCTACGCCGTCACCAACTACGGCGCCGAGTCGAAGACTTTCGATCGCGCTTATCCGTTGCTCGATGCGGGTGAGAGCAGAAACGAAGCTCTGGTCGCTCTGTCGCGTGGCCGGGAGATCCGGGCTGCCTATGCGGTTGCTGCGGGCGAGCTACTCGATGCCGACCTAGGACCGGCCCAACGCCAGCTCGAGGACGAGCTTCATGACGTGCGCCGTGCGGTCGAGCGCGATCGCTCCGACTATCCGGCCCTGGAGGTCTCGGCCCGTCGTCGGATCCAGAGCCTTGCCGAGGACGATCTGACTGCTCGTTGGAAGGAGCTGCGCAGCATCGCGTCGAGCGGGGAGCACCCTGACGTGGGCCAGCACCGGCGCGAGATCCTTGACCGGCAGATCGATCAGGCGGCCCAGACACTGCAGACACGGACTGCGGAGCGCCAATCGATTCAGGCGCAGCGAAAGCCCGATGCCCGTGAGTTGGCGCGGGCGCAGAGTGTCGAAGCCAGCGCCGCGCAGGCCGTTGAGCGATTGGAGCGAGACCGGGGGGAGATCGCCAAGCCGGGGGTCAGCGCGGCGTCAGCCAGCCAGGAAGAGCGACTTGAGCTTTGCCTGATCGAGAAGCGGATGAGCGATTTGCGGAGGCGCCATGTCGCTGTGCAGCGAATCGAGCCATCTCGATTCATCTATGACGCCCTCGGGCCGCGGCCAACCGATGACGTGAGAAAGGCCGTGGCGTGGAACCAAGGGGTTGAGGCGATCTGCTCCTATCGCCAGCGCCATGGCGTCCAGGATCGAGACCGTGCCCTTGGCCGAGAGCCTGTGGAACCGTCAGCTCGAGCAGAGCGAGCGCGGGCCGAGCTCGCAATGCGGCGCGCACAACGCCAGCTTCAGTGGACTCCGGAGCGAAGTTCAGAGCGCCTGCGCGGGGTCGAGCGCAGCATTGCCCGCTGATCCGAGCCCCACCGGTCTGCAGATGAGCAGTCGTCCTGGTCTGGGCGACAGGCGGCCGCATGTTGGCACGCGATGCGTGCGGGGCGGCCGCTCTTATGGCCACCCAGCCCAAGAGCGAACAGCTCAGTTCCCAGCAGCGCGGCGAGTTGCTCGACGAGCTACTCAAAGAGCACGGCGCGAAGCTGCGCGCACAGACGCGCCGGAATTCACAGCTTCCGAATGATGCCGACGATGCCTTGCAGGACGCGTGCGTTGCCTTCCTTCGCTTCTATGACGGCCCTGGAGGCCTCGATGCTCTGCGCTGGATGCAGCTTGTCTCGAAGCGATGCGCGTGGGCGATCGGGCGCCGCAGCCACCGCCATCGCGAGCGCAGCTTCGAGGTTCCAGGAGGAGACCGTCCTGGCGCCTCTCCTGTCGACGACTTCGAATTGTTCCTAGCCGATGCGGGACGAGGTCCCGTCGACCTTGCCGAGGATGCCGAGACCGCTCGAGAGCGTCGAAGTCGCTTTGCACAGCTGAAGCGAGACGAACGACGGGCGTTGCTGCTCTTCGCCCTGGGCTACTCCTACGGCGAAATCGCTGAGCGATGCGGATGGACCTACACGAAGGTCAATCGGTGCATCAACGAAGGCCGCGCCGCTCTTCGGGCAAGCGCGAAGGGGGAGAGTTGAGTACCTCGCGGACTTTCCGCTCCATGGACACACCGCCCCTTCGGCAAGTCGACTTCACGACTGCACTGGGCGAGCTGCAAAGCATGATCGGCGAGCCGGTGCTCGTGATGATGTCTCTCGACGAGCGGTTCTTCGGCAGCAGCTTCCACTCTGAGCTTGAGCGAGTTGACACCCTGCCGCCAGATGACTCGGCGGTAGTCCTTCACTTCGCAAACGGAGCCAGCCTGGATCTAGACCCAGCGGAGTTGCGCAGCTGGATCGGGGGTCCGCAATGTGGAACTCCACGGTGGCTGGAGCTTCGGGTGGGCCGCGGCCCATTGTTGACGCTCGAAGTGTTCGGCCAGGACACGAGTGCCTGAGAGCCCTCAGCGGGAAGGCAACCGGCAGTCCTTAGCCGAGGCAGGGACCTGACTTCGCGGACATAGGCGTTGTGATCCGCGCTTCGGTCCGAAACGAGGTTCTGAGAGCCCATCTAAGCCTCGGCGACGAAGCGCCGCGTGCGATCGGCCAGTCCTCGTACGCGATCTGCGCCGCCCTGGCGGGAGCCGTGGAGCTGCCCTTGATCTTGCACACCGATGGCGTGCGTGACGGGCATTGCGGCTCCCGCATGGGGCGGGCGCCAAGACCGTGAGGTCCGATGAACGATCCAGCTCTCAGCCGTCTTGCCACCGAGATTTCCACCGGGGCGCGGCCGCTGACCTACGCGACTTTGTCAGGGCTCACCCTGCGGGAAGCGGATCAGCTGGTCAGCGCCTATGCCGACTATCTGGAGCGTCGCTCGGCGGAGGAGCGCCTGCGCCTCTATCACCGCGGGCGTATGACGCGCTGTGAACGCTGGATCTGGGCCCGTCGGTATCCAGACGAAGTGCCGATCGTCAACGACGAG
>JBBQNM010000086.1:0-7118 GCA_038329895.1 Solirubrobacterales bacterium | reverse complement strand
CTCCTCCACTGAGCGCACCGCGGCGCTACCGGGCTGGCTTGACTACTACAACTACAAACGAGGTCATGGCTCCCTCAGCAAAAGGACGCCCGCAGCTCGGCTCGCCGAGCTGGAACAACGTCATGGGTAGCTACAACTAGCCGGCGGAGCCAACTGGGCCCACTCGCGCAGGGTGGCGGGCTGGATTAGCGGCGGTGCGGTTGCGGGTGGTGCTGCCCGTGCTTGGGCTTCGGTTTGTGCTTGGGCAGCGGGTTGGGGATCTTGCCCTTGAGCGGCGTCTTGCAGCTCTTCGCGACGCAGACCTCCAACCTGCGCAACAGCACCGCCAGCCAGTGTTTGACCTCGCGGTAGCGCGGGTCGATGTGGCGCGAGTGCAGCTCGTATGGATCGAGTTTCATGTCGTACAGCTCTTTGGCGCCGCTCTGGTACCGCACGTACTTGTAGCGGCCGACCCTCACGCCCTCGTAATCGCGCGGCGAAGCCGCGATCGAGGAGGTCGCGTGGCGTTCGTGCAGGGCCGAGGCAGGTACCCGCAGGGTCGTACCCTCCTCACCCTTGCCGGTGAAGCCCTCGAGCAGCACCGGCACCTTGCTGCGCTTCGCAGGGTCCTGCATGTAGGGGACCAACGAATAGCCGTCTATCGACGCCGTCGCCGCCGCGCCGGTCAATTTGAGGAAGGTCGGCGCGAGGTCGGTGTTGGCCACCAGTGCGCCGCTTTGGGAGCCCGGCAGGATGCCGGGGCCGCGGATCAGCAGCGGCAGATGGGTGGACGGCTCGTAGGCGAGGAACTTGGCCGAGTCGAAGCGATGCTCGCCCTGGAAGAAGCCGTTGTCGGAGGTGAAGACGATGTAGGCGTTGGCGAGGTCGCCCGTCGCCGCCAGGGTGTTGACGATCTTGGCGACACCGTCGTCGACCGAGCGCAGAGCCTCGAGGCGGTTCTCGTAGCGGCGGTCGACGTAATCGATCTTGCCGAAGCCGAGCCGGGGGTTGGCGCGCACGAAGGCCGGCTTGTCCGACATGTCGAATTCGTTGAAGCTGGGCACCCGCGGCGCCTTTGCGCCCGGGAGCGAGCCGGCGTAGCGAGGCGCCGGCTCCGGGCCGCCCGGGGGGGCGATGTCGCCGTGCGGCGTCGTGTAGTCGACCTGGAGGTAGAACGGGTTGGCGCCGAACTTGCCGATCGCGTTGAGCGCGTCGTTGGTGATCTGGTCGGTCAGGTAGTTGCACTCCTGTAGCGGCGGCGGGTTGTCCGGGCAGCCCACGGCGTCCTTCTCCGGGTAGCTGGTGGTGCTCTCATCGAAGGTGCCGTGCGGGTCCGAGACCGTCCCGTTGTCATTGGTCTTGTATCCGTAGAAGAGACGCGCGTCGCCGATCACCGTGTGCCAGTCGTCCCAGCCCGGGGGCACCTGGGTCGGGTCGTTGTCGCCGTACTGGTTCATGAACTTGCCCACGTGGCTGGTCTTGTAGCCGGTGTTGTGAAGCCATACGGCGAGATTGTTTTGCAGGTCGAACTTGTAGAAGCCGCCGCTGGGAAAGAAGTTGGTCAGCACCCCGTTGTTGTGCGAGTAGCGACCGGTCAGAAGCGTGGTCCGAGAGGGACAGCAGAGCGGGTTGGAGGCGTAGTAGCGGTTGAACGCGATCCCCTGGGCGGCGATTAGGCCGAGCGTGTTCGGCATCACCGGGGACGCCACTCCGGTCAGTGGATTGACGTAGATCGCATAGAGGTCGGCGAGAGTCTGGTCGTCGGTCTGGATCACGACGATGTCCGGCCTTCCCGCCGCCGGCGCGCTGCTCGGGCGCGCGGCCAGCGCCACAGTCACCGTGCAAGCGAGGGCCAGCAGGCTGATGAGGGCACGAAGCGTCGGATGCGGCAACTTCTGCAGCGTCATAGGAATGCGGTGGGCTAGGCGAAGCCCGTGGGCGGCACCGAACAGGAAAACCGCCCACCCCCGTCTGAGTTGCGGAAGGGTAGCGGTCGTGCAGGAGGCACGCAGGGCTACTTAACATCAGTGCCAGTGAGTGGCCGACCGGACCAGGGCGGCCCGGAGGCTGAGGCCCCCGGCCGCCCATCACTGCTCGTCGGCTCGGGGCATCTGGCGGCGCTGTGGGCGCTTGCCTTCGCCGAGCCGCTCTTCGACCTGCTTGGACGAAATGCTGAATTTTTCGTCGCCCGCGGCAACAGCGCCGAAGACATCCTCGTCTTCTCGTTCGCCTTCACCCTCGTGCCCCCGTTGGCGATGCTCGCCCTCGAAGCCGCCGCCGCGCGAATCGACCGCGGGCTGCGCTGGGCGGTCCACCTGTCGCTCGTCGCCCTGCTGGTGGCGGCGATCGCCCTGCAGGTCTTCAAGGGGGTGGCGGACGGCCCGGGGGGCGTGCTGATCGCCCTGGCGCTGGTGACGGGCGGGCTTGCCGCGGCCGGCTATGCGCGCACCCGCTTCCTACGCGGCATCGCCGACGTGCTGATCCCGGCGCCGGCGGTAGTGCTGGCCGTCTTCCTGTTGTTCAGCGACGTCTCCGAGCTGGTGCTGCCGCAGAGGGAGGCAAAAGCGGCGGCGATCAGAATTCGGTCCCATACGCCGGTGGTCGAAGTGATATTCGATGAGTTTCCAGAGGGAACCCTGATGGACCCCCGGGGCCGGATCGACGCCAGCCGCTTTCCCGCCTTCGCGGAGCTGGCTGCCCATTCCACCTGGTATCGGGGTGCCACCACCGTCAGCGGGTTCACGCCCCGCGCGGTGCCGGCGATCCTCACCGGGGTCCTGCCCGGCGAGGACGAGCTGCCGACCTCCAGCGACCAGCCCCATAGCGTCTTCACGCTGCTCGGGGGCACCTACCGCATGCACGTGATGGAGGAGGCGACCAGCGTCTGCCCGACGAGCCTCTGCGGGGAGGACCGACCTTCCTCGACCGGTGGCCTGGGGTCGCTGTTCTCCGACCTGCGGGTGGTGTCAGAGCACCTGCTGTTGCCGAACGGGATTCGCGAGCACCTCCCGGCGGTTGACACGACCTTTGGGAACTTCGCCAACCAGGTGGGCAACCAGGCGCCGCGGGTGCGCTTTGCCCCCAATGACGCCGATCAGTTTGCTCTCGCCCTACGACAGCGAGTGACGGACGGCGAGTCGGTTCGGATGGCGCGTTTTCTGGCCGGCATGGACGGCGACGGTCGCGTCCTCAACCTCATCGACGTTCAGAAACCGCATTACCCCTGGACCCACTTCCCCGACGGACGCAAGTACTCGGACCTCTCGGGCGAGTTTAAGGACGTGCTGGCCGACGACTCGAGCTGGAAGGGCCCGCGGTCGCTCACCGACCTGGCGCTGCAGCGCCACATGCTGGAGACCGGCTTCACCGACCACCTGCTTGGCCAGCTGATCGCGCGCATGAAGCGGACTGGGCTGTGGGACCGGGCGCTGGTGATCGTGACGGCCGACCACGGAAACGCGGTGATCCCACACGTCCCGCGCCGCAACCCCACCCATGCAAACCTGGGCCAGATCGCGGAGGTGCCGCTGTTCGTGAAGGCCCCCGGTCAGCGACGCGGCCGGATCGTCGAGCACCACGCCTGCACCACCGACATTCTCCCGATGACGGCGCGGACACTTGGCATCCACTACCCCTGGGAGCGCTCCCCCTGCCCGCCGGACAGGGTCACCGTCGCCAATAGCCCGCAGGGGCAGTCGAGCCTTCCATTCAACCGCGTGGAGCAGTTGCGCGACGCATACGTGGCCCGAATCGACCACACCTTCGGCACCGACACGGGTTGGGCCCCCGTCCTGCGCTTCCAGCCGCATCCGGAATTGATCGGCCGCACAGCCGTGTCGTTACCGGTTTCGCCCGCCAGCGACGGCTCGGTGAGCATCGAAGAGCAGGCCAGGCTGCGTGATGTCGACCCCGGCGCCCCCGTCGTCCTCGCCTCGTTGTTGCGGGGCGCGATCGCCGGGGGAGAGCCCGGGGAGGCGCTGGTTGCCGCGGTCAACGGACGGATCGCGGCGGTCGGGACCAGCTTCTCGGCTGCGGGGAGCGTGCGCTATTCGCTGCTGATCCCGCCCCGCTACCTTCGCAAGGGGGCAAACCGGGTCGAGGTCTACCGGGTGCTCGGAAACGGCAACTCGCTTCGCTTGCAAAGCCTTGGCCCTTGAGGTAACAGTGCGGCTCGCCAAGCCGGGCGAGGAGGCCGAGGTCGTCTCGCTGATCGCCGGCTTCCGGGACTTCTACGAGGAGGCCGAGCCGGATGACGAACAGATCACGCGCATAGTCGCCGAGCTGATCCTCGACCCGCGTACCGAGTTCCTGCTCGTCGGCGAGCCCGCGGTCGGGGTCGCCCAGCTTCGCTTCCGCCCCTCGGTCTGGACCGGGACCGAGGACGCCTGGCTCGAGGACCTGTTCGTGGTCGAGGATGCCCGCCGCGCCGGAGCCGGCTGCGCGCTGGTGCAGGGGTGCGTCGATCGCGCCCTCGCCCGCGGCTGCAAGCGGATCCAGCTCGACGCCAATGAGCGCAATGACGCCGCGCTGGCGCTCTATGAGTCGCTGGGGTTCAGCAGCGCCACCTCGGAGCGCTTCGACGGCGGCCGCAACCTCTACCTGACCCGGTGGCTTTAGCGGTCTAGCCGCCGGCGCCGAGCTTCTTCGCTGCGTCGCGGAGGTTCTTGACCGTCGCCGTGGCCGGCTTGCGGCCTTCGAGCTTCTCGCCGTGGCGGTTCACCCAGATCACCGGAACGTTGAGCTTCAGGCAGGGCGCGACCTCGTTCTCATAGCCGGCGCCGATGTGCACCCAGCCCTTCTTGCCGCCCATCCGTCGGGCGCCCTCACGGAAATGGGTCGGGTCCGGCTTGTAGCTGCGGACCTGCTGGGCCGTGACGACGAGGTCGAGCTCGGTACGCAGGTGTCGGCGCGAGATCCCCAGCAGCTTGTCGTCGGTGTTGGTGATGATGCCGACCTGGTAGCGCTTGGCGAGTCGGTCCATCGCCGCGTTGGCCTCGCGAAACGGTAGCCAGCGCTCGACGCTGTCGGGCAGGAACTGGGCCCGGGAAGGCTCCAGCTCCCAGCCGATCTCGCCCGCGACCTTGACCGCGGTGCGGCGCAGCACCTCGGCGTAGAGCTCGTAGGAGCCGGCCATGATCTCGGCCTGAACCTCGAAGAAGCGCTCGAGGAGCGGCTTCTCGTCGAAGCTGAAGCCGTCGCGCTCCGCCTCGGCCCCAAACGCGTCCAGGATGCCCTTCTCCCAGTCGATCAGGACCCCGTAACAGTCGGTGGTCACCCACTGAATGGTCTTGAGGGCGGGAAGTGGCATCGTGGCGCGGCATTATCGCAAGCGACACCGTCTTGCCGCGGGCGGGCCCTCGCAGGGTCGGATAGGCTCGCGCTCCGAATGGATCTGCTCGAATACCAGGGGAAGCAGCTGTTCGCCAAGCACGGGCTCTCGGTGCCGGACGGCCGCCACGCCGCAACCGTCGAGGACGCAGTGGCGGCCGCCGAGGAAGTCGGCTTTCCCTGCGTGATCAAGGCCCAGGTTGCGATCGGCAAGCGTGGCAAGGCGGGCGGGATCAAGATCGCCCAGAACGCCGAGGAGGCCCGCGAGCATGCCGAGGCGATCCTCGGCATGGACATCCGCGGCTTCACGGTCTACGACCTTTGGGTCGAGCAGGCGTCGGAGATCGCGTCGGAGTACTACGCCTCGATCATCCTCGACCGCTCCGCCAAGAAGCTTCTGGCGATGCTGTCGGCGATCGGCGGCATGGACGTCGAGGAGATGGCCGAGAAGGACCCTGAGGCGCTGGTCAAGCGCCACATCGAGCCCGACCAGGAGTTCGGCCCCGAGCACGCTGGCCAGATCGCCGCCGACGCGAAGATCGACGAAGACGTCCAGGACCAGGTCGCGAAGCTGCTGATCGAGCTGAGGGAGGTGGCGATGGCCGAGGACGCGACGCTGATCGAGGTCAACCCCCTGATCGTCACCGAGGACCGACGGGTGGTGGCGCTGGACTCGAAGATGACGATCGACAACAACGCCCTCTTCCGCCACGAGGACCTGGCCGAGCTGCACGACCGTCCCGACGAGGACCCGCAGGAGCAGATGGCCAAGGAGAAGGGCCTCACCTACTTGAAGCTGGACGGCAACGTGGGGATCCTCGGCAACGGCGCCGGCCTCTGCATGTCGACGCTCGACGTCGTCGCCCAGGCGGGCGGCGACCCGGCCAACTTCCTCGACGCCGGCGGTGGCTCGAAGGCGGAAACGATCGTCGACGCGCTCGAGGTGATCACCTCCGACCCCAAGGTCACCGCGGTTCTGTTCAACATCTTCGGCGGCATCACCCGCTGTGACGAGGTCGCCAAGGGGATCATCGAAGCGTCGAAGCAGATCGACATCAAGGTTCCGCTGGTCGTGCGACTCGACGGCACCAATTCCAACGAAGGCCTGCAGCTTCTCGCCGAGGCCGGCATCCCGAACCTCACCGTCGAGGAGACGATGCTCGGCGCCGCAGAAAAGGTTGTGGAGCTTGCGAATGCATAGAGGAGTTCCTCGTTCCTCGTTCCTCGTTCCTCGACCGGAGCCCAAACCTCGAACAACGAGCAACGAGTAACGAGCTACGAACGTGTCCATCATCGTCGACAACGAGACCAAGCTGGTCGTCTCCGGCCTCACCGGCCGCGAGGGCAGCTTCCACGGCCTTCGCAACCGCGAGTACGGCACCGAGCTGGTGGCAGGCGTGACGCCGGGCAAGGGCGGCCAGGACGTCGACGGCGTCCCGGTCTACGACTCGATCGCCGAGGCGGTCGAGGTAGGCGCCAACACCTCGATGATCTTCGTGCCGGCACGCTTCGCGGCACCGGCGATCGAGGAGGCAATCGAGGCCGGCGTTCACACGGTGATCGCGATCACCGAGGGCATCCCGGTGCTCGACATGCTGGGGGTCTACTGGAAGGCGAAGGACGCCGGGGTGCGCCTGATCGGGCCGAACTGCCCCGGCGTGCTCTCGCCGGGGAAGGCAAACGTGGGCATCATCCCGGCCCACTTCTTCGAGCAGGGAGCGATCGGCGTGGTCTCCAAGTCGGGCACGCTGACCTACCAGATCGGCAACGAGCTGGCCCAGGCCGGGCTCGGCAACTCGACCATCGTCGGG
>JBBQNM010000085.1:0-7268 GCA_038329895.1 Solirubrobacterales bacterium | reverse complement strand
ACGCCGGCCTCCTCGACCAGCGCCACGGCGAGGTCGAATCCGGAGCGGTCGCCCGGCTCCAGGCCCGAGCGCAGCTTCACGGTCACCGGGACCCCGCCGCCCTCGATCGCCCCGCGGGCGAGCCCGAGGGCCAGCTCGCGATCGTGGAGCAGCGCCGCCCCGGCCCCGGTCTTCAGCACCTTGCGGACCGGGCAGCCCATGTTGATGTCGATCAGGTCGGCGCCGGCCTCGGCGGCGATCTCCGCCCCCGAGCGCATCACGTCGGGGTCGTGCCCGAAGAGCTGCACCGAGACCGGGTGCTCGTCGGGGTGGATGCGCATCAGCTCGCGCATCGTGCGTTCGTTTCGGTAATGCAGGCCGAAGCTGGAGACCATCTCGGAGACCGCCAACCCGGCCCCGTGGCGGCGTGCCTGGAGGCGCACGAACCAGTTGCCGATCCCGGCCAGGGGGGCGAGGAGGACACGATTGGCGATGCGGACGTTGCCGATGGAGAATGGGTCCGTAAGAGGGACGCGTTCCTCGTTCCTCGTTCCTCGGTGCTCGGTGCTAGGCATTGAGCTCCCAAACCAAACGGAGCCCAGTCAGCGTCAGCAGGTCGTCGATCTCGTCGACCATCTCGCAGTGGGGGACGATCACCTCGGCGCCGCCCCCGGTGGCGATGAAGCGCGTCTCCTCGCCCAGCTCGACGACCAGCCGGCGGGCGATCGAGTCGACCGCGCCAGCGAAGCCGTAGATCATCCCCGACTGCATGCTCGCCTGGGTGGTCTTGCCAATCACCCCGGCGGGCTCGGCGAGCTCCACCTTGGGAAGCCTCGCGGCGCGCTCGGTGAGCGCCTCCATCGAGACCCGGACGCCGGGCCCGATCACCCCGCCGAGGTACTCGCCCTGACCCGAGATCGCGTCGAAGGTGATCGCGGTCCCGAAGTCGACCACCGCGCAGGGGCCGCCGAAGCGGTCGTAGGCGGCAACCGCGTTGACGAGCCGATCCGCGCCCAGCTCATGCGGGTTGTCCATGCGGATCGCGATCCCGGTTTTGATACCGGGGACGACGCTGAGGTAACGCGCTTCCAGGTAGCGGCTGGCCATCTGCGCGTATTCGGGTGTCAGCTCGGGAACGACCGAGGAGACGATCGAGCCGTCGATCGCCTCCAGGGTCAGGCGGCGCAGCTCGAGGACGCTGGCGACCCGGATCGCCAGCTCGTCGGCGGTCGCCTCGGCGTCGGTGCCGAAGCGCCAGTGCTCGACCAGCTCGGCACCGTCGAAGGCGCCGATGTGGGTCTGCGTGTTGCCTACGTCGATTGCGAGCAGCACCGCGCCGATTATCCCTGCACCCGAGGAACGAGCAACGAGGAACGAGAAACGGGCATAGGATCCGGTCATGGACGTGAAGCTCTATGTCATCCCTGCCTCGCACCCCGCGACCGCCGCGAAGGCGATGCTCGACTACAAGGGCATTCCCTTCCAGCGCACCGACTTGATGCCGGGAATCCACAAGGCGGCGCTGAGGGCATTGCGGTTCCCCGGAACGACGGTGCCTGCGATCAAGATCGACGGGCGCCGCGTGCAGGGCTCGCGGGCGATCGCCCGCGAGCTGGACAAGCTTCAGCCGCAGCCGCCGCTGTTCCCGTCCGACCCCGGAGCGCGGCTGGCGGTCGAGGAGGCAGAGCGCTTCGGCGACGACCATCTCCAGGCGCCGGTCCGCCGCATCCTCTGGAACGCCGTCAAGCGCGACCGCTCGGTGATGATGGACTACGGCGCGGGCGCACGGCTGGGGATCCCGCTCAGCCTCGCGGTGAAGACCTCGGCCCCGCTCGTCGCCTTCGCCGTCAGCTACAACAAGGCGAGCGACGAGAACGTTCGCCACGACCTGGCGGCGCTTCCCGGGATGCTGGGGCGGATCGACGACTGGTGCGAGGCCGGAGTCCTGAACGGCGAGCAGCTCAATGCCGCCGACTTCCAGATCGCGGCCAGCATTCGACTCGCGATGACGCTCGACGATCTGCGCCCGTCGATCGAAGGTCGGCCGGCCGGGCAGCTCGCAATGCGCGTCGTCCCCGACTACCCCGGTCATGCATCGCCGGTCCTGCCGCCGACCTGGCTGGAGCCGCTGCGCGAGGCGGCCGCGGCCCCCGCCGCCTAGCGAGGCTTGACGAAACCGGCGGCGACGAGGGGTTCGCCCTCGCCTTTTGTGAGAGTCAGCTGTTCCCCGGGCTTGTGGGTGCTGCCGTGAAGCTCGCCGCGCTCGCCGACTATGCGCATCAACGGCGAAGTGACAACGACATCCATCGGCTGGCCGGAGCGGGCGTATGAGTGCATCGACCGCAGAAGCTTCTGAGCACCGGGGCTTTCGGGATCGAACGGGAGGCGCTTGTCTGTGACCACGCCACCATTGTCGCATCAGCCGATAGTCAGCCCGGAAATGCTCCCACCCGCTCGGCCCGCTGGCCCTCTGCGAGCGCTTCGAGCGCGTCGTCGAGGCGGGTGCCGTCCGGCAGCGCCAGTTCGGGGTCCAGCTCGAGCAGCGGCGCGAGCACGAAGCGGCGGCTGGTCACCTCGGCGTGCGGGAGGGTGAGGCGCTCGCCCTCGAGCTCGACGTTGCCGAGCAGCAGCAGGTCGATGTCCAGCGATCGCGGACCGTGGCGCGGGCCGCCGAAGATCCGCCCCTGCTCCAGCTCGATCGCCTTGCAGATGTCGAGCAGCTGCTCGGGCTCCAGCTCGGTTCGGATCCGCAGCGCCGCATTGAGGAAGTCCGGCTGGTCGAGGATCTCCCCGACCGGCTCGGTCTCGTAGAGGGAGGAGACGGCGTCGACCTCCACCCCCTCCTCTCGCAGCAGCCGCACCGCCGCCAACAGATGCTCGGCGCGATCGCCGACGTTGGAGCTCAGCCCGAGGTAGCCGGTCCGGGTCACGCGGCGGGCGCTCAGGCGCCCTCGTCCTCCTCGGGCTCCTCGGCGTCTTCGCGATCGTGGGTGACCTCAACCGCAACCTCCTGCATCGCCAGCGGCAGCGGCGGCTCGGGCTTGGCGCCCCGCACGCGGACGTGCTCGCAGCCGAAGCGCTCCATCAAGCGCTCGCCGATCACCTTGCAGAGCCGCTCCAGGGTCCTGTAGTTGCGCTCGGTGGCGGCGAGGGCGACTATGTCGCAGGCCTCGGCGTAGTCGACCGTGTCCTCGAGGC
This sequence comes from Solirubrobacterales bacterium, assembly GCA_038329895.1. GTDB lineage: Bacteria > Actinomycetota > Thermoleophilia > Solirubrobacterales > 70-9 > Mayfieldus. The sequence continues at coordinate 4,091 of JBBQNM010000085.1, read as the reverse complement.
GATCGGTGAGCACCGCGTCGCAGTCGGGGACGTCGAAGCTGACGTCGAACTCGAGCCGCTGGCCGACCTCGCGCTCGGCCTCGGTCACCCCGTGGTGGGTGTAGATGGAGAGGCCGCGCAGCTCGACCTCGACGCTGGTCTCGGGCCCGTTTCCGTGCGCTTCCATAGCGCGAGAGTATCTCTGAGATTGGGGCTCAGGCCTAGATACCGGCTCCGAGAATCGCCCCGGCGACCTGCATCCCCTCGCGCACCTCGCGCAGGTCGTGGACCCGCAGCATCTGCGCTCCGTTGGCGACCGCGACCGCACAGCTGGCGATCGTGCCGCCGAGCCGCTGGTCCACCTCGGCGCCGGTCAGCTTGCCGATGAAGCTCTTGCGTGAGGTCCCGACCACGAGCGGTCGCCCCAGCTCGGTCAGCTCGCGCAGGCGGTGCAGCAGCTCGAGGTTGTGCTCGACCGTCTTGCCGAACCCGATCCCGGGGTCGAGCCAGATCCGCTCCTCCGCCACCCCCTCGCCGCGCGCGAACTCCATCCGCTCGGCCAGAAACGCCTTCACGTCGTCGACCACGTCGTCGTAGGTGGGGTCCTCCTGCATCGTGCGCGGCGAGCCCTGCATGTGCATCAGCATCAGCTCGGCGTCACGGTCGGCGCAGAGCCCAGCGATCCCCGGCTCGGCGCGCAACGCGGTGACGTCGTTGACGATCGAGGCGCCGGCCGCCAGCGCCGCCTCGGCGACCGCCTGCTTGGAGGTGTCGATCGAGATCGGCGTTCCGGCGCCCGCCAGGCCCTCGATCACCGGGCCGACTCGCGCCAGCTCGTCCTCCTCGCTAACCGCGGCGGCACCGGGCCGCGTCGACTCGCCGCCGACGTCGAGCACGTCGGCGCCCTCCGCCACCAGCTCGCGCCCGCGCTCGATCGCCCGCCGCGGGTCGAGGAACTCGCCGCCGTCCGAGAACGAGTCGGGGGTTACGTTGACGACTCCCATGAGGCGTGGGAAGCGGGCGGTTCCTACCAAGATTTTGGGGTCTTTCTGCATCGAAGGCATAAGTCGCCAATCGGCACTAAAGCGGGTCGCAGACACGGACGACATATGGATAGCGATGTTGCGTTCCCTGAAACTGCTCTTCAGCACGCCAGAAGACCCCTACCTGGGCGTCGACCTCGAGCTTGCCCGCAAGATGGCGGGCGTGTTCTGGGTGATGGGCGCCCTGCTCACCCTGGCACTCTGGCCCCTAAGTCCGCCCAACGACAGCGGCGCAATCGGCTCCACCGGTTGGGCGGTGGGCAGCAGCGCCGTGTTCGTCGGGGTCTTGATGGCCTACGCAATCCGGGCACGGCCGTCGCTATGGAGTTTCAAGCTGATGCTCGCCGCTGCATACGTCGGCCTCGTCGGCATATCGGTCATGCAGTGGCTGGCGGGCGGTAACGGCGCGCCATATGTGAGCCTGCTGCTGCTTCCGGTGCTGTTCATCTCCGCGATCTATCCGCCGAGGGTGATGGCGATCTTCCTTACAGCGGTCGGCCTCAGTCTCGCGGCGCCGCCGATCTACGACGGCCTGAGCGGCAACGCGGCTGCCGGCGCGATCGCACCCCTGGTGCTCTGGACCGCGCTCTCGGCGGCGATCCTGCTGCTGATGAAGACGATCCGCGCCCAGCGGGTTGCAATGCGGCACGAAGAGGAGCGGGCACGCGAGGAGGCCCGGCTCGACGGGCTGACCGCGATCGGAAACCGGCGCGCCTTCGAGGAGTGCATGATCGACGAGATCTCGCGCGCCGACCGCATGGGCACGCCGCTGAGCATGGCGATGGGCGACATCGAGCACTTCAAGCGGATCAACGACGAGTTCGGCCACCTCGAGGGCGACCGCTGCCTGCACCGGGTAGCGCAGGCGATGGATTCGGAATTGCGAACCCCTGACCGTGTGTTTCGCTGGGGCGGCGACGAGTTCACCCTGCTGCTCCCGGGCACCGAGGAGGACGGGGCCAATGTGCTGATCGGGCGGGTTCAGGCCAAGGTGTCGGCTGCCTGCCGGCGCCCCGACAACGAGCCGGTCTGGATCCACTTCGCCACCGCCGAGCTTCAGCCGGAGATGACCGCCACCGAGCTGACCGAGGCCGCCGACCTGGCGCTGATGGCGGAGCGTGCCCGAGACCAGCGCGAGCGCAGTTAGCCTCTGGCGATCGCAGCCGGGTCGAGCAAGGACGTGGTGCGCAGCTAGGACCCGAAGGTAGCGCTGTGGCCGCGTGGGGTGTCGTGGTACCTGCGGCCTCGCTTGCGGTACTCCTCCTCGCCGACCGCCTTGATCTTGACCGTCAAGCGGCTGCTGCCGACGTAGGTGTGAAGCTGGTGGGGATCGGAGGTGCTGTGCTCTCTTCCGAGATTGGCGCTGCTCGCGTAGGCCTCATTGAAGGAACGGTCGAAGCGGGGGTTGAAGGCACCGCGCGGCACCCGGGCATCGTCGCCGGAGGCCCCGTCGCTGAAGTCCAGCCCATGCTCGTCGAAGCCGTGTATGCAGCCGGCAAATTGTATGAGGCCCGTTCCGACTCTGAGCGCACCGCCGCTGACCTTGACGGGTTCCGTCTGCTTTATCCAATCCGGGCGGCGGGTGGGCTGCGACCCGCGGTTGTCGTCGGTGGCGAGGGTGCCCGTCGAAGGAGAGTTGCATAGCGAACTCTCGAACAGATCGCCCATGCCGATGAAGTAGTTAACGAGGCTTGACGAGCGGTCCTGCCGGGAGCGAACGATCCCCGCGGTGCTGACCAGCGGCCCTGAGCCGACGCTCTTTGCGACTGTCTGGATCTCCCAGCTCCAGCTCAGTGAGTCCTTGCCGTCAACGCCGGAGGCGGTTATCACCCCTGGCCTGAAGCGGTCCTCTCCGTAGTCGGTGGCCACCGAGCCACTGGAGACGATTCTGAGCTTGAAGTAGTGGACGTCAGGTTGGCCGCTTGCTGTTGTTGGCACCAAAGCGACCGTCGCGGCAAGAGCCGCGAATCCAACCAGGACGCAGACACGCTTCCGCACCATCGGCGCCGATGTTAGCCCCGCAGGAAGTGCAGTCAACCAGCAGGTCAGCGGAGTCCGACTACTCGATCAGCAGAAAACCGACTACTGAGTACGGATCAGGTTGCCGGCCGGGTTCAGCTCTACGAAGTGGTCGGCGTCGCCCTCGCGGGCGCGGGAGCATTGATTCGCGGGGTCGTCGTCAACCGACTGGCGCGGGTCGTGGGCAACGTCGGCGACCCAGTCGGGAAGCGCGGGCAGGTGCTCGGCGATGCAGGGACCGCCGCTGAAGTCGGTGCCGGCCTGCTTCGCCTTCGCGTAGGCGATCTTGGCGGCGGCGACAGCCTTGTGCTTCTCGTCCTCGCTCGGGCCCCCGCCGCACGATGCGAGCGCGAGTGCGGCGACGAGCGCTAGTCCGAGGAACGAGGAACGAGTAACGAGGAACAAGCAACGGTCCCGCGCGACGGCGACGAGCCCTAGACGTCGTCGGCGCGCATCTCCGCGGCGCCGCCGCCGGCAAGGCCGGGGCGGGGACGCGGGACCGGCCGCGGGCCCTCACGATGGGGCTCGGGCTCGGGCGCCGGTTCCGGCTTCGCCGGCTCCTCGTCCTCGGCGACGAACACGTCCTCCTCGGAGACGCCGTCGAGGAGGGCAACGAACTGCTCGGCGTTGATCGTCTCGCGCGCCAACAAGATCTTCGAGATGCGGTCGAGGGGCTCGCGCTTGTCCTTGAGGATGTCCTTGGCGGTCTGGTGGGCGTCCTCGACGACGCGGCGGATCTCGTCGTCGATCTCGCGCGCGATCTCATCCGAGTAGTCGGGCTCAGAGGAGAACTCGCGACCGAGGAAGGGCAGCGAGCGGTCGTGGCCGAACACGCGCGGGCCGAGGCGCTCGGACATCCCGTAGCGCATCACCATCTGCTTGGCGGTCTCGGTCACCTTCTCGAGGTCGTTGGAGGCGCCGGTGGTGATCTCGCTGAACACGATCTCCTCCGCGGCGCGGCCGCCCAACGTCATCGACATCGTGTCGGTGAGCTCGGCGCGGCTGGTCAGGAACTTGTCCTCCGTGGGCAGCGAGATCGTGTAGCCGAGC
>JBBQNM010000084.1:0-7339 GCA_038329895.1 Solirubrobacterales bacterium | reverse complement strand
CCGTCGTGCCGATCATCATCCCGGCCAGCGCCATTGCGGCATAGCCCGCGTCTCGCCACACGTCACCGAAGGCGATCACGGCGGCCGGAACCCCAAGTGGTACGAGAATCAGCCCGAACGGGAATCCGATCATCGACATCGAGCCCAGCGATCGCAGGCAGGCATTGCGGAAGCGTTCCGGGTTCGAGCTGATGCGGGCCAGGGCGGGAAACAGGACGTAGGAGGCGGCCGAAACCACCATCGACTCGGCGGTCGACACCATCCGGGCCGCGTAGCGGAACTGACCCAGCTGGCCGGCACCCGCGAAGCGCCCCAGGAGCAGCACCGGAGTCTGCTGCTCGACGTTCTGCAGCAGCGTCGCGGCGAGGGGGTAGCGCCCGTATGCGATCAGCTCACGCCACATCGCCACCGAGGCGCTTTTGAATCGGGGCCGCCATCGCAGCAGCGACCAGGACAGCACGACGTCTCCGACCTCGGCGACGTAGTAGCCGAGCACCAAGCCCCAGACGCCCAGACCGTTTGCGGTGAAGACCACCGCCGAAGCGCCGAACAGCACGATCCCGACCGGTTCGATTACCAGGCGGCGAAGGAACGAGAAGCGCCGCTGCAGTAGCGCCTCCGGCACGATCCGCAGCGAGCGCAGCATCAGCAGCCCGGAGCTGGCCGCCGCGACCTCGCCGACCCGCGAGCTGTTAAACAGCGCGCCGATCCCGGGGCTTGCCGCCAGCGCTGCCAACCCGAGGCCCAAGCCGGACAGGATCGTGGCGATCGTTGCCGTGCTGGCGGCCTCGTCGATCCGGTCCTTGCGGTAGATCAGCGCCGCCAACATCCCCGACTCGCTGAACAGCATGCCGACGTTCACGAGCAGGGTCCCGGCGGCGAGGTCGCCGAAGTCAGTCGGCGAAGCGAGACGCGCGAGGGCGACGTAGATGCCGAGTGTGAGGACCTGGGTGACGACGAAGCCGGCGCCGGCGAGGCCAGCACCGCGGATCACCGTGCCGCTGAGCTCGTCCGGCTCTGCGTCGGGTTCCAGCGGTGGCTTGAGCTCTGGTTCGGTCACGGCGCAATTGTGGGATCGGGGACGAGGCTAGGTGCGAACGGTAGGGAACGGCTAGGCCGTCCTGGCGTCGTTCGCGCCCGATCTCTTCGATATCGCCAGCATCGCCGGCCCGAGACCGAGGAGCAGCCAGAGCTGCTTGTCGAATGGCTGCGAGATGAAGAAGTTCGCGGCGAGCAGTCCGATCACCGCGATCGCAAGAGTCCTGGCCAGTGCTTCAAGAGCATCATCGCCGCGGCGGGCGAAGTTTCGGGCCGCGAGCAGTGTCGAACGCAACGAGAAGGCGATGATGATCATGTATAAGGTCAGCCCGATGATTCCCAGTTCGCCCTGGATCTGCAAATAGGTGTTGTGGGCGACCTTCGGGGCGCCGATGATCTCGTCGCTGCGAAACACGGTGCCAGGTTGCAAGAGGTAGTGCCGGGTCGAAGTGATGAAGTTCCCCGACCCGACGCCCCTAACGGGGTTTGCCTTGACCAATCGCCAGCCGATCTGCCAGATCGTGCGTCTGCCCTCCGTACCGCGCGTGGATCCGGTTGGATTCGGGTCCAAAATACGTTCTTTTGCATGCTGCGGCGCAAGGGCGGCAAAGTAGAAGACAGCCACGAGCGCCACGGTCCCGGCGAGGATCCCCATTCGGGCTCGCCAGCGACCCGAAAAGAGCACGGCCGCCACTAGCGCCATCCCCACTGCGACCAATCCGCCTCGCGATGCGGAAAGCAGGATGCCCACGAGGCAAAGCGCCCCGGCACCATAGGCGGTCATTCGCAGGCCGGGGGATCGTTTTGCGAATTGCGCGACTCCGATCGACAGGGCCCCTCCGGCAACCAGAAACGAAGCCAGTTCGTTTGGGTCGAGGAAGGGGTTGCTCAGTCGGGCGCCCTCGGCCGTGTCGGCTGGAGCCGCGGGGGGCGAGATCATCCCGTAGACGGCGGCGGCGGCGGCGCCCGCGACGAAGAAGGCCGCGACCAGCAAGGCCTGATTTCGGGTGCGGACCGCCGTAAAGGTGATCAGGATGATGATCACTCCCAATGCGTAGCCACCGTCGGGTATCAGCGTCGCATTGGGTATCTCGGCCCATGTTGCGCTCAGCACCGACCAACCGACGAAGAGGGCGCAAACCATCGATATGCCCGCGTGGGCGGACAGGAAATCGCCTTCCGAGTCCTCCCGGCTAACCATGGTTCCGAGCCAGGAAACCAATAGCAGCGCAGCGGCAATCCGTACCCCCTTGGAAGCTGAGAAATCCAGCCTCAGCGGTTCAGCGCAGAAAATGGCGAGTGCGGGCGTAAGGTTGGTGAAGACCAGCAGCACGAACCCGGTGCCTGCTGCCGCCGCAACCGCCAGGCCCGGCTTGGTGCCTGCGAGCAGTCCGAGCAGTGAGGCGACGAAAGCCAGCCCTGCTATCCAAGGCCACCGAGCCGCGTCGAGCCTGGCGGTCATCGCCGACCACTCAAACGTTGCGCCGGGCGGCGGCGAGAATCTGACGCCGCCGCTGGCCGTCTTCGGATTCTGCGTCCGGCGCGCCGTAGTAGTGATACTCGCTGCGCTTCGGTCGTGCAGTGCCGACGACGGCGAAGCCGACCGGCCGCACGCCGTTTTCGGCCAGCAGCTCGGAGAGTTGGGAGAGCTTGTCGAGACGGGTGATGTTGAGGCGCACGACGATCAGCACCTCGTCCGCCTGAAGGGCGAGGGGCAGGGCGTCGACGACCTCATTGAGTGGTGCCGAGTCGACGATCACGTAATCGGCCATCCGGCGGGCGTCCTGGATCATCCGCTCGGCGGTCGGTATCGAGAACAGCTCCGCGATCCAGCCGCCCTCGTAGTCGGACAGCAGCAGGCGCAGGTTGGGGCCGTAGGTCGTCGACGGAATCAATGACTCGGCCAGGGTCGTGTTCTCGATCAGGACGCTGACGACGCCGCCGTTCTCGGGGCGGGCGCCCATCACCCGGGAGAGCACCGGCCTGCGCAGGTCCGACTCGATCAGGATCACGCGGTTGCCGGCCAGCGCCAGCGAAGTCGCCAGGTTCACCGCGGTGGTCGTCTTGCCCTCCGATGGAGAAGACCCGGTGACCAGGATCACCTTGCCCTCTCCGGATCTTTCTCGCCGCGCTCCGGTAATCGTGGCGCGCAGGGCGCGGTATGCCTCTCCGGTGGCCGAGGAGGTCTGCTTCGGCGCGAGCGGGCTTTTCTGTTTACCCGATTCCTTCGGGATGCGACCGAGGATCGGGAGGCGATAGCTGCGGCGCAGCTGCGCCTCGCGGCGCAGCCGGGGATCGAGGACCTGCGCCGCAAAGGCGGCGGCAATGCCAAGGATCAATCCGGCGACGATTCCGCCGACCACGCTCAGGACCGGCCGCGGCGAAGACGGCGAGCTCGGCAGTGGGGCAGTGTTCTGTACCCTGAACGTAGGGTCCGGACTGGCGCGGAGCTGCTGCAACTCCGCGATCTGGGATGCAAGCGGAGTTCCACCGGCCGTCGCCGTTGCACCGCTCCGCGCCTCCTGGGCTTGCAGTTGAGGAAGCAGCTGATCGATTTGGCGATGCAGCGCCGCCGTGCGGTCGGCCACGGCCTGCCGGACGAACGTGTTGGCCAGCCGTTGTGCGCCCAGCGGGGAGGTGTCATTGGCGGTGAGGGCGACGATGTTGCTCGACGCCACCGGCGCGGCAGTGACCGAGGAGAGCAGGGCCTGCGGGCTGCGGTTTGAGTGCAGCGACTGTTGGACCCGGCTCGCCACGTAGAGGGTGGTGATGAGCCTCGATGCGGTTTCCACGTCGCGGGTGGGGTCGGCCGACTGCGAGATCAGACCGAGACTGGCCAGCGCAGGGTCGGTCCCGGACACTGGGGTGACCAACAGGTCGGCCTCTGCGCTGTAGGTCTTCGTCGCGGTGGCCACATAGAGCAGGGCGATCCCGGTTGTGACCACTACCGCCGTGACGATCAGCCAGATCCGCTCGCGGATCGTCTCCACATAGCGCTGCAGGCCCTCCTGCTCCTCGGGCGGGTGCAGCCAATCGGTGGCACTGCTCTGCAGGAGCTCCATCAGTGGGCTTGTTCTGTGGTCGGGGTGATCGTCCTGCGAGGGCGGGCCTGGGCGAGCACGGCTGGACCAATTGTTACAGCAGGCGGCGGCGTCGCCACCGTCCGGTAGCTTGAAATTCTCCATGGCCCCGTCGCGGACCGAGCCCACGCGGGACGAATCGGGATCGCCGGGGAGCCAGCCCGCCGCGACAGCGGGGCCCTCGCGTCCGGCCCTGCGTGGTGAGACGCCGGTGGCGATCGTGATCGTCGCGATCGTCGCAGCGGTGTTCCTGTGGTGGGCGTGGAAGCAGGGTGCCTACTTCGGCAGCGTCTTTCTTCCCGGCGCGATCGTTCTCTACGGGCTTCTGATCCTGCTGCTGATTGGGGCGCCCTTCGATGGCCGACTCAACGGTCTGGCCGGCATTGCCGTCGCGTCGATGGTCGCGCTCGCCGGCTGGACGCTGCTCTCGATCACATGGACGTCCTTCCACGACGCCGCGCTGCAAGACGCCGAGCGGGCGATGCTGTACGCGGCCGTCTTTGCACTTGGGCTGTGGAGCTGCAACCTGGCCGGGCGCCGAATGTTGGTCCCCCTCGCCGTGGTTGCGGTGACTGGCGCCGTGATCGGGATCGGCACCACGGTGACCTTGGCGAGCGGCACCGACGTTGCCTCCTACGTTCACTCTGACGCGACCTTGCGATTCCCGATCGGGTATCGCAATGCGGAGGCGGCATTCCTGCTGATCTGCCTCTTTCCGACGGTTGTCCTCGCAGCAGAGGGGGAGCTGCCCTGGCAGCTGCGGGCGCTGTTGATCGGCGCCGGGACGATGCTGCTCGAGCTTGCTGTGCTCGCGGAGAGCCGTGGATCGCTGCCAGCCGCCGCCGTCGCGGTGGTCGTGCTCCTTGCGCTGTCGCCGCGCCGCCTGCGGGTGGCGACATACCTCGCGCTGGCCGCGGTGCCGGTTCTGCCTGCGCTGCCGACCCTGCTCGACGTGTTCCAGTACGGCCATGGAGGTCCCGGGCTGCTGCCCTTACTGCGCGATTCCGCGCGAGCTATCGCGCTCACGACGTTGGGCTCGGTTGCACTTGCGGCCCTGTGTATCCGTGGTGTCGAGCCGAGGCTCAACCTGGGTCGCAAGCGCGTCCAGCTTATTTCTCGCGTCGTCGCCAGCGTCGCCATCGGCGTCGCGGTGGTGGGGGGGACGGTCTTCGTCGCCAAGCGCGGTGGGCCACTCAAGTTCGTCGACCAGCGGGCCAGCGAGTTCAGTCGCGTCGGCTACCCCGACCTTCGGACGCAGGGGACGCGGTTTGGCGCCAACGTCGGGTCCAATCGTCACGACTTCTGGCGGGTTGCCCTGCATCAGGGTGAAGACCATCCGCTGGCCGGCGGTGGGGCTGGTTCGTTCGCCGCCGCATACGCCCAGAAGCGCCAGAGCGACGAGACGCCGAGAGATCCGCACAGCGTCGAGATGTTGATGTTCTCAGAGCTCGGCATCGTGGGACTGTTGTTGTTTGGGACCTTCATGGTGGCCAGCGGCGTGGCCGGCGTCCGCTCGTGGCGGTTGGGCCCTGCCGCCGCCGCTCTGACGGCCGGGTCATTGACCGCTGGCGCGTACTGGCTGGTCCACGCCTCCTATGACTGGTTCTGGCACTACCCGGGCGTGACCGCCCCTGTCATGTTCGTGCTCGGTGCCGCCGCCGCGCCACCGCTTCTCGGTCGCAGTGCAGGTCGGATCGGCCAAATTCGCTGGGTTGGTGTAGCGGTGTTCGCCGTGGCGCTGCTGCTGGCATTGCCTCTCTTTGGGTCCCAGCGGTACGCAAACCGCGCCTACGGCGAATACCCCGGGAATCCCGGCGCGGCGTTGAGCGATCTCGATCGCGCCGCCGACCTCGATCCATACGATCCCGAGCCGCTGCTGGCCAAGGGAGTGATCGAGTCCCGGCTGGGCCGCGATCAGGCGGCGATCTCGGCCTTTCGCGAGGCAATCGACCGCCAGCCCGACGCCTACGCGGCGCATTTCTTCCTCGCCCGGGCGCTCGCACCCACGGACCTCGCTGCGGCTCGTGCGGAAGCTCGGGTGGCTGTGCGCCTCAACCCCCTTGACCTTCAGACGCGGGCTCTGAGCCGCCGATTACAGAGGGCGCGGCGACTCTAAAACTGCAACTTAGAGCGGAAAACAGATTTTGAGTACGGCTATCGGCCGGCCTTAGGTACGGCGCGCTGCGGGGCTTAAGTACGGCACGCCCGGGACCGATCAGGGAGAGCAGAGAGGACCCGGACTGCGTGGCCAATTGTCCGATTGGAATACCCATTCAGACCGCTACTCTCGCCCAGCGCTGCAAGGAGGTATCAGAACCCTCGGGCGGCGCGAATAGGCAGTCACTCCCTCCTAAAAAATGGATATAGCCATGACCAAGCACTCTCGCATTCGCACTTCGGGCAGGTACATCGCGTTGCTGGCGACGGTCTCCGCCCTCTGGCTCGTTGGCCCGGTCTCGCTCGCCCACGCGGGTGACGCGACCAAGGATCAATACGCCAACCCAGTCACTCAGGTAGCCGGCAACGTCGGCGGCGGAAACGACGGGCCTTCAGCTCCGGCCGGCCTTCAGCACAAGGTCGTCGGCGGGCTGCCCTTCACGGGGCTCGACGTGGTCGCCCTTCTGGCGGTTGCAGTCGCGCTTACGTCGATGGGCCTCGTGCTACGGCGACTGACCGCTGAGCGGCACCTCTCCTAGCGCGGCCTGAAACTCAGCACGACCCGGCTTGCCGCAAGACTCACGTGCGGCGTGGCCCCGGCGAAGATCCTTCGCAGCAGCAGGTAGCGGTATGGACCGCGAAGGACGTCGACTGCGATCGCGGTCTCGCCGGGGCCTCGGGCTGTGATCTCGTAGGCCGACAGGTCGCCGATCCTGATCTGCCTTGGGAAGAGGCTGGCGCCCGGCACCTCGTGGCGCAGGAAGCGAGCCGTCTGGTGGGCCATCTGGTTGCGGCTGAGGCCGGGTGAGCGCTGGAAGTAGACCTGGACGTTGGCGCGCCCGCCACCGCGCGGCTGTAGCAGCAGACCGCCGGCGGAGGTCCGGTCGGTCCAGCCCGCGGGTGCCTGGAGCGTGAAGTTTCGGGTGCGCAGCGTCGTCGTCGACGGTTGTGCCGGTGCGGGCACCGGCCCCCCAGCCGAACCTGAAGGTGCCGGCGTCGGCGTCGGCGTCGCGGTCGGAGGCGCGAGGGGTGCCGGCTGGGTGGTTCGGGGCGTCGATCCGCTG
>JBBQNM010000083.1:0-7345 GCA_038329895.1 Solirubrobacterales bacterium | reverse complement strand
TCTGGTCGAGGCGCTGGTCCAGCATCTCGCCGAGCACGGCGAGGCCTTGGACGGACTCGGGCGGGCGGGAGCGCCCTCGCCGCGCGAGGCGATCTACGCCGGAGGGGTGCCGAGCCTGGTGCGCGAGGCCGTGGCCCATCGCGCGAGTGAACTCGGCAGCGACGTGGAGCGCGTGCTCGAGGTCGCCTCGGTGGTCGGCCGTGAGTTCGAGTCGGAGCTGCTTGCCGACGTCAGCGACCTGCCGGCCGATTCGGTTGTGGCGGCGCTGGAGGCGGCGGTGACCGCCGGCCTGTTGATCGACGTCCCCGGGACGCTTGACCGCTACGCCTTCTCTCATTCCTTGTTCCGCCAGACCGTTTACTCGGATCTGCCGAAGGCACGGCGCACGGCCCTGCACCGCCGACTCGCCGAGGCGTTGGAGCGCCGCCACGGTAGCGATCCCCCCCACGTCGCCGAGCTTGCCCGCCACTTCTCGGGGGCCGGACCGGGCGCCGCGCCGAAGGCGCTGGAGTACTGCGTTCGGGCCGGTGCCGCCGCTCTTGGCGCCTTCTCATACGAGGAGGCGATCGAGCACTACGGGCACGCTCTGGCCGCGATCGAGATGGCGGCCAGCGACGACGAGGGCCTGCGATGCGAGGTGCTTCTGGCACTCGGCGAGGCCGAGTGGCGGGCCGGGCACGTCGAGGACGCCCGCGAGACATTCGCGCGGGCGGCGCGGATAGCTCGCGCCGGCGCCGACTCGGGTGCGCTGGCTCGGGCGGCGCTGGGCTTCTGCGGCGATGGGTCGGAGCGTTTCGGCGCTCCCGACGCCGACGCAACGCAGCTTCTGGAGAGCGCGCTCGACGCGGGTCCCCAGGACCCGGCGCTGCGCGCGAAGCTGACCGCCCGCCTCGCCGAGGTCGTTCACTCCATCGCAGAGCCGGCGCGTGCCGAGGAGCTCGGCGAGCAGGCGATCGAGATCGCCCGCTCCTCGGGCGACCGCAGCGCCCTGGCGGCGGCGCTGATCGGCCGCTGGTACGCGATCCAGAGGCCCGACGCCCTGGATCAGCGGGTGCGGTCGGTCGAGGAGCTGCTCTCCCTCTGCGAAAACCTCCACGATCGCGATCTCTCGCTTCAGGCCCAGACGCTCAAAGCCAGAGTCGCCGTGGAGACCGGGAACATGGACGCGCTAAGCGCCGCGATCGGCGATCACGCCATGCTCGCCGATCAGAGCAAGCAGCCGGCCAACCAGCTTCTAAGCCGCGCCTACCGCGCCACTCGCGCCCTGATCAGGGGCCGCTTCGATGAGGTCGAGGCGCTGATCGGCGAGGTGATCGAGCTGGGGGTGCTGGGGCAGTCACCGGGAGCACTTCATTACTCGAGTGTGGAGCTGGTTGTGTTGCGCTGGGAGCAGGGGACGCTCGAGGGGCTCGAGCAACCGCTCCGTGAGCTCAAGGAGCGCACCGGCGCGGCGATATGGCGCGCGGCGCTCGCCCTGCTGTGCGGTGAGATCGACGAAGAAGAATGGGCCCGCGCGGAGCTGGAGGCGCTGACGGCGGACCGCTGCGCCGCGGTCCCGTTCGACGAGAACTGGCTCGCAACGCTGACCTTCCTCGGGATGACCTCCGCCACCCTCGGCGATACGAAGCGGGCCGCCGAGCTGCACGAGCTGCTCGAGCCTTACCGTGGCCGCTTCATCGTCATCGGCGCCGCCGCGGCCTGCCTTGGGCCGGTCTCGCATTTCCTGGGCTGGCTGGCCAGCGTTGAAGGCGATTGGCAGGCGGCGGTGGCGCTACTCGAGCAGGCGAGCGAGGAGAGTCGGGCGGCCGGCTCCGAGCTGTGGCTGGCGCGCGCACGCTTCCGACTCGGCATGGCGCTCCGCGCCCGGGCGATCTCAGAAGACCAGGAGCGAGCCGGCCAGCTGATCTCCGAGGCCGGCGCCACCGCCGAGCGGCTGGGCATGGGGCGGCTCAGCGGGCTGATCGCGCAATCGGACCCCGGCACCAGCAGTCCAGAAGAGTCGCGCCTGCGGGCCCGCCCCTAATTATCGGAGCCCGCGCCGCCCGCCATCGCCGGGAGGATCACGACCGTGTCCGCTTCGGCGATCGCGGTGCCCAATCCGTCGAGCACGCGCACGTCCTCGTCGTTGAGATAGACGTTGACGTAGCGGTTGAGCTCCCCCTCCGGCGAGAACAGCTGCGCCGCGGTGTCTGGGTGGCGGTCCGCGAGCGAGCGCAGTACGTCTCCCACCGTGGCGCCCTCGGCGCTCACCTCGGCTTCGCCGCCGGTTTGGGCGCGCAGCACGGGCGGGATCTTCACCGTCGGCACGCTCCGATCCTATTGAGGCTCTTTGCGCAGGGCTTCTAGCCCGCGCAGAACGCTTCGTAGTCCGGAAACTTGCCCATCTCCGATTCCGGGATCTGGGGCGCGTTCTCTCCGCAGATCGGGCAGTCGGGATCGCGGCGGACCTTGAGCTCGGTAAAGGAAGTCGACAGCGCCTCGAACAGCAGCAGGCGTCCGACCAGCGGCTCGCCGATGCCGATCACGAGCTTTGTGACCTCGTTGGCCTGCAGCAGGCCCATGATGCCCGCCATCACCCCGAGCACGCCGTTCTCCGAGCAGCTCGGTGCAAGCTCGGCCGGCGGCGGGGTCGGATAGAGGCAGCGGTAGCAGGGGCCCTCGTAGGGCACGAAGGTCGAGATCTGGCCGTCGAAGGTAAGGATCGAGGCCGAGACGACCGGCTTTCGCAGCCGCACCGAGGCATCGTTGAGCAGGTAGCGGGTGGGGAAGTTGTCGGCGCCGTCGACGAGGACGTCGTAGTCCTTGATGATCTCGATGATGTTGGAGGCGTCGAGCCGCGTGCGGTACTCGACCACCTTGACGTCCGGGTTGAGCGCCTCGATCGAGATCCGTGCCGACTCGGTCTTCGGGGTACCGACCCGCTCCGTGTTGTGGATCACCTGACGCTGGAGGTTGGACTCGTCGACCAGGTCGTCGTCGACGATGCCGAGTGTTCCGATCCCGGCCGCGGCCAGATACAGCGCCGCCGGCGAGCCCAGGCCACCGGCCCCGATCAGCAGCACCTTTGCGTTCAGCAGCTTGATCTGACCATCGACGCCGACCTCGGGGATCAGCGTGTGGCGCGAGTAGCGCATGCGCTGCTCGGGGGTGAGGCCCTCGGGGGTGACGACGGGTAGATCCTGCTCCTGCCAGGCGAGGATCCCGCCGTCGACATTGGCCACGTTCTCATAGCCAAGCTCGGACATCTCCTGGGCGGCCTTGGCCGAGCGGCTGCCGGAGCGGCAATACAGCAGCACCCGCTGGGAGCGATCGGGAACGACCGAGGCGATTTCGTCGCGCAACAGTCCGGGCGGAACCAGGCGCCCGCCCTCGATGTGAGATTCCTCGTACTCGTGCGGCTCGCGTGTATCGACGAGCGCGACGCCGCCGGCGTCGATCTCACTTGCGGCCTCAGCGGGACTGAGCTCCTGGATCTGGGTCTTCGTCGCCTGATCGGTGGCCATTGTTATCGCCTCAAACCCCCCAATCCGGATCGGAACTCTAAGACTTCAGAAAGTATAGCATTGGAACGGCTGGCTTCGTGGCTGTGCAGGCAAGCTGGACGGGCCGCCGAAGCGGCCCGTCCAGGCTCCGTGTGAGAGAGAAACTAGCCGAGGGCCGGCCGCATCTGACGAAGCCTGCGGACCCGCTCCTCGATCGGGGGGTGAGTTGAGAAGAGTTTTGCGAAGCCCTTGCCCGAGAACGGCCGCACGATGTAGAGCGGCTCGGCGGCCTGATTGACCTGCATCGGCGCCGCTTTGGCGCCCTCCTCGAGGCGCAGCAGAGCGCTGGCAAGCGACTCGGGGTTGCCGGTCAGCTCGGCGCCGCGGGCATCGGCCGCGTACTCGCGCTGGCGCGAGATCGAGAGCTGGATGATCGTCGCCGCAAGCGGGGCGAGCAGCACCATCGCCAGCGAACCAATCAACCCCAGCGGCGACTCGTCGTCCCCGAACCAGAGCAGCATGTAGCCGAGGTAGGTGATCGCCGCTCCAATCGTGGCCGCGACCGAGGTGATCAGGATATCGCGGTGCTTGACGTGGGCAAGCTCGTGCGAGAGCACGCCGCGCAGCTCGTCCTCGGAGAGCAGCTGCGTGATGCCCCTCGTCACCGCGACCGCCGAGTGCTTTGGGTTGCGACCGGTCGCGAACGCGTTGGGCTGGTCGACGGGGATCGTGTAGAGGCGCGGCATCGGCAGGTCGGCGCGGGTGCAGAGATCGCGGACGATCTGGTAGAGGCGCGGCGCCTCGGACTCGGAGATCGGCTTCGCGCCGCTCATCTTCAGCGCCAGCTTGTCGCTGAAGAAGTAGGAGCCCATGTTCATCAGGGCCGCCAGGAAGAGGAAGAGAAGAGCCGTGCTCGAGCCGCCGATCAGGAAACCGATCGCGACGAAGAGACCGGAAAGAGTCGCCAGCAGGATGGTCGTGCGAAGCCCGGCTCCGAAGGTGGATCGCTTGGTTGTCGTCATTTGCCAGTTCTCCTAGGGATTGAACGCCGTATATGAGTATCCCGCCGGCGCCGTAAACCGTAAATAGGGGGAAACCCCTACAGGCGTGGCCTACGTCCCCCATCCACGCCTACGCCTACGCTTCGGGGTAATGCGAAGGCGCGCCCTATTCAGCCAGGTGGTGGCGGTCAACGTGGCGCTGATCTGCGCCGCAGCGCTGGCCACGGGGCTACTCGTCGGGCTCGACCTCGACGAAACCGAAAAGGTCCTCGTCGTCATCGGGGTCGCCGCGGTGCTGGGACTGCTCGCCAACCTGGTTCTTCTGCGAGCCCGCTTCACACCGTTGGAGCGGTTGATCGAGGACATGGAGAAGGTCGACCTCAGCCGGCCGCGCGCCAACGTCCCCAGCTCGATCGACGGCAAGGGCGGCACCGCCGAGGTGGAGCGGATCGAGCTTGCCTACCTGCGCATGCTGCGCCGCCTCGAGGCCGAGCGCCGCCGCACCTCCAGCGCCGCGCTGCGCGCCCAGGAGGAGGAGCGGACGCGGGTCGCGCGCGACCTGCACGACGAGGTCAACCAGGCGCTGACCGGCGTGCTCTTGCGGCTCGAGGCGGCCCGCGAGCGCGCCCCGGCGGAGCTGAAGCCAGAGCTCGCCCAAACCAGGTCGCTCGCCAATCAGGCGATGGAGGAGTTGCTGTCCCTGGCGCGCCAGCTTCGCCCCACCGCGCTCGACGACCTCGGGTTGAAGGCGGCCATCGCCGGCCAGGTGGAGGAGCTCGCGAGCCACCGCGAGGTCGATGCGACCCTCGCTCCCGAGGGCGACTTCTCCGACCTTGACGACGACGTGCAGCTGGTCGTCTACCGGGTCGCCCAGGAAGCGCTGTCGAACGCCGCCCGCCACAGCGAGGCAAGCCAGATCGGCGTCAGCCTCAAGAGGCGGGAGACTGGGGTTGAGTTGAAGGTCTCCGACAATGGGCGCGGCTTCTCGTTCGCCGACGCTGATCAGGGTCTGGGGATCGCCGGGATGAGGGAGCGGGCGCTGCTCGTCGATGGCGAGGTGGAGATCCATTCGCGCCCCGGAGAGGGCACGACCGTTTGGCTCCGAATCGACACTCCCGAGGAAGCCGCGGTCGCCCCGCCATCGCCCTAACCGCGCCAGCTTCAGTAGTTGCCCGAGACTCGGTCCCAGGCGCGGCGCAGCTTGTCGTGCATCTCCTCCCCCAGGCCTTCCTTCCCCATGTCATCGGGGCCGGCCTCCATCGCGGCCGGGTTGGCGGATGGCTTGGGGAGCGACCGGCAGGCTTCGGCGTCCAGCTTCAGGGTGACCGCGTCGGTGCGGATCTCCCCCACCTGCGCACCGTCGGCAAACACAAGGCCGCCGGGCAGCCAGGTTGCGTCGACCACGATCCCGTCGAAGATGTCTTCGTCGACGTCGGCGAGCACGTGGGCGACCTTTCCGATCGACTCGCCGTCGGAGCTCAGCACCGCGGTGCCCTCCTCCAGGGCCATGTAGGAGATCTGCTCGCCCGAGGCCTCGTTCGCGCTCACGAGTCCACGATACTGGCGCTGTGCGCGTCCTCATAGCCGATGACCACGGAATCGTCCGCTCGGGGCTGCGGTTGCTGCTCGAGCGCCAGCCCGACATCGAAGTGATCGCAGAAGCGGCCGACGGCGCCGAGGCGCGCGAGATCGCGGTCCGCGAACGGCCCGACCTGGCGATCCTCGACGTGCGGATGCCGAAGCTGACCGGGTTGCAGGTGACGCGGGAGCTGAAAAAGCAGGCGCCCGAGGTCTCGGTGCTGATCCTCTCGATGCACGACGACGAGCGCTATCTGTTCGAGGCCCTGAAGGCCGGGGCCTCCGGCTACGTGCTCAAGACGCAGGCCGACGCCGACCTGATGGAGGCGATCCGCGCGGTCGAGCGGGGCGAGCCCTTCCTAACTCCGGCCGCACAGCAGGCCTTGATCAAGGACGTCCTGGAGCGCGGCCGCCAGAGCGAGGACGAGGAGGAGCTGACCCCGCGCGAGGAGGAAATCGTGAAGCTCGTCGCCGAGGCCCACACCACCCGCCAGATCGCCGAGATCCTCCACCTCTCCGAGAAGACGGTCGAGAACCATCGCGGCAATGCGATGCGAAAGCTCGGCATGCGCGACCGCGTCGAGCTGGTCCGCTACGCGATCCGCCGCGGTTTGATCGAGCCCTAGATGAACGACGATGTCTGAGGAGACCACGAGCCCGGCCGCCAGGCACGTCGTCGTCGCCGACGGTCTGGAGCTGCTGCTGCGCCCTGTGCGAGCTGACGACAAGCGGCGCCTCGCGCAGGCCTTCGAGCGGCTCAGCCCCGAGACTCGCTATCGGCGATTCTTCGCAACGGTTCAGAGTCTCAGCGAGCAGGACCTGCGCTACCTGACCGAGGTCGACCACCACGACCACGAGGCGATCGCCGCGGTCAATCCAGAGAACGGGGCGATCGTCGGCGTCGCCCGCTACGTGCGCAGCGACGACCCCACCGAAGCCGAGGTCGCAGTCGTGGTCGGCGATCCGTGGCAGGGCCACGGGGTGGCCACGGCGCTGCTGCAGCGGCTGGTGGCGCGGGCCCGGGCTGAGGGGATCGACCACTTCGTGGCTCTGGTGATGACCGACAACACCGACGCCCTGGAGAAGCTCCGCCACCTTGCTCCGGCGGGCTCGCATACCCGCCTCAGCGCCTCGGGCCACACGGAGCTGGTGATGGCGCTGCCCGACCCCGAGCGATTCGGTGAGTCGACGCTCGGACGCGCCCTGCGCGCCGCGGCGGGTGGTCTGCGGATCAACCCCTGGCCGATCCTGCGCGACCGGATCAGCCGGCGCCACTAGCCTGGC
>JBBQNM010000082.1:0-8041 GCA_038329895.1 Solirubrobacterales bacterium | reverse complement strand
GAAGAGGCGGTTGATGAGCAGCGTGGCGATCCCCTGACGGCGCCGCTCAGGGTCCACGGCGACGTTCATCAAGTGCCAGATCGTGTCGTATCGCGAGCAGACCAGGTAACCGGCGAGACGGCCGTCCTCGTCGATCGCCGCCAGGCAGATACCGGAGGGCTTCGAAAGCTCGAGCACGAACATCGCCAGCGACCAGGGCGTCGGGAAGGACCGTCGCTCGATCGAGATCACCGATGGTAGGTCGCTGTAGGAGAGGCGGCGGAGGCGCAGCTCGCTGACCGAACCGAGCTCGGCGCCTTCGTCAGTTGTCTGTGCTGTCTCGCTCACGCCAGCGCTCTGCGTCGGGTGGCCTCAGATAGATCGGAGCGACGCCTTCAGGATCCGACGCCCTGATCATCCCGCCGATCGCGCAAATCTCCCGCGCGGCGACCCGGTGCGACGGATCCGAGTCAGCGGGAATCTCGGCCCCGCTTTCTTGCAGCTCATCACGAAATCGTAGCGCCCCCGATCCGGCCGCCAGAGGTGGATCGCTTAGCTGAGCGAGGCGTTCCGCCAGCTCCCCGGGGGCGACCACAAACGGCTCCCAGATCTCCTCGCCGCCGGCGTCGTAGAGCGCCGCGAACAGCTCGCCACGTCGTGCGTCGAGCACAGCCAGCAGCGGCCGTTCACCGGCGCCGGATGCGGCGCCGCGTGCAAGCGCCGCCAGAGTGCCGACCCCCGCCAGCTCGATCCCGAGGGACTGGGCGAGCGCCTTGGCGGTCGCCACCCCGATCCGCAATCCGGTGAACGACCCCGGCCCGACACCGACCGCGATCCGCACGACCGAGTCCCAACCACCGGCGGCACCGGCGGCCTCCTCCACTTCGGCGAGCAGCGTTGTCGCATGGGCTGGTCGCCCGTCATCGCCCGGGCCAACGGAGCCGGCGAAAAGGAGCTCGCCATCTCGGACCGCGGCCACGGCGGTGTCGTCGGTCGCGGTGTCGAACCCGATCACCGCGGACATGTGCCGATGCGGTCGATTGCTGCGGACATCTGGCTATAGGGTGGCGATGATCGAACCGGCGGAAGAGGAGAGCGACGTGAACAAATTCGCCCACAGGCTCGCAGCGGCGTCGGCGTGCTTGGCGATCGCAGCCGCCGCGGCCACGGCGGCGGGCTGTGGCAGCAATGACGTCAACAAGGCTGTCGACAAGGCGAAAAAGAAGGGCGACAAAGCCCTCAGCACGGTGCAGCAGGCGGCGAAGGACGCCAAGAACGCGCTGCCCAAGGACGCCCAGAAGAAGATCAACCAAGCGGGCAACACCGCCGACCAAGCGGTCGACACGGTCAAGGACAAGGCCGGCGCCGCGGTCGACACCGCAACCAACGCCGACCAGAGCAACAGCAACAGCAAGAACGGCAAGGGCGGCGGCTACTAGCCGGCCCTGACCTGGTCACTCGACGTCAACGGTGCGACTGTCGCCGCCCGCGTGCTCGAGTCGCACCCGTAGCTTGATCCGCTGCAGCTGAGGCTCGGCCACCGCGGGCCACTCGACGAAGGCCACCGAATCGGCGGTCAGGTAGTCGTCGATCAAGCCCGGGTCCTCACCCTCAAGCGTCTGGAGGCGAAACAGGTCCAGGTGGGAGATCGGCAGCCTCCCCCGGTAGCGCTGGCCGATCGTGAAGGTTGGCGAGGTGACCGGGTCTTCGACGCCGAGCGCCCGGCAGGCGCCGCGGATCAAGGTGGTCTTTCCCGACCCCAGCTCGCCGGACACCAACACGACGTCGCCGGGCTCCAGGTCAGCGCCAAGCCGTGCCCCGATCGCCTCGGTTTCGGCCGCGGATCCGCTATGCAAGCTCTGCCTCGGGCTGCTCAACCGAAGAGACCGAGCTGGTCGGCCTCGAGCGCCGCCTCCGCCTCGGGGGACTCGGGCGCGATGGCCGCTGGCTCCGGCGTTGCGGCCGGTGCGGCATCCGGCGGCGCCTGTTTGAGCAGCTCCGGCAACTTGGCGAAGTCGGAGCGCAGCGTGTCGGCGACCGAAGGCGTGCGCAGGGCGGCCGCCGGATGAAAGAGCGGCATCACCAATACCGTGCGCCCGCCGAGGCTGTGGACCTGCGGCGCACCCCGCACCTTGCTGATCCCGGTACGGCTGGCGGTCAGCAGCTTGGTGGCGAAGTTGCCCAACGTGCAGACGACGCGCGGCTCGATCAGCTGAACCTGCTTGGCCAGATAGGGCTCACAGGTCTCGATCTCGATCGGCTGCGGATCGCGGTTGCCGGGCGGGCGGCATTTGAGCACGTTGCAGATAAATACGTCCTCGCGCCGCAGCTCGATCTCCTCCAGAAGCTGCGTAAGCAGGGCGCCGGCGCGGCCGACGAAGGGCAGGCCCTGGCGGTCCTCCTCGGCGCCCGGCGCCTCGCCAACGAACATCAGGTCGGCATCGGCGTTGCCGGAACCGAACACGACCCTGGTTCGCGTCGCCGACAGCGGGCACTTCTCGCAGACCGCCGCCTCGTTGAAGACCTCGACCAGCTTCTCGCGGCGCTGCTCCGAAGTGGAGCTCGTCACGACCCCCTCGCCTTCTTCGCGTCGGCAATCCGCTCGCTGCGCGCCGCCTCGCGCTCGCGCCGCTGCGACTCGGAATCGCGCACCTTCGCGCCCCGCGGCACCCGGCCCGGAGGCGACACCGGCGAGAGGCGCCGCCGGGTTCGACTGGACTCGCAGCTCGGACAGGCAGGGGCCGACGCGCCGCTCTTGACCAACTCCTCGAAACGGCTACCGCACTGTCCGCACTCGAACTCGTAGATCGGCATCGCTCTCATCCTCGATCCTAGCCCCGCATCCCGACCGGGCTGGCGGTGTCGAAGCTCGCAAATTGGCGCTATTTCGCCCTGTGCGCCCAGGTGATCGCGTTGATCCCCACCGACGCCAGCACCCTGTCGTCGACGACGTCGACGGTCACGAAATGCAGCCCCGTACCTTCGTGGCGCTGGCGCTCGGCATCTCGAAACCACTCGCGGGCGTCATCCTCGCTGTAGGGCGACGGCACAAGGGTGAAGCGAGCGACCAACGGATCCTGGCAGGCGGCGGTCACCGCTTCGAGTCCGGCTCGCGCGGCGGGCGCAGGGCGATCAGACCGTCCTCCAGCCGCGGCTGCGGATACTCGATTTCGGGCACGACGCCAAGTTACCCGCCCTGCGAACCGGCCTTCGCGCGTACCGCGCCTCCTATAATTCGCCCTGGCCGTGACCTTCGGGCACGGACCGGCCGGTGAGCCCGGCCAAGCAATGAGAGAGCTGACTCAGCTCCGTCTGGTATCTCCGATGCGGGAACTGGAACGGGAATTGAACGGAAACGGACGCGACATCCCGGCGCTCGCGGTCATTGGAGCTGGCCGCGTAGGCCGTGCGATTCATCGCGCCGCGCGGGCTGAAGGCATTGATTCGAGGCTGGCTGGCCGCGCCGACGCTGCAGAGGCCTGCGAGAGCGCCGAAATCGCCCTTCTCTGCGTCCCCGATGACGCAATCGAAGAAGCTTGCCAGACGATCGCAGCCGCCCCAGGGCTTCGCTTCGTCGGCCATACCAGCGGCGTGACCGGCCTCGAGGCGCTGGCCGCCGCGACCACGCGAGGGGCGGCAGCCTTCGGTCTGCATCCCCTGCAGACGATCAGCGACGACAACCCGGAGCTCATCGGCGCCTCCTGCGCGGTCAGCGGTTCAACGCCCGAAGCCGTGGCGCTCGCCCGGTCCCTCGCGAAGCGGCTCGGCATGCGGTCCCTTGAGCTGCCCGAGGAGCGCCGCGCCGCCTACCACGCCGCCGCCTCGATCGCGTCCAACTTCCTGGTCGCCCTCGAGGAGTCGGCGGCACAGCTCCTGGAGCGGGGCGGCGTCGAGAACGGGCGCGAGCTGCTGGCGCCGCTGGTCCTGCGCAGCGCCGCCAACTGGGCGCAGCGCGGCCCGGAAGCGCTGACCGGCCCGATTGCCCGCGGAGACGAAGCCACCGTGGAGCGACATCTGGAGGCGATCGAAGCGACGATGCCGGAGTTGTTGGAGCTGTACCGGGTCCTCGCCGAGCGCACCCGTTCGCTAGTCGCAGCCGACAGCGAGGTGGTCGCGTGAAGACGGCCCGCGCCAAGGCCGAACTGCGCCAGGCGCTTGCCGAGCCGCGACGCGAGGGCCGCACGATTGGCCTGGTGCCGACGATGGGCTACCTGCACGAGGGGCATCTCTCGCTGTTGCGCGCGGCGCGCGCCGACTGCGACCTGGTCGTGATGAGCCTGTTCGTCAACCCGACCCAGTTCGGGGCCGGCGAGGACCTCGACCGCTACCCGCGCGACGAGCAGCGCGACACGGCGCTTGCCGAGGAGGCTGGCGTCGATCTGATCTACGCGCCGAACACCGACGACGTCTATCCCTCCGGCTACGCCACCTATGTCGATGTCGAGGGACTGACGGAGGCGCTGTGCGGGGACCCGGAGCGGCGCGGGCCCGAACACTTCCGCGGCGTCATCACGGTGGTCGCCAAGCTCCTCAACACCGTGCAGCCGGACATCGCCTACTTCGGGCAGAAGGACGCCCAGCAGGCGGTTGTGATCCAGCGCATGGTCGGCGACCTCGACTTCCCGGTGCGGATCGAGGTGCTGCCGATCGTGCGCGATCCGGACGGCCTGGCGATGAGCTCACGCAATGCCTATCTCGACACCGAGCAGCGCCAACGGGCGGCGGCGCTGTCGCGGGCCCTTCGCGCGGCGCAAGACTCGGCACGCGGCGGCTCGCTGACCGAAGCACTGGCGGACGCCCGCCGCGAATTGAGCGAAGCGGGCATCGAGCCCGAGTACCTGGAGGCTCGCGACGCCGAGGACCTGACGCCGGTCGCGGAGCTGAACGGCCGACCCGTGCTCGTCGCCGTCGCCGTCCAGTTCGGCGGCGCGCGGCTGATCGACAACGTCTTGATCGAACCCTGAGGGCTGGAAACGGAGGTCAGATGCAAAGGCAGATGCTCAAATCGAAGATCCACCGGGCGACGATCACCGACTGTGACCCGGACTACCTCGGCAGCATCACCGTCGATCCGGAGCTGATGGCCGGGGCCGACCTGATCCCCAACGAACAGGTCCACGTCTGGGACATCGACAACGGCGCCCGCTTCGTCACCTACGTCATCGAGGGCACGCCGGGTTCGGGCGACATGCAGGTGAATGGGGCCGCGGCGCGGTTGGTTCAGCGCGGTCAAAAGGTGATCGTGGCCTCGTTTGGCGCCTATGACGATCGCGATTTGGAGACCTACTCGCCGATCGTCGTCCACGTCGATGCCGACAACCGAACGGTCCGCGTCGACTCGAATCCCGAAGTGCTTCTGGGTGATTTCGTCCCCGCCTGGGACTCAGAGGAGCTTCCCGGCGCCTTCACCGGCAGCACCGACTTGGGCAGGCTGGCATGAGCACCGTGCCGCGCAAGACCGAGGCAAGCGCGCCGGAGAGGCAAGCCGTGACGCTGCCGCAACTGGCCGAGATGAAGCGCCGGGGGGAACCGATCGTGATGGTCACCGCCTATGACTTTCCCTCCGCGCAGGCGGTCGAGGAGGCCGGGGTCGACGTGGTGCTGGTCGGCGACACGGCGGCGATGGTGGTGCTCGGCTACGACGCCACCGCCCCGATCCGCATGGACGAGATGGTGACGATGGCCAGCGCCGTGCGGCGGGGACTGAAGTCCCCGTTGCTGATCGGGGACCTGCCCTTCGGCTCCTACGAGGCCTCCAACGAGCTGGCGGTGCAGAGCGCTCAACGCTTCGTCAAGGAATCGGGCTGCGACGCCGTGAAGCTGGAGCGCGGCGGGGCCTCGGTCGACCGGGCGCGGGCGATCATCCGCGCCGGCATCCCAGTGATGGGCCACGTCGGCCTCACTCCCCAGACGGCGTCGGCTCTGGGCGGTTTCAAGGCCCAGGGCAAGACCGCGGCAGCGGCAGCGAAGCTCGCCGAGGACGCGCTCTCCCTACAGGCCGTTGGCTGCTTCGCGATCGTCTTCGAAGCGGTGCCGGCGGCTGTCACCGAGGTGATCCAGGAGAAGCTCGAGATCCCGGTGATCGGCATCGGGGCGGGCTCGGCAACCGATGGTCAGGTGCTCGTCCTCCACGACCTGCTCGGTATCTATGAGGGCCGGACCCCGAAGTTCGTCAAGCGCTACGCCGAGGTGCGCAGAGCGATGGTCGATGGCCTTCGCAGCTATGCGGCCGAGGTCCGCTCCGGCGACTTCCCGGGCGCCGAGCACATCTACAGCATCAAGCCGGCCGAACTGGCGGAGCTGAAGCGCTACCTTGAGCAGGAGACGCTGGCCTCGGCGTCGAGTTGGGACTGGGAACCACTTCCCTAGCGGTTTCGGCGGCGGGTCCTGTCACGGCGGACCCGTTCCCGCCCGTGCTCCCGAGTCCGCGCGCGCGGGAATCGGGCCCGCCGCACCACCCGCCGAGAAACGCCTCATTCAGCAGGTAACCCTGCCCAAATGCAGGGGTATTGCTTGTTACATCACGCACTATCCCTCTTTCCTTGCAGGAGGCAAGCAAATGGAGATGATCAAAAGGTTTGAGCCCTTCGCGCTGTTGGTGATGGTGCTTGGGGCCCTCAACTGGGGGGTCATCGGGCTAACGGACGGCGACACCAATGTGCTGTCCAAGATCTTCGGTGACGGGACGCTGCTCAACATCGTTTACGTAGTGGTTGGCGTCGGCGCCCTCGTCTACATCCCGAAGCTGCTCGATGCACTGCACCTGGGCGGCCATTCCGCCCACCCCAGGGGCACCTGAGGCAGCGAAGTCGTAACCGGTCGGGACGGCCGGCACGCAGCACGGAGCCGGGCCCACGGGCCCGGCTCCGCTAGTTTCGGGGTGTGCCCGTACACACCGGCGAGCTGCGGCTCTCCACCAACGGCGACAACGACATCATCGACATCACCGACGGTGTGCAGCGCGTGGTCGCCACCGCCGGTGCGTCCGAGGCGCAGGCGACCGCCTTCGTTCGCGGCTCGACGGCCGCGATCACCACGATGGAGTTCGAGCCAGGTGGCGTCCACGACCTGCGCGAAGCCTTGGAGCGGCTGATTCCCACCCGGGGCGACTATGAGCACAACCGGCTCAACCACGACACCAACTCTCATGCCCACCAGCGGGCATCGCTGATCGGCAGCGCAGAGACGGTTCCGGTCACCGGCGGCAAGTTGGCGCTGGGGACCTGGCAGCAGCTGGTGCTGATCGACTTCGACGACCGCGCCCGCGACCGCACCGTCGTCGTCCAGGTCATCTCCTAGGAGCGGAACTCGATCTCCTTCAGCACCTTGGCCGGCGACCCTGCGGCGATCACCCGCGGAGGCAGGTCCTCGGTGACCACCGAGTTGGCGCCGATCACGCAGCGCTCGCCGATCGTCACGCCGCTGGTCACGACGCAGTTGACGCCGAACCAGCAGTTGTCGCCGATCCTCACCGGGCCCGTCGAGGTGAAGCCCTGCCAGGTAACCGGCTTTTCGGGGTCGTCGAAACGGTGGTCCGCGTCGCCGACGAAGCAGTTGTTGGCAAACATCACGTGATCGCCGATCTCGATCCGATCAAGCCCCGCGAGCATCGTGTTGCGATTCAGGAAGCACCCCTCCCCGATCTCGATCCTAGCCTGGGGCGAAAGGGTCAGCCAACAGCCGGGCTCCAGCAATGTGCCGGCGCCGATCCGCAACCGCCCTTCGTCGAGTGCCTCCAGCACCTCCCCCTCGACCGGGAAGCGGATGAACGCCCCTGCCTGGGCCATGTGGCGGTTGATGCGCCAGCGCCGCAGCGGGCGGCGGTTGCGCTCGTACCAGCGGCGCTTGCGCCACCACAGCAGCCAGCCATTTGATCGCGACACGAGCCTAGGTTCCCAGAGCCCGCGGCGTCGATAGAGTTTCCGTATGGGTACTGGCGGCGTGCAGGGCGGCATCCACCGGGGCGGCACCAGGTTCCTCGCTCGGCTGGGGCTTCTGCTGGCGCTCGTTGCCGTCGCGACCTGCCTCATCGCCGTTACGCAGGCCGCCGCCCGGACGTTCC
>JBBQNM010000081.1:0-8522 GCA_038329895.1 Solirubrobacterales bacterium | reverse complement strand
CCTCGATGAGTTCAACTTCGACCGCCCCCACAACGGGCGGTTGACCAAGGGGCGGGTGCCCGGGGATATCGTCTTCGGCGCCCGCAAGATGGGGACGGTCAGATGAGCGCGAACTGTCGGCACATCTCGGGGTTAGGACGGTCTAGTAGCTGCCCCAGCGGTCGAACTTCGGACGGCAGACTGGCGATCGCCTCGTTGAGCGAGTCCCGGTACACCTCGCGGAGACTCGGCTCGGTGGGCAGATACCCGTAGGACCGAGGGGGAGGAGAATTGACGCCGATCACCCGCAGTGACGCTGACTCGCGCTGGGCTAGCTCTGTGGCCAGCCGCAGAGCGGCATGCGACTCCCGACTTCCGTCAAAGGCCACTGCGATTACTCGCAACCCGCACCCGTCGACGGAGCCGGCAAAGCCTCGTGGCGCGATCGCAACTGCGCACCTGGCGTCGGTCAGCAACCGCTGAGCAGTGCTCCCGGGGAGCACGCGACCGATCGTGCCGCGATGTGTGGATCCAAGGACGATCAAGTCCGCATGCTCCTGCTCGGCGAGCTGTTGCAGCGCGCCGGCAGGGGGCTGGTCTCCAAGCGCAAACGTCTCGATCGCCTCGCCATCCAGCTCATCGAGGACCGGTGAGAAAAGGCGCTCGCCGTCCTCGCGCAGCGCCTGCTCAAACGCCTCCTCGCCGATCGCCTGATGGTGATAGGGGAAGACCGAGCTCAGCAGCAGCTTCGCGTGGCTCAGTTCGGCCAGTTGACGGCCGAGCTCCAAGGCGTCGCGCCCCTCGGGCCGGAAGTCATAGCCAACGACGATCTTGCTGAACACGTGTCTTCTCGACTCGTCGGTCACGACTGCGAATCTACGAGCCGCTATGCCAGGCGTCATCAGTGAGGGGCCGCGTCCCTGATCCGTACAAACCACGCGCTGGGCGGAGATGAGCAGCGAGCCGCCTCGAGGTAAGCGACCCAGCCCAGCGCGACGCCACCCAGGGCGGCACCTGCACTGGCAGATCGTCCGTCGCCGCGGGGCGCTGCTGGCCGGCGGTTCCACGGCCGCCCTGCTAGCCGTGGTCGGCCCTGGCGTGCTTGCCGGACTCTCAGACGACGATCCCGGCGGGATCACCACCTATTCGATTCTCGGCGCCAAATACGGATATGAGCTTCTCTGGGTTCTGGCCCTGTCCACCGTGGCGCTGATCGCCTTCCATCTCCTCGCGGCCCGCATGGGGGTCGTAACACGCAAGGGCCTGGTCGCGCTGGTGCGCGAGCACTACGGGGCGCGTGGTGCTGGCCTTGTCCTCGCGGCTCTGGTGATCGCCAACGCCGGCACCCTGTGCGCGGAGTTCGCCGGCGTGTCTGCCGCTCTGGATCTGCTGGCCGGCGTCAGCCGTTATCTCAGCGTCCCTCTAACCGCGATTGGCGTCTCGCTGTTGGTCCTGCGCGGGTCGTTTCGGCGTGTGGAGCACGTGCTGCTTGCGCTCAGCGCCGTCTTCATCGCCTACATCCTCGCCGGGTTTCTGGCTCATCCCGATTGGGGGGCGACCGCGAAGGGCCTGGTGGTCCCCAACCTCCCCTTGAGCCGCGAGGCGGTCCTGGTCACCGTTGCCACGGTCGGCACCACTTTGGCCCCCTGGGGCCTGGCGTTCATCCAGTCCTACGCCGTCGACAAGAAGCTGCGGATCGAAGACCTGCACTACGAGGGCATCGACGTCGTCGTCGGAGCGACGATGACTGGGGTGATCGGCCTCTTCGTCGTCATCGCTTGCGCTGCCACCCTGCACGTTCGGGGGATCACCATCAACGATGCAAGCGACGCTGCCGGGGCCCTGCGGCCCTTGGCGGGCCACCTGGCGTCGACATTGTTCGGTCTCGGGTTCCTTGGCGCCGCGCTGCTCGCAGCCGCCATCGTTCCCCTCTCGACGGCCTATTCGGTCGGCGAGGCATTCGGGGCCCGGGCCGACATCGACGACAGCTTTCAGGAGGCCCGACTCTTCTATTTGAGCTTCGCTGTGCTTGTGGCGCTCGCCGCGGCCGTCGTGCTGATCCCTGGAGCGCCGCTGATCCCGATCCTCTTTCTCTCCCAGGCCCTGAATGCCGTCCTGCTGCTTGTGCTTTTGCCGTTCATGCGCAAGCTCGCTCAAGACCCCGAGGTTATGGGCGCCCACGTGCTCAGCCCAGCGGGACGCTGGGTGACCGGTGTGACCTTTTGCCTGATCGCCGCTTCGGTTGCGGCGCTCGCGGTACTGACGATCTTCTAGGCGGTGCCTCGCTCTTTCCGCCAGGTGCCTTCGAGCCCTTGCTCGAAATCCTGGCCGGCGAAGATCGCTTTCGCTTGCCGCGACGCTGAACAATCGTCGTCCAGTCCACTCGCACTAGCAATACCAAGGCCAAGATCATGATCAGCTGCAGTGCGATCCCGATCGGAGAAGTCAGGGAGTCCAGCACGATCCGGCCCAGGCTGTGAGTGGCCAGCGAAGCCGCGCCCAGGTAGAGGCTGTAGGAGACCAGGCGCCCGGCGAAGAACGCTGCGGTCAGCGGTAACAGCGGCACGGTCATCAGCCCGGCAGCGACGAACAGCTGTCCCGACGGCACCGGCGACAAGGCGAACAGCGCCAGCCCGCCGAACGTGCGTCTGCGGTTGCCCGTAAGCACGACCTGGGCCGCCCCGAGGCTCTCCAAGCGCCTGCGCGAAAGCCGCGTCCGGTAGTGCCGTGCGCCCCTGGCCAGCAGCAGACGCCCGCAGCCGGCGGCGAGTGCGCCGCCCAGGACCAGCGGTGGCGCGGGCAGATCGAAGTTGAGGCTGAAGAAGACCAGCAGGGCCCACGTTGGAGGGCCAAAAGCCGGAAGCAGGTTGACAACGAAGACCAAGCCGAAGACGAGCAGCAACTGAGCGAGCGCCGACATCGATCGGTGCTCAGGCTACGCAGCGGTGCATTGACTCGGTGCCCTGGGCGATCCTGAGCATCAGTCCGCACTCGGATCGATAGCGACCTTGACAACACCGTCGCGCTGATTGCCGAACAGCTCGTAGGCAGCCTCGATCTCCCCGAGCGAGAAACGATGGGTTATCAGTGGCGTCAGATCGAGTCGTCCATTGCGCACCAGCTCGTGGCCCCTGAACACCGCGGCCTTCATCGTGTCCAGGCCTTCGTAGGTGCCCTGCAGAGTTGGACTGATCACTGTCTGGTCTGTCATCTCGCTCCTCTCCGATCGTTCGATGGCCGAGGCTAGGCGTGCTGCACTGTCGGGACATCGGGGGAGAGCCGAGCGGTGGGTGGGTAGTTGCTACGCATCGGAAT
The DNA here is from genome assembly GCA_038329895.1 of Solirubrobacterales bacterium. Lineage (GTDB taxonomy): Bacteria > Actinomycetota > Thermoleophilia > Solirubrobacterales > 70-9 > Mayfieldus. The sequence continues at coordinate 5,228 of JBBQNM010000081.1, read as the reverse complement.
GACGACCGGCTTGGTCTGATCAAGCGCGTTATCGTTGGGCCGTGAGCCGCGATGCCTTGGACGAGCATCGCCTGCGCCGCTTGATCGACGTTGGCCGTAGCTTGGTCTCCGAGCTCGATCCCGAAGCAGTGCTGCATGAAGTGGTAAGCGTGGCGCGGGAGCTGACCGGGGCCCGCTACGCGGCACTCGGCATCCTCGATGAGGAGCGCAAGGAGCTGGAGCGGTTCATCTATCTCGGCATCGACGAGGAGACGCGCGCAGTAATCGGCGACCTCCCGCGCGGCCGCGGCGTACTTGGACTCTTGGTCGAGGATCCCAAGCCTTTGCGCCTCAAGCAGGTCGGCGAGCACCCGAGGTCATACGGCTTCCCGGCCGGGCATCCCCCGATGAGCAACTTCCTCGGTGTACCGATAATCATCCGCGGCGAGGCCTTCGGCAACCTGTATCTGACTGAGAAGGTCGCCGACGACTTCAACGAAGCCGACGAGCAGGCCGTGACCATTCTCGCTGAGTGGGCGGCGATCGCGATCGACAACGCCCGCTTGTATGCCCGCACCGAGGGCCGGCGCCGCGAGTTGCAACGCGCGGTCCGCGGACTGGAGGCGACCACCGAGATCGCTCGCGCGATCGGCGCACAAACCGACCTCGAGCCGGTCTTGGAGACGATCGCCAAGCGGGGTCGGGCTCTGGTCGAAGCTCGCTCCTTGTTCATCCTGCTTCGGGAAGGCAGCGACCTGGTCGTCGCCGCCAGCGCCGGTGAGCAGGCCGCAGAGATCAAGGGGCAAAAGATTCCGGTTGAAGGTTCAACGACCGGCGAAGTCTTCCGCTCGCTTGAGCCCGAGCGCGTCGCCGAGATCGCCACTCGCCTGCGGATCTCCATTCGCGAGCTGGGCATTCACGGCCAGTCGGCGATCCTGGTGCCCTTGAGCTTCCAGGGTCGCGCCCTTGGCGTGATCTGTGCGCTCGATCGCCTCCAAGGTGGTCCTCAATTCGACGATGAGGACGAGCGGTTGCTCACTACCTTTGCCGCCAGCGCCGCGACCGCGGTTGCGACGGCTCAGTCGGTAGGCCACGAGCGCCAGCGCCAGAGGATCAGGGCCACCGAGCAGGAGCGTGGCCGCTGGGCTCGCGAGCTGCACGACGAGACGTTGCAGGGGTTGGCCGCGCACCGAGTCATGCTGGCCTCGGCGCTTCAGAGAGGGGGCGGTCCTGAGCTGGAGCAGGTCGTGCGCGACGCGATTGAGCAAACGACCGCCGACATCGAGAATCTGCGCGGACTGATCAGCGAGCTTCGCCCCGCGACCCTGGACGAGATCGGCCTTGCGGCTGCGGTCGAGGGTTTGGCAGAACGCGTCGCCGCCGCTACCGGCGCCGAGGTCCGCCAAGATGTCTTACTCGACTCCGGTTCCGACGAAGCGCCCTTGGATCCGGAACTGCAGACCACCGTCTATCGCGTGGTCCAGGAGGCGTTGACCAATGTGGCCAAACACGCTCAGGCAACCCGCGTCGAGTTGAAGGTGACAAGAAACCAGACACAGCTCGAGATCGAGATCGGCGACGATGGGACGGGCTTTGATGTCGGCTCGGAGAGCGCCGGCTTCGGCGTGCCAGGAATGAAGGAGCGCGTCGAGCTAGTCGGCGGCGACCTGCAGATCTCATCCGACGACGAATCAGGAACCCAGGTGCGGGCCGTGATCCCGCTCGATGACTCCGCCCAAGCCGGCGATGCTCGCCGGCTCGCCGACAGCGCTTAGACCCCGAGGGCAACGCTCAGCGCCAACATCAGCGCCGCTCCGCTCGCAACGCCGACCGTGGGACTAACCCGCTGCCGCCCGGCATAGGCCTTGGGAAGCATTTCGACCGCCACCAGTACCAGTATCGCGCCCGCCGCGAAGCCGAACGACAACGGCAGCAGGCCACTGATCTGCTCGACCAGCAGAAAGGCCACCACCGCGCCGACCGGTTGCGGAGCACTTGTGGCAACAGCCATCCAGAACTGCGTCCAGTGGCCGAAGCCGGCAACCTCCATCGGCAGTGCGATGCTGGTGCCCTCGGGAACGTTCTGTAGCGCAATCGCCAATACGACAAAGACGTCAAGGCCTTCGCGGCCTGAAGCGAACGCAGTCCCGATCGCCAGGCCCTCGGGCAGGCTGTGTACCAGCAGCACGAGAAAGATCAGTGCCGCGGACCGCGTGCCTGGTCCGCTTCGTCCCATGAACGTGGTCTGATCCGAACCGAAGCGTCGACGCACCATCACCAGGAAGGCGACGCCAACTCCGAACCCGGCGCCGACACTGACCACCGAACCTTGATCCAGCGCCGGGGCCAGCAGCCCGGCGATCGAGGCGACAGCCATCGCGCCAGCGGCAAAACCCAGCAACGGCGGCGTCAGGACCTCGGCCCGCCGTCCGAGGAAGAAGACCGGAACAGCGCCTACCCCCGTGGCCAGCGCTGTGCCGCTGGCCGCGAGCACCAGCGTAAGCATGGCTAGGTCTCGATCAAGCCCCGCTCGAGGGCATAGCCGACCAGCTCGGCCCGGGTGCTGAGCCGCAGCTTCTGCTGGATGTGGGCTCGGTGACTCTCGATCGTCCGAACGCTCAGAAACAGCTGCTCGGCGATCTCGGGGTTCGTGTGGCCCAGGGCGATCAGGCGCAGCACTTCGACCTCCCGCTCGCTGAGGTCATCGGCGGGACCCGCTTCGGGCTCAGTGGCCAACCGCGCCCCGAGCGCCGGCTGCAGGTAGGTCTCACCGGCTGCGGCGCTGCGCACGGCCTGGACTAGCTCGGTATCGGCTGCCTCCTTGAGCACGTAGCCCAGAACCCCGGCCTGCAGAGCCTGTCGAGCGTAAGCAGGATCGCTTTGCATCGTTAGCACGACGATCGCCGTATCGGGCGAAGCCTCAAAGATGTCGGGAATCGCCTCCAGACTCGGACGGCCCGGCATGTTGAGATCGAGGATCAGGACATTGGGCTTGTGGCCCAACGCGTAGCGCACCGCTGAATCAGCGTCGAGGGCCTCGGCCACGACCTCGAACTCGGGCTCGGCGTCGAGCAGCATCCGCAGGGCGCGGCGAACCACGGTGTGATCGTCGGCGAGGACGATCGAGATGCCCTCTGACGCTGACTGCTGGCCCTCTGTCTCGCCGAAGCTGCCGGAAGCCGACACGGGTCGGATCGTAGCCCTCTCCGTGTCGGCCTCAGCGTCGTGCGCCAGATCAGGACTCATGCCCGGATGCGATCAACGCCGGCTCCGCGTCGGCGTCGGCCTCAACGGCACGCGGCGAGATCACTACCGGGCACACGGACGCCTCGATCACGGCGCCCGAGACGCTGCCCGTCAGGACCCGGCCAAACGGCCCGTATCCCCGCGAGCCCATGAACAGCAGGTCGGCGTCGGCGGCTGCCCTGCAGAGCTCGATGGCGGGATCTCCTCGCAGCAACACGCCCTCGGTCTCGACGTTCGCCGGCTGTCTCGAAACTGCCTCGTCGAGCTCCTCTTGGACCATCTCCTCGATCCCCGCCTTCAGCTCCTGATAGCCCTGGCCCGAGCCGGCGCCCTTCCCGTGGATCAGCGGCGGAGGTATTGCCACCGACAGCACACGGACGCCACCGCCACTCTCGGCGGCGATGTGCCAGGCCGAATCCAAGGCCAGCTTGGCTTCCGATGAGCCGTCATAGCCAACCGCGATCAGATGGCTGGCGGTGCGCTTGGACTTGCCAAAGCCCGCCGGCGCAACACACACCGGGGAGTGCGAGCCGTGGAGAAGTCGCTGGGCGGTGCTGCCGATCAGCGCTTGTCCGATGCGACTGCGGTTCGAGGCCCCGACAATCGTCAAGTCTGCCCCCAGCTCCTCGGCCAGCTCATGAAGACCGCGCGCGGGAGAGCTGGCACCAACGATCTTGGTCTGGAGATGATCAGCCGGGATCGAGTCATGTTTTTTCGCATCGCGCAGCCCACGGCGAACGATCTTCTCGCCGTCCTCGTGCAGAAATTCCTCCCAGCGGGCATAACCCGCCGGCGGAATCGCATACAGATGTCGCTCGAATACGTAGGCGATGACTACGTTTGCTTTCGTCGGCTGGGCGAGCATCTCGGCCAAAACGAGGGCGTCGCCCGACGAGGCTGAGCCGTCGTATCCGACGAGGATATTGTCGTACATGGTTTCTTCCTCTCCCCACCGCACGCTCTGCGGTGGCCTGTTTACGGGCCACGTGCTGGCCATTTCGCGGTCGCCGCTGATCCTTGCGGCCGCGGTGAGGTTCAGCATCCGTATTGGTCCGCAGATCCGGTCCGCAATCAGCCGCCAGCACTCGCCGGGTCCGTAGTTCTCCCCTACCAAGACCGTGGTGTCTTGCGGAGGACAACCTCCCTCCCCGCGCATAGGTTCTCAGCATGATCGTGAGAGTCATCGTCGCCAGCAGGCGTCGCCAGCAGGTACGGAGCGACAAGGGAGATCGCCGAGGCGCTGGCCCGCGAGCGCCACGCCGCACCCGACCTAACTGAAGCGTCCACGGAGGTTTGATCATGTATCGGAACATCGTCGTCGCCTATGACGGAAGTGATGGCGCTCAAGCGGCGCTTCGCAACGCCGTCGCGCTAGCCGAGGCCGCCGGGGGGACTCTCCATCTCGTCGAGTCGACCGGACATCTCGAGTACGCGACCCAAGGCGTACTGCAGGGCGCTTCGGGGGCGGAATCCAGTGCCCTCAGCGCTCTTGAGGACGCAGCTGACCAGCTCGATGAGACCCATGTGGTGACCCGAGTTGTCAGCGGCGATCCAGTCCAAGGGATCATCCGCGCCGCCGAAGACATCGACGCCGACCTGATCGTCATGGGGTCACGCGGCCGGGCGATGATGCCTCAGGCGGTCTTGGGCCGAGTCAGCAGTGGAGTGGTCAACAACTCCCCCTGCGACATCCTCGTCGTACATCCACTGCCATGAACAGCACTGCCATGAACAGCCGCTCCGCCGCCAAAAAACCGCACGTCCTGATCGCCGGCGGCGGGATTGCCGGTCTGGAGGCGATGATGGCGGTGCGCGACCTCGCCGGCGGCCGCGCAAGGATCACGCTGGTGGCGCCCGAGCCGGACTTCGTCTACAAGCCGCTGATCGTTGAGGAGCCGTTCTCCTCGCAGCCGGCCGAGCAGCACGCGCTCGCGCCGATCGCCAAGGAGTTCGACGCGGAGTTCATCCAGCAGGGCGTCGCAGAGGTGCGCCCCGAGGAGCAC
>JBBQNM010000080.1:0-8676 GCA_038329895.1 Solirubrobacterales bacterium | reverse complement strand
TCGGCGACCTCGTGATCGGCGTCGGCAAGCAAAGTGAAGTCGAGCCCGTACTTGTCGGCGAACTTGGCCACGTCCTCGACCGGGTCGGGTGAGACGCCGATCACCTTGGCGCCCGCCGCCTCGTAGTCGGCGTTGTGGTCGCGGACCCCGCACGCCTGGGCCGTGCAGCCGGGCGTGTCAGCGACTAGCTGCTCAGGCCCTTGATGGTGACGAACGTCTGGGTATTGAAGCCGCGGGGGCCCACGCAGATTACGCGCTTCAAGGAGAACTCCTTCCCGCACGCCTGATACTCGTATTTCGCTTTCGGGGAAAGACCCCTCGCGGTCTGCGACCACCGGACGTTGCTGACCTCTCTGCGCACCTTGATAGACGGGCCCTTGGTCCACGCCTTGGTGCGGACCACCCGCCAGCGCATATACGCCGTGCACGGCGTGCTGCGGGAGCCCAAATGGCAGGAGCCGACCCCATTTAGCTTCGCCGAGTAGGAGCCGTCCGGCCGCTGGATGATCCGGGATGCCCCCGTCGTCCGTCCCGAGCAGCCAGCAAGTACCGCCAACCCAATGACCCCCAGTAGCACGCAACCGCGCCGTCGCATCACCCATCCTTCGCGTGATTCCCCTCGGGCGGGAATGACTCTAGCCGCATGCAGCCACTGTGGCCAGTGAGCGGCCGCAGCCGATACACGGCGCCGCACCGGTCGGCCTCCGCGCACAGCCGCAGAACTGGGAAGGCTCAATCCGATTCCCGAGTCAGGCAGTCAGCCTACCTCCAGCGAGCGACCGTAAATCTCGCGCCAGTGAAAGATCGGGTCCCGGTCGAGGTCGGTGACGCCGTCGTCGAAGTGAAGGGCGGCGACGGGGATACGAAGCGACGCTAGGCGGCGGCCCATAACCCTGCTCTCCGTTGCCGGGTGAGTACTGCACTAACTACCGCAGGCATCGGCGCGGGGATAGAAGTAGAGGACGACGGTCTGGCCGCGCAGATCGGAGAGCGACACCTCGTCGCCGTTCTGGTCCGGCAGCGTGAAGTCGGGCGCCGCCTGGCCCTCCGCCCGCATCAGTCCTCGCGGCCGGGTTCCTGCCCGTCCTCGTCCTCGTTTTCCTCTCCGTCGCCGTGGTCGAGCGCGGTTTCAGAGACCGAGCCGGACGAGCCCGGGTGGTAGTGGGTCTGGAACTCCTCCAGAAGGCGGTCGCGGCGGTCCTCGTCGACCGGGACCTCGTCGGCGATTCGCACCCATTCGGCGCCCTCGTAGGCCTCCATGTTGAAGACCTCCTGGTCGAGCGAGGTGGAGTCGTCGACGACCACCAGCACCTCGGTCTGCGGATTGAAGTAGGTGCCGGGCTGCATCAGCAGCTCGTCCTGCTCGACGACGCGCCCTTCCGCCTTCGATTCGGCCATATCGGGAATCTATACCCGCGCAGCCGTCGTGGATATGGGCGCGGAGCCGTAGGCGACGCGTCATGCATGTGGGTGGTTCCCAGGCGGACTACTGACCGAGGCCCTGGAGCTCGCGCACCTGACGCTCGATCTCGGCCCCGACGTCGAGTGGCTGCTCGCCGCGGCGCATACGGCGCTCGTTTCGAGCCAGGACCAGCTGGCGAATCTCCTCGCGCAGCTCGCCGTCGATCCCGGCCGCGGGGCTGCTCTCCGCCTCGCTCAGCAAGCGCTCGACTTCGGCGTCTGTGTCGAGCGGTTCCCCGCCGCGCGCCTGGCGTCGGTAGGACTTCGCCTCGACCATCTGGCGGACCTCCGCCTCATGGACGGCGCGTGGGACCGAGCCGCCGCTGTCGGTGAGTCCGCGCGACGGGGGCAGCTCACGATCCATCGCCCACTGTCCCTTGCCGAGCGTCTTCAGCGCCTCACCCGAGCGGACGAAGGCGAACAGGCCGATCGGCACCACCGCGATCGTGATCACGATCAGGATCATGCCGGCGGTCAGTTCGCTCAACGCGAGGGGCACCGAACGAAGGGTAGGCCGTTTGCCATCGATTCATGTGTGACACTTGGAGAGCAATGGAGAACGAGCAAGAGCGTTCGGACGAGGAACTGGTCCACGATGAGGAAGAGGCCGCGGGCTCCGAGGCCGGGGGGATCGGCGGCGCCGGCGGCGCCGATGAGGTCGAGGATGAGGCCGAGCGCCCGCTGGCGGAGGCGGGAGAGGGCGAGGCCGAGGGCTTCGAGCTGGCCGAGCATGACCTGATCGAGAACGCGGGCGACATGGGGGGGCCAGACCCCTCCGACCAGGCTTTTACGCCTGAGGAAGAGCGCAGCGGCGCCGAATACGGCGAGCCGGACCACGTCGAGTCGTCTGAGACCGAAGATGACGCGGCCGGCTCGGGCGAGTAAACCCAACAAGGGCGGGCCTTCGTGCCTACCCCCCGCCTGAGTCTCCGGGTTACGGTAACCTTCCGGATACTGGTTGACTGACCAGTCAATCGGGTTTCTGGCCCCGATCAGAGGGCCTCAATCAAGGCTTTGACCGACCAAAGGAGCCTCAGTGGTTGACCTCACGCTGACCGACGAGCAGAAGAACCTGCGCGAGCTCGCGCACGACTTCGCCGAGAAGGAGATCCGCCCCGTCGCCTGGGACTACGACCGCGACGCCACCTGGCCGCAGGAGATCATCGAGAAGGCCTGGGAAGTGGGCCTGATGAACATCCATGTCGCCGAGGAATACGGTGGCCCGGACCTCGACAACCTCTCCGGGTGTTTGATCGAGGAGGAGATGGGCTGGGGGTGTTCCGGCATCGGCACCTCGCTGGTGGCCAATGGACTCGCCGCCGCGCCGGTGATGATCGGTGGCTCCGAGGAGACCAAGAAGAAGTACCTGGGGATGCTCACCGAGGCGCCGAAGCTGGCCAGCTTCTGCCTCACCGAGCCCGACGCCGGCTCCGACGTCAGCGGCATGAAGACGCGGGCCGTCAAGAAGGGCGACAAGTACGTCATCAACGGCTCCAAGTGCTTCATCACCAACGGCGGCTACGCCGACTGGTTCACGGTCTATACGAAGACCGACCCCGAGGCCGGCCACCGCGGCATCACCGCCTTCGTCATCGACGCAGACGCTGACGGCGTCACCGTCGACAAGAAGGAGGACAAGATGGGTCAGCGGGCCTCCAACACCGCGACCATCTCCTTCGACGACGTCGAGGTCCCCGCCGAGAACATGCTCGGCGAGGAAAACCACGGCTTCAAGCTCGCGATGATGACCCTCGACCGCACCCGTCCCGGCGTCTCCGCGATGGCGGTGGGCATCGCCCGCGCCGCCTTCGAGTTCGCGGTCGAGTACTCGAAGGAGCGTGTCCAGTTCGGCGTCCCGATCGCCATGCACCAGGCGATCCAGTTCATGATCGCCGACATGGCGACCAAGGTCGAGGCGGGGCGGCTGCTGGTCTGGCAGTCGGCGATCCTGCTCGACCAGGGCAAGCGCAACACGCTCGCCTCCTCGCACGCGAAGCGCTTCGCCGCCGACTCCGCGATGGAGGTGACCGTCGACGCCGTGCAGGTCTACGGCGGCTACGGCTTCATCAAGGATTACCCGGTCGAGAAGCTGATGCGCGACGCGAAGATCATGCAGCTCTACGAGGGCACCAGCCAGATCCAGCGTCTGGTGATCGCCCGCGAGGTGCTGATGCCGCGCCAGGAGCCGCCCCCCGAGGCCGGGCAGCCCAAGGAGGCCGCAGAGGCCGAGAAGAGCCAGGCCGAGCAGGCGCCGGCGACGGTCTAGAGAGGCTCAACCGGATTCACGGAGCCCCGGCGTCTCGCCGGGGCTTCTTTTTTAGGAAATCCACCGCAACTCTGGGCATTCACGCCTGTTCTGCCCGTCAACGAACCGAAAACGACGCCGAGTTCCCGGCCCTACGCGGCCGGGGAGCGGGGGACCCAGGTTTTTGGGGCTAACCCACCGAGGTGGGAGCGCGGCTCCTTCAGCGCCAGCCCGACAGCTAACCCCGCAGGCACCCGAAGGAGGCTGTCGAGTTGCACTTCCCTGGTATTCGTTCGAAGGCTGCACTGGTGGCTTGTGGCGCCGCCTCGGCTGCGCTTCTCGCCGCCGCCCCAGCGTCCGCGGACTCGGGCGGCGTCGCGCCACCCGGCGGCACACCGCCGCCGACGACCACGACGACACCACCACCGACCACGACGACCGTGCCCGGAGCGAAGGCACGGCTGGTCAACGGGCTGGCGGTTGCGCCGGCAAGCGCCCCGCCCGCGGTCAAGGCGGTGATCGCGGCCGCGAATCGAATCGGCACCCGTCCATATGTTTGGGGCGGAGGGCACAAAGCCTGGGCGTCGAGCGGCTATGACTGCTCGGGCGCGGTGAGCTATGCACTACACGGCGGCGGCTTCCTGGACTCGCCGATGGACTCGTCCGGGCTCGAGGGGTGGGGAGTGCGGGGGCGCGGTAGCTGGATCACCGTCTACACCAATGCCGGGCATGCCTATGCGGTGATCGCCGGCCTGCGCTGGGACACGTCGGGCAACCACCCCGGGATCAGTGGGCCGCGCTGGCACAAGAATCTGCGCACGGCGACCCGGGGCGGCTACGTCGTGCGCCACCCGCTCGGGTACTGAGCAATGACGCCCAGCTAGACGTTTCTACGAGGGCAGCGGGGGACGACGGCGAAAACTGGCCTCATTGAATCCGCGGTCTGCGCCGATAAGTTGAATGAGTTCATGACTCACCCGCTTCGCATGCGCTTTTTCCTGCCGGCAGCAGTGGCTGCGGTCACCGCTGCGATGATCCTGCCTGCCGCCGCGGCGGGCGTAGACGTAGTCCCTGGTCAGGTGATCGTGCGCTATGAGCCCGGAAGCTCGCCGGCCGATCGCTCTATGGCGCGTGCCGACGCCGGCACCAAGCCGATCGAGGGCCTCGGCATGGCTCGCGCACAGTTGCTGAAGATCACCGACGGCGATTCGGTGGCGGCCACCGTGAACCAGCTCGAGGCGCAGCCCGGAGTCGCCTATGCGGAGCCCAACCAGATCCTCCAGCCCGCCTCGCTGCCCAACGACCCACAATTTCTGAACGGCAACCAGTGGGGCCTCTACAACGATGGCCAGACTGTCGACGGGGTCGCCGGCACCCCCGGCGCCGACATCCTGGCCCCGGCGGCCTGGAACTTCACCACTGGCCTTTCGAGCACCGTCGTCGCGGTGATGGACACCGGCGCCGACCTTCAGCACCCCGACCTGGTGAACGAGCTGTGGACCGACCCAGGCGATGGCACCAGCCATGGCTACGACTTCATCGACAACGACACCGACCCGTCCGACCTCAGCGGCCACGGGACCCACGTCTCCGGCATCGCACTAGCCGAGGGAAACAACGGCATCGGGGTGACCGGCGTCTCCCAGCACGCGGCGCTGATGTCGCTGCGCATCTGCGGCGCCTACAGCAGCGGCTGTCCGGACTCCGCCCTGATCCTGGCGATCAACTACGCGGCTGCCCATGGTGCGAGGGTGGTCAACGGCTCGATCGCTGGAGGCGGACCCGACGCGCTGGTCTCCAGCGCTCTCAATTCGCACCCCAACGTCCTCTACGTCTTCGCCGCCGGCAACGGTGACACCAACGGCAACGGGGTCAACAACGACACCACCCCCAACTTCCCCTGCAGCGCCGACCAGGGCGGCGGCTACAGCGCCAACAACGTGATCTGCGTCGCTGCCACCGACCAGTCCGACCGCCGCGCCGACTTCTCCAACTACGGCGCCAGCTCGGTCGACCTCGGGGCCCCCGGGGTGAACATCTACAGCACCTCCTCGCGCAAGTCGGTCTTCAGCGACGACTTCGAGAGTGGCGACATCACGACCAACTGGACCAACACCGGCGCCTCGACCTGGGCGGCGAGCAACGAGAACCCCCACAACGGCAACTTCGGCATCACCGACTCGCCGGGCGGCAACTACATGCCGAACACCACCAACGAGGTCACGTCCAACGCATTCACGCTGCCGGCCGGCTACTCGACCTGCGAGCTGCACTACTACCGCTCCGTGGCCCTGGGAGCTGGGGACACGTTCAGGATCGCGGTGCTGCTAAACGGCACGCTCGTCAATGACTCCGAGATCACCTTCAGCTCCTCCAGCCAGGGCCGCAACGGCTACTTCCCGCTCAACTCGGGGTTCGACGGCGGCAGCCCGGTGCAGGTGCAACTGACGGTGACCAGCAATGGGAGCGGGGAGGCCGACGGTGTGCACATGGACGACATCAACGTGCTCTGCCACGGCTCCCCGGGCGACAGCGGCTACGAGTTCCTCGACGGCACCTCAATGGCGACACCGATGGTCACCGGCGCTGCGGCATTGCTCTTCTCTCACGACCCGGCAGCCACCGCCTCGGGAGTCAAGAACGCACTACTCGCCAACGTCGATCCGGTTCCGGACTTGGCGGCGACTACAGTCTCGGGCGGGCGGCTGGACGTCTACAGGGCAATGATTTCGGGCAGCTCGAACCCGGCCGGCGGCGGGGGCGGGGAAACCGGATCGGGCTCGAGCACCGGCACAACTCCGGCACCAGGCACCGCGAACCACCGCCCGAACACCTTCTTCAACCGCAAGCCGGGCCGGGTTGTCCGCACGGACAGGCCGCGCGCGAAGGTCGTCTTCAAGTTCGGCTCCACCGAGGCGGGCTCGAGCTTCCGCTGCCGGCTCGACGGCGTCCAGTACGCCTCCTGCACGAAGAGGTACGCGCTGCGCCTGCTGCCCGGTCGTCACGTGCTCAAGGTCAAGGCGGTGGCCTCCGATGGTGGCACCGATCCGAGCGCCGCGGTCGCCAAGTTCCGCGTCAAGCGGGTCGGGGGCTAGAGCCCGCTTACAGCTCGGCGGCGCGCTCGACGAAGCTGCGCCACTCGGCGTGCGCCTCGGCGCGCCAGGCGTCGTCGCGCTGAGGCTCGACCCGATCGCCGACCGGGACCCGCTCGGCGATCGTCAGCGTCGATGGCCAGACTCCGGCGCCGACCGCGGCCAGCGCCGCCGCGCCGGCGGCGGTCGCGTCGACGACGCCGTGCTCGACCGAGACTCCGGCCGCGTCGGCCTGCATCTGCATCAACAGCGGATCCTGGGTCAGGCCACCGTCGACCCGCAGCGTCTCCGGCGTAGCCTGCTCGGAGACCACCGCCAGCACATCGGCCACCCGCCAGGCGATCGACTCCAGCGCCGCGCGGGCGATGTGCGGCGGCCGGGTGCCGCCGGTCATTCCCGCCAGCACGGCGCGGGCGCCGGACCGCCACCATGGCGCCCCCAGGCCGGCGAGCGCCGGCAGCACTCGCACACCGCCCGAGTCCTCGACCTCGGCGGCGAGCGCGGCAAGCGCCGGTGGGTCGGCGGCCAGGCCGAGGTCGCCGCTCAGCCACTCCAGCAGCGCGCCCGCCGTGAACACCCCGCCGTCGAGCGCGTACTCGACCTTGCCGTCGACGCGCCAGGCCACGGTCGGAAGCAGCCCCCCCTCGGGCTTCGGACGCTCGGTCCCGACGTGGGCGAGGACGAAGACGCCGGTGCCGTAGGTCGCCTTGACCAGCCCCGGCTCCACGCAGCCGGCCCCGGCGAGCGCCGCCTGCTGATCTACGCAGCGGGCCCGCAGGGGAAGCTCCTGCGACCACGACTCGTGGTGCAGCACACCGAGGTCTCCGGCCGTGTCCTCGATTGCCGGCAGGACGTCGCCGGGGACGCCGAAGGCGTCGAGCAGCTCCGGGTCCCATCCCGGCTCGCCCGGCACCGCGAGCTGGGTTCGCGACGCGGTCGAGGGGTCGGTGGCGAACTCGGCGCCCAGCCGCTCACAGAGGAAGGAGTCGACGGTGCCGAGTCGCAGGGTGCCGGCGTCGCGCGCCTTCGCCACCGCGTCGTCGTGCTCGAGCAACCAGGAAAGCTTGCCGGCCGAGAAGTAGGGGTCCAGCGGCATCCCGCTGCGCTCCCGGACGGCCTCCGCGCCGCCGTCGGCCTCGAGGCGATCGAGGATCTCCTGCGAGCGCTTGTCCTGCCAGGTGACTACCGGGGTCAGGGGGTCGCCGCTCTCGGCGTCCCAGGCGAGCACCGACTCGCCCTGGTGGTCGAGCCCGCAGGCCGTGACCTCGCCCGGCGCGTCGTCGAGCAGCTCGGCGACTGCCTCGACGACGGCATGCAGGATCACCTGGGGGTCCTGCTCGACCCAGCCCGGCTTTGGGTGGTCAAGCGGCTTCTCGCGCCTGGCCTCGGCGAGCTGCTTCAGGTCCTCGTCGTAGAGGACCGCCTTGACCGCCGAGGTCCCCTCGTCGATGCCGAGCAGCAGCGTCATGCGAGTCCCCTGTACTCGGCGACGCGACGCCACCACGGGGTCTCGGAGGGTGTCGGCGGGGCGGCTTCCAGCGGCGCCTCGGGTCCCAGCTCGACCCCTAGCTCACCGACGATGCCGGTCACGTGCTCTGCGATCCCCAGCGACGCGGTCACCCCGGTGGAGCGGATCGCCGCAACGTTGACCAGTCCAGGACACTCGCGCGACGCCCCGATCAGGTAGTTGACGCCGCGCCCGGCCGGGCGCAGGCCGGCGTAGGCCGCGATCGGCTCGGCTCCCTCGAGCTCGGGCAGTAGCTCGGCGGCCTTGGGGACGATCTCGTCGCGGGCTTCGGCGCGCACCGTCCAGTCGCTCTTGTCGTCGCCGTCGATCGCGGTCGGCCCCGCGACCACCTTGCCGTCGACGGTCGGAAA
>JBBQNM010000079.1:0-9740 GCA_038329895.1 Solirubrobacterales bacterium | reverse complement strand
CGCGCCAACCTTGAGCTGTGGGCCTCAAGCCCCACTGAGGTGATCGAACCGCTGCGCCGTGCGCGCCCGGAGCTTCCCGATGCTCTGGGTGATCGAGCCCAGGACGTCGGCGAGCCCCTGCTTGCGATTGCCGACCTGGCTGGTGGCCAATGGCCGAAGCGGGCCCGAACGGCGGTCGTGAATCTCTGCGCCGGCCAGGAGCCCGACGAGGACACTCTCGGGGTTCGCCTGCTTTCTGACTGCCGGGGTGCATTCGACGGCCAGGATCGGATTTCGACCCATGGTCTCCTCGCCCACCTACACGGGCTCGAGGAGGCGCCCTGGGGCGATTGGTATAGCAAGCCCCTACCGGCTCGGAAGCTGGCGAACATGCTTTCCCGCTACGGCATCGAGAGCAAGCAGATCCGGGTAGGGGACAAGACGCCCCGTGGGTACCTGCGCGAGCACTTCGCCGACGCCTGGGACCGCTATCTCCCCCCCTCTATCCAAAACATCCACAACACGGCTCCGTAGAGCCAAACGGGCCCTTCGCAAGCAAAACAAAGGGGGTGCGTGTTGCACTTGGAAAAGGGCCAGAAACCGCATGGGAAAGCCAATGTTGCGGATGTTGCACTTGTAAACCCGGATACGGGGGAGGGAGGCCCGTGATCAGCCGCACCCTCCCCGGTGTCAATCTCGAACTCGCCGCCGCTGTCCGCCGCATCAACGCGATCTATTGGCGGCTGCCCGAGTCCCGTCGGCCCGACGTGACAGGTGAACGCTGGTCCGATCTGGAGCGGGGACGCCCGTGGGCGCCCCCGCTCGCAACGAACCCTGTTGTGTGTCCGGGGCTAGCTGCTGGTGCAGGTCACGTTGCCGCTCGGAACTGCGCCGTTACTTGTGGGCGAGCTGAACGTGCAGCGGACCGTGAGCACCACCGTGCCCCGAGGCTGCTCGACCGTGATCGTGGCGCTGGTGAAGGCCACGTCGGTGATCGTTTCCGTCCACTTCGGGTTCGGGCAGCCCGGCGCGCCGGGGATCGGCGACACCGGTCCCTGCGTGGTGACGTTGAACGAGACGTTGCCGTTCTTGATCTCACTCGCCGGGATCGACTGGCTGCCCGTGAGCGTGACCTGCGCCGGGTTTTGCCCCGGCGGCTGGTTCTTCCCGGACGGGTTGGTGCACGTCGCTGTCGGGTTCCCGGTCGCCGACAGAGTGATCAGCACGTTTCCGTTCCCCAGACCGGCCAGCGCCCCCGACGTAGAGAGCGTCAGGCCGTTGTCGGTGAACGAAGGCTTCGCTTTGGCACCGCCCTTGAGGTGGACGCTTGATGCCAGGGCTACGGGAGGAGCCACCACTCCCACGAACAGCAAGGCAAAGAACGCAATACGTCGCATCTTCCCTCCTCTTTTGGGTATCCAACTGCCTTTTCGGGACCTGTTTCCCTCTCTCCCGCCTGCCGAGTGCGAGCCTCTCAGCCCCCAGTGGCTGAAGTCAAGGAAAAATTCGCAAATTCCGGGAAAAATTCCTCGGTTTTCACGGAGTTGGTCCGATTTACGGGAAAAAGTTGCTCCGCGATGCCGAGCCTGTAAGAGCCGCTCGTCGCCGCTTCGACCAACGATGCGCGCGCGCGACCTGGTCGCCGCGCGTTTGCAATCCGTTTGCAGCCGTGCGTGAGCCGTGCGGGTCCCCGGACCTCCTATCCGATGCAGGGGTGGTGTGATGGCCAAGGGCAAGGGACCCGCAAGGGGCTTATACCTGGGCACCCTTCGAGCCCGGCAAACGGGTGACGCATGGCGCACGTAGCCCCGCCCTGGTCGAGCCGGGAGCCCGCGATCTGGCGCCGGATATCCTCGAGGCCAAGGCGCACCTCGACGCGGCCCGCGACGGAGCGGCCGTGTTCAGATACGCCGTGACCCTGGCGAGGGTTGAGCGTGTCTACCGCTGGCTGGCTGATCAGCCCGATGCGGTGTTCGCCGACGAGAACGAGGGGGCCGTACACGGCGTCTACGAGAGGTTGGAACGCTGGGAGACCCAGGCGGCCCGCGCCGAGGAACGACTCGCCATCGCGCCGCTGACCCGCGCGAAGCTCGGACTCCTCGACCTGGCGAGGACCGCTCGGCGGGGGTTGCCCTGTCCACCTGAGCCGTCAGAACGGTCGCCGGCCGCAGCGAAAGAAGTAGGGCAGCGTGCCCAACGGGGCCTGGACCGTGGCCGTCGCCGGCCCCTGGAACAGGGCGCCGGCTACCCCTTGCTGCCGCCAGCATCCGCGGGGGAAGCTGACCTCGCGCGTGGTTGCTCCCTCGACGACCACAGGAGCGACGAGCACGTCCTCGCCAAGAAGCCATTCCTGCCCCTCATGGGACGCGCCGGGAGCCTCGGGAGCGGCCAGCCACAGTGGCCGCGTGACCGGCATGCCGGTTCGCCGCCCGAGCTTCCAGAGGCGTCGCATGTAGGGAACGGCGCTCTGGTGCAGCGCCGCGAGCCGCTTCCAGCGCGCCAGTGCCTCGGCCCCGTAGGACCACGGCATCCGCGTTCCGGCGATTGCCGAGTTGTGCACCCGGAAATACGGCGTCAGCGCAGACCACTCGCTCCAGCGAGTAAACAGCTCCTCGTTTGGGGGGCCGGTGAGGAAGTCGATATAGCCGCCGATGTCGGTCGTGTAGCCGAAGGCCCCGCCGACCGCGCGGTTGAGCATGTCCGGGGCAAGGGAGCGCAGCCCCGACGCCGCGCCCCAGTCCGCGGTCTCGTCGCCGGGAAAGTTGCCCATCTCGTAGGCGGCGCTGCCCGGGCGGCCGCTGTAGCCAGACCGGGTGAAGAACCAATACGGCTCCTTGCGATGACGGTCGTGCGCCAACTGGTCGAGGATCTGGCGGCTGACGCGGTGCCAGATCACCGGATAGCGGTTGTGCATGGTGAGGCCGGTGCTGCCGTCTGCGAAGTGCATGTCGTCCTGGACCTGCTCGCCGAAGTCCTGCATGAACCCATCCGCGCCGAGGTCGAGCATCAGCTTCAGGCGGGCCCCCCACCAAGTCGTCGTGGCGGGATTGGTGAAGTCGAGTAGCACCGCCGGAGAGCCGCCGTTGGAGCCAAAGATGTAGGGCCTTCCCGCGGAGTCGGTCGCGGCCAGTCCGATGCGCTGCACCTCGGCGAAGTCCCCGCGCGGCTGGGTGGCGAGCGAATCGTCGGAGACGTAGGCGCGCGCGTAGAGGATGGAGCGTATGCCCATGCGGTGAAGCCGGGCGGTGACGCTGCGCACGTAAGCGGGATCGTCGAGCAGCGCCCAGCCCTCGAACGCATAGGCTGAGATGTGGACGTCATAGCGCCGGATGTCGGCGAGGTCTTGCTCGATCTTGGCCCGGTAGGTGGCAGCTGTCTCGACGGGTGGCAAACCAGGCAGCGGCGGTACCGCCACCGCCCGCCACAGCGTCGGTCCCTGCGCCCAGCTCGGCGGCAGGCGATGGCGGCCGGTGATCTCGGTGAGCCCGTCGACGGCGTCGGTCAGGCCGCGGCCAAGCACGACGGTGTAGTCAAGCTCTGGGGCGCTTGCCTGGACCTGCCAGGCGTCGGGACGGTCGTTGGCCATCCGCCATCGCGAGTATTCGCTCTGGTTGAGCAGGAAGCCATAGCCGCGCGAGGAGACGAACTGGGCCTGCGGGTAGTAGGTGGCGTTGGGGCCGTTGGGGAACAGGTAGCGCTCGAAGCCGCCGGGAAGCTCGGCTGGGGCCGGCTGGCCGCCGAGCTCGGTCAGCGTGTAATCGCTGCCGTCCTCGACGAGCCCCGGAAGCAGGCTCAACCCGCCGAGAATCGTCTGCTCGCCGCCGAGGTTCTCCTGCTCGCTGAAGCCGTAGAGCTTCTCGCCCGCCTGGTCCACGGTCCCATGACGGCCGCCGAAGCCGTGAAAGGCCTCATCTGCAACGGCTGCGAAGGAGTCCCCCATCGTGATCACGCCGGACGTTGAGCTCGGCTGCGCCCGCACCCGGATCGCTCCCTGCAGGTCGGGAGACACCGTCACCAGCAGGCTGCGGTGTGGATCGCTGGTCGCGACAGTGATCCGCACCGCCCTGCCGATCCGCTGCGCCGAGATCACGTTGCGTGCGGAATGGACAATCCCCTGGCGTCGCGAAAAGAGCATGTTCCCGGTCCAGAGCCCGCTGTTCCACTGGTCGCCGGACTCGCGGCCGACCTCGAAACCGAGCGGGACGTAGCTCGCGTTGTCGGGATCTCGCTCGAGCGCGAAGGGCTCCGGGTCCTCGGTCAGCGGAAGCGGGACCGGGCCCGAGCGCCGGTTTGGCACTTCGCGCAGCAGCAGCCGCCCCTGCTTGCCGTAGAAGCTGATCCGGTAGGGGTCACGGTCGATCGTCGCGCGCCCTGCCTTGGTCTTGACGACGATCTCGTGGCTGCCGATCCGCACCGGCGAGCCGGTGGCGGGCGACGCGGCACCCGCGGCGATCGCGAACGCGATCAGGCCGGCACTCGCGGCTTGGGTCAAAGCCTGCGATGGCACCGCGCGAGACTACAGCGCAAGCGGCGACCGCCAGCGCCGCGATGGTATTCGAACCTGCGCCCTATCCCTTAGAGGGCCGGCTTCCCGGTTGCCTCGCCTGTCTCCACGCGGCGCAGAGATCCCAGCTCCCGACCGGCTACTGAGACTTCTGCGCCGCTTCCCGCAGGAACGAAGCTGAATGAGATATCGACTGTCCTCGTGTAGAGCAGAGACAGCAGGCCGATTGGAAAAAGCAGCACGCAGGGAAGGATGAGACTAGAGCGGTACTTAATCACGCCGCCAAGGCGCCCCCGCTCGATTATTCGTGCGTCGTAAGCGAGAGACATATCGGGCCCC
The DNA here is from genome assembly GCA_038329895.1 of Solirubrobacterales bacterium. GTDB lineage: Bacteria > Actinomycetota > Thermoleophilia > Solirubrobacterales > 70-9 > Mayfieldus. Next base: position 4,918 of record JBBQNM010000079.1, on the reverse strand, counting down.
CGCTACTCAACGAAGCCCCGGCTAATGCGGGCACCTTGCGTTTCCTCCCAATGCAGGCGCGCGGTCGCCACCTATCGTGGGGCGGTGTCGATGGCATCGGCGTCGGAGCCGGCGCGGGCGCTGAAGCCGGCGCGACCGTCGCGCACCCGCCAGTAGCGGCGGACCCACGGTGGGCGCAGATCCCGCTCCACGGACGCCGCGACCATCGAGGTCCAGCGGTCGAGCAGCGCGTCGGCCTCGGCCACCACCGCCTCCGCCGCGGGTCGTTCGCGAAGCCAGCGTCGCTCGGCTTCGTCGCGCTCGGCCGCCAACGGCGGAAGCGCGACAGCCGGATCGCGCAACGCCGAGCGGTGCAGGCGCTCGTGACGCCACCACAGCGCGCGCTCGTCGAAGCGATCGTCCGGGGCCGGCCCCAGGTCGACCGGCCTGTCGACCCGAAACGGCTTGAAGATCGACGTGCACGGCGCCGCCGTGCCCGTCGCCCAATGGACGGCGCCGTCGCGGCTCAGCTCCGACACCCACGATCCGGTCGTTTGCGAGGCGGCGAGCAGGCCGCCGGCGTGCATGCACGGCGCCGCCATGGCGCCGTTCACGGGCGAGTAGCGGGGCCAGCGGCCCGCGCCATGGGATCGCAGGACCGCCATCAGCTCGCCGGGCGAAGGGTCCGCCCCCGCCTCCCGCCTCGTCAGCGCCTGCCGGGCCCGACACGCCGACACGGCCGTCTTCAGGCGTTCGCCGTACTGTTCGGCGAAGCCCGGGATCGTCAGGCCGTTGGAGATGGTGCGCACCCCGGAGGACACGCGCTCGCTTGCCCAATGGGATCCGGCCGTCTCGAGCACCCACCCCTCGACCGGGTCGGCGATGGCGAAGCTGTTGTGGTAGGTGAACGATCGCCGCTCGTGTCCGCATCCTCCGCCCTGGCCGTGGCGCTCGATCAGCCCGGTGATGACCGAAGCGGCCTCCGCCGCCGTCACCGCACGCTCCAGGGCGAGGCGAACCAGGTCCATGCCGGTGAGGCCGGTCGCCGCGTACGGTTCCTTCGTGAACACTGCCTCGTTGCCGATCGCGACGCCGTGCTCGTTGGCCCCCACCTCCGCGCCCCACATCCAGAACGGCCGGCTGATCAGGACCGCGTTGGTCTCGGCGACCTGCGGCACCTCGATCCAGGTGCACCTGACCGCCGTGCCGGGGCGGTGGGAGCGCCGGGCGTGCCACTCGAGGACCTGGGCCTCGTTTGGGTCGCGGTCGGAGTTCTTGGCCAGCAGAACCCGGCCCTCGGCCACGACGATGACGCTGTCGCACACGCCGCCGAGCGTAGACGAGCGCCGGGATCAGCCGTGCCCGATGTGGGCGAGGACCTTCTCATGGAAGGCGTCTTCGGCCCGCAGATAGCCGCGGATCGAATGCTTGGCCGCGCTCGCCAGCGGCTCGCCGGGCCATGGGATTACCCGCCGGTTCACGAACGGACATTCTCCCGCCAGCCCTTCGCCGTCGCCGAGGAGCAGCTCGGCCAGCACCTCGCCGTTGCGGTAGCTCATCGAGACGCCGTGCCCGATGCAACCGAGGCCATAGACCGCGTTGCGATCGTCGCCGACGTACCCGAGCGCCGGGGTGAGGTCGGCCGTCACCGAGAACGGACCACCCCAGCGATGTGTGATCGCCACGTCCGAAAGATGCGGCCAGAGCCAGTGGACGTGGTGCTCGAGGTGTCGCCACGCCTTCTCGTCGCGGTCGCGGTCAAGGCCGCCGTTCGCGGTCAAGCCGACCGGGCCTCCGCCGATCACGATTCGCCTGTCCGGGGTCAGCCGGTAGTAGTGGATGAGGTTGCGGGCGTCCTCGACCCCCTGACCGCCCTCCCAACCGATCGGCCCGAGCTGGTCGTCGGTCAAGGGCTCGGTGGCGATCATGTAGGTGAACGCCGGCAACTGCAGGCGGGCGAGCTCGGCGAACAGATGCGAGTAGGCGTTGGTGGCGAAGACCAGCTTTCGTGACGTCATCGATGCCTCGGGGGTGAGCAGGCGATAGGCGCGGTCGCCGCCGCCGACGGCGTTCGTCCGGGCGATGGCGAGGACCGGTGAGCCCTCGAAGACCCGAACCCCTTGGTCCATCGCATGCCGCCTCTCCTCGCGGACCAGCCGGGCGGGGTTCACGAGCACCAGGCGGGGCTCCCACATCGCGCCCAGGTAGCGCTCGGAGCCGACCATCTCGCGCGTCGCCGCGGCATCGATCCAGCTGATGCCGTCGAACCCGAGCGAAGCCATCAGCTCGACCTGCTTCCGCAGCCGCCTGACGTAGCTCGGGGCGGTAGCCACCCGCAGAAAGCCGGGGCGGACCTTGTCGCACTCGAGCCCGGCCTCGTCGATGAACTCCTCGAGCCGGTCGACGCAGCTCTCCATGTAGGAGTGGGCGCGCTGGAGGAACGGCTTGCCGCGCAGCAACGCCGTCGTGCCGAAGCCGAGTCCGACGACCGTCATCGCGAACGACCCGTTGCGGCCGCTGGCGCCGTAGCCCACGGTCCTCGCCTCGAGCACCGCGACGTCGAGCGACGGATCGCGGCGCTTTAGCGCGATCGCGGCCGCCATCCCGGTGAAGCCGCCGCCGATGACGGCGACGTCGACGCTGAGGTCGCCGGCAAGCGGCGCCTCGGGTCGGTACTCGCCGTACTCGGCGAGCCACAGCGAGAGCGGTGAATCGGGGAGTTCTCGCACGGGTGCTGCCGGGAAGCTACCCGTCCTCGATCGCCAGCGGGGGCTCGCCGACGATCGAGGCCGATTCAATCTCGGCCACGGCCTACCCAGCCGTTGCCGTTGGGGTCCTTGAAGGATGCGTGTGAGCCCCAGACTCGTCCTCGGGCGCGCTGGAGAACTCGATCCCCCGCTCGCTCAGCTCGTGTGGGTGGCGCGCACTGTCCTCGAAATTCAGCACGGCACCTTGAAGCGAGCCGGGCGGCATGCTCTCGAACCAGGTGACCAGCGTGATCGTCGCCGGCTCCTGGGTCGCGCTCGCCTTGCCGGCACCGTCGTTGGGCGGGGGCGGAGGCGTCGAGGCGCTCTGCGCCGGATGGCTGCAGCTCGACCGGCGAGGCGCCCAAGCGCCGGCCCCGGCCACCCCCGGCTAACGCGAAGCTAACGAACGGCGCCGGACAGGGCGCTACGCGACACCCCGGAGCGGACTGGAAACCGCTCTAGAAAGCCGTCTCCCGGACAGGACGACACAAGCCGGACGCCCCGCCCCTTCGATGATGTCCGAGGACGCGAAGTTCGCGCTCGGGTACTAGACGGCTTAGACAAGCGGTTTACGGCCCGGCCGACCCGGTCGAAACCGGCTGGCCGAGCGCAGGGGCCGGGATCCGCACTGGCCGTGAGTCCGGCCTGATCGTCCTCGACGTCGACGGTGACACCGGTGCCGACACACTGCACGAACTCGAGCGCGACCATGGCGAGCTGCCCATGACGCCGCGGGTTAAGACTGGCGGCGGCGGGATGCACTACTACTTCGCTCATCCCGGCATCGAGGTACGAAACTGCCGACCCTCTCGGTGCCCGACCGAGAGGAGCCACCATGAGTGAAGTCACGCATGAGGTTGCAGCTGCCGAGCGTCGGGCTGCGAAAGCGGGGGTGGCCTAATGGCTGGCCCCACTGCTCCGGTGCCCCCCTTTTCGGTTTGCGGACACGTGACGTTTGAAGCGGGCGATTTGGCCGTCTTCGACGTTTCGGACCTGGGGGATCGTCGTTGGGGTGCGCTTCATTGCGAGGACGCGAGCGGGGAGCATTGGACCGCCCTTGGGGACTATGGGTATTGCAAGGGGCTGCGAAGCGGCAAACGTCGGCGCATTGTCGAAGGGGAGACTGTGGAGCGAGTTTCGCTTGAGGCGTTCCGCCCCGAGTGGGTAATCCGCGGCTGGCCAGATGAATGGCAATCGCTTGCAAAGCAAGGGACGCTTCCCGCGCTTAGGTGGAAGCGGAACTGATGGCCCGCCAACCGACCGGCCAGGTCAGCGGACACGTCCGGCTCGCCAAGCGCAAGCGCGGCGACCGCCAGCCAGCGGGCGCGGTTATGGCGCGGACTGGCGCAAGACCCGCGCCGCGTTCCTTGCAGCCTTTCCCGTTTGCGTCGAGTGCGGCGCGGCGACGACGGTGCCCGACCACGATCCGGTCACCCGCGCCGAGTTGGTGCGGCGAGGCGACCCCGACCCCGATGCCTGGCATCACCTAGTCGCGCGCTGCGCGTCCTGCCACAACCGACGGACTGCCGAAACGGTGGGGTTCGGGCGATGACGACGGAGACAATCGAGCACCCCCAAATCTTCTATCCGGCTAGAGGACTGCCCCTCCAGACGCGCGTAAAGGCCACGGATTGTGCGAGGTCTTCCGTGAGCGGCTACAAGGGCCGCCCGTAAGCGCGCCTTCGAGCTGTTAAAGAGGAACGAGTGGGGAGCCGACAACTCAATCGCGCCCTGCCCGTCGACGCCTACTGCAAGGACGAGTGGCGTCGAAGCCGGCGTCGCTACACGGACCGATCATGACCGTGGGGCTCGTCGCCCTCGTCGCCCTCGCCCTGCTCTGCCTGACTCTCTATCTGGAGCACCGCGTAGAGCGCAAGGTCCGGCGGGAGTACGAGGACGACCCCTCGGTCCGACGGTTGCCGTGACCCTCACCCATCGCGGTTGAAATCTTCCGCCGCAGGCGCTCGACGCCGTTGAGGCGTGGCTGACCGACTCGCTCCAGCAGATCGGGGCCGAGCAGCGCTGAGTGGACCGGCAGATTGCAACCCAAACTGCAATCCAACCACTGATAACGGACCGATACGGGACGGCACAGGACGGGAGTTAGATGCCAGCCTTTCCGCCCTATAGAGCCAAACCCGGTACGGGCCAGCATGGCGGGGCCCGGAGATGATGTCCGAGGACGCGAAGTT
>JBBQNM010000078.1:0-10002 GCA_038329895.1 Solirubrobacterales bacterium | reverse complement strand
GCTGGCAGGACACAAACTGCAAGCGCGCTAGCGGCGACCGCAAGGCCGATCCGCAGGCGTCGCGCCGAGGCGTTGAGGTGATTCTGTTTATTCCGCATGCAGGGCTTCTCGGCGCCTGGGGGTGCCGACTCGACAGCGGTTTTGGGTAGGGCTTAGCCGTTTGGACGTACGTCCGGCTGGGGGCTTACCTCATATTTGCCGCGTTGGGTCAAGAATCGAGCCCGAGGGCGCTCGAGGATCTCGATCGGATCTGGTCGATCCGCGGGCGGCTCCCATGCGCCGTGGCTCGAGCGGGGCGCTTCGGCTATCCGTTTGGCGATCGGCTACGACTGCGCCGACTGGCTGGGGGCCGCCTGCACGACGCTGCGGAGCCAGGCTGCCGCGAGCGGTAGGTGCGCGGGGTCGATCTGATGTCCGACGTCGGTCTCGTGGTAGCTGACGTCGAGACCGCCCGCCGAAAGCAGTTCCTGCGCCTTGCGGGCGAATTGCACCTCGATCACCGGGTCGTTGCGCCCGTGGGCGATGAAGACGGGCAACCCGGCCCGGATGGCCAGGTCGGGTTCCCAACCGTCCACGGTGGGAATGAAGCCGGAGAAGGCGAGAAGCCCGGCCAGGACGGGGCGGCCTGGACCAAGGCCGAGCGCGTAGCTCATCACCGAGCCCATCGAGAAGCCCCCGAAGACCGTCCGCTCGGGGCCGACGCCGGTTCGCTCCCAGAGCTCACCGTGGAGGTCCGCGAGCTGGCGGTAGCTGGCGGCGAAAGTGTCCGGATCGGGATAGCCGACTCGCGGCACGACGTACCAGTGGTGCCCCGAAGATCCGGGCAGGGTGAGTGGAGCCCGAGGCGTGACGACGTGCAACCGGCGCTCCGGGTCGAGCACTTCGGCGAGGGGGAGCAGGTCGTGCTCATCGGTGCCGCGACCATGGTGGAGCACCAGCAGGCCCTCGGGATCGCCTTCCGCCGGCCGCTCGGTGTAAACGAGGGCGGTCATGCAATCGGCAGCGTCAGCACAAAGGTCAGCCCGCTGAGCAGCATCACGCTGGCGAACATGAGCACGGCGATGCGCAACGGACGCCAGTCGAGGCGCAGCGAGATCCCGGCAAGAAGAGCACGGCGGCGAAGAAGACCGTGGAGAGGATGTAGTGGTCGTCGTTGGTCTTCGCGTCGGTGCCGTCTTGATAGAGGCCGTCCGCCTCGTCGTCGAGGGCGTGCGAGCGGTCGAGCACGCTGAGGTGGTACTGCGGCATGTACAGCGGCCCCGGGATGGCGTGGGGGTGGGCGTAAGCCATTGCGGCTGAGTCTCTCAAGCGCCGGCGTCGGCGAGTGGCGCGCTACCAGGTGTCGACGAATCGGCGGCCCATCGCCGGTGGTTCGGCCGACCGGGCGGCGACGAGCGTCGAGGAGATGAGGTGCCGAGACTCGGCCGGGTCGATGACGTCGTCGAGCTCGAACAGCGTCGCGGCGTTGAGCGCCTTGGCGTGCTCGTGCGCGGCGACCGTCAGCTGCTGCACCCGCTCCTCGCGCTCGGCCTCGTCGGCGATCGCCTCCAGCTCGCGCCGGAAGCCGAGGCGGACCGCACCTTCGAGTCCCATCGGCCCGAGCTCGGCCGTCGGCCAGCCGACGGTCAGCAGCGGCTCGTGCAGGCTGCCGGCCGCCATCGCCTGGGCGCCAAGCCCGTAGGCCTTGCGCAGGATGATCGCGACGAGCGGCACCCGCAGGGCGGCGCCGGTGACGAACAGCCGCGCGCAGTGGCGCACCACGGCGGTCTGCTCGGCTTCAGGGCCGACCATCATCCCCGGGGTGTCGATCAGGGAGACCAGCGGCAGCCCGAAGGCGTCGCAGAGCTGCATGAAGCGCGCCGCTTTGTCGGCGCCGTCGCTGGTGATCGCACCGGCGAGGTGCATCGGGTTGTTGGCGACCACTCCGAGCGGGCGTCCCTCAATCCGGGCAAGGGCGGTCACCATCCCTGGCGCGAAGCCCTCGCGCAGGAACACGACCGAGTCCTCGTCGGCAAGCGTCTGGACCACTGGCCGGACGTCATAGGCGCGCCTGCGGCGCTCCGGCACCAGCTCGCGCAGCCGAGCTTGATCGGGGACCTCACCGGGCGCGGTCTCGCCCTGGAAATACGAGAGCAGGCGCTTGGTCACGATGACGGCTTCGGCCTCGTCGGCGACGGCGACGTCGATGACTCCGTTCGGCGCCTGCATGCTCGCGGGGCCGACGTCGTCGGGGTCGACCGAGCCCAGCCCACCACCCTCGATCATCGCCGGCCCGCCCATTCCCAACGAGCTGTTGCTGGTCGCAACGATCAGGTCCGAGGATCCGGCGATCACGGCGTTGCCGGCGAAGCACCGCCCGGCGACGACCGCGATCCGCGGCACCAGCCCCGAGAGGCGCGCCCAGAGCGCAAAGGCGCGGGTCTCGAGCGCCGAGACGACCGCATGGTCGGTGTCCCCCGGCCGCCCTCCCCCGCCCTCGGCGAAGAACACGGTCGGCAACCGCATCCGCTCGATCAGCTCGAACAGACGGTCCTTCTTGCGGTGCCCGATCGTCCCCTGGGTGCCGGCGAGCACCGTGTAGTCGTAGGAGAGCACGGCGCAGGCGCTTCGCTCGCCGAACAGGTCGCCGTTGACGCGGCCGGTGCCGGCGACGAGCCCGTCGGCCGGGGTGCGCTCGAGCAGCTCGGAAAGCTCGCGCCGGGCGCGCTGAGCGGCGATCGCGAGCCCGCCGTACTCGACGAAGCTGCCCGGGTCGACGAGGTCGTCAACGTTCTCGCGGGCCGTGCGCCCGCCGGCGGCATGGCGGCGCTCCACAGCCTCGGGGCGCGCCTCGTCGCGGGTCATCGCCCGCCGCTCCAGCGCTTCGGCTAGGTCGGCCCGGGTCACGTCCGCGGCGTCGACGGGCCCCTCCGAATCGGGTTCCTTGGCCCTCACGGGCGAAGCGTCGCACACGCCGCGACGCTGGCGAGACGCCGAAGGTCAGGTTTGCCGCGTCGACCGCACTCTGGAGCTCCCGCCGTATGAGGAGAGATCGGCGACGAAGGCGAGGATCACGATGAACCACTCGAAGCCGGTGACGCCGTTGGCGCCGGCGACCCACATCGCCGCATAGGCGAGCGTCGTCCACGGCAGCAGGAAGAAGCCGATGAAGGGGACCGCCCAGCTGTCGAATGCGCGGCTCAACCAGTCGCTGAACAGCCAGATCACGAACAGCGCGAGGCGCGGTGATATCAGGGCGAAGAGGGCGACGAAGCAGCCGATGCGTGCAGCCTATTGCCCGGCGCCGGCTCCCGCGTCTGCCGGGTCCTGGGATGAGTCGCGCTCGAGGCCGCGCCGGTGGAAGAAGGCGCCAAAGGACCCGGCGAGTATCGCGACCACGGATATCGCCCACGCCTGCAGGAAGATGTCGAGGACCCGCGCCGGGGTCGAGATTGGGTTCGGTAGCTGGGACGAGACGGTCAGAAGCTGGGTGCTGGTCCAGAACAGCGAGTCTCCGATGTTCGTGATCTTGGTCCCGCTTGCGTCCCGCTCAAAGAAGAAGATGAGCAGGCTCGCAACAGCGTCCAGAGCGACCGTTGCGACGAAGAGCGAAAACAGCCGCGAACGCAGACGATCGTGCGTCGGCGTAACCCCGCGCGCGACCATGAGGACCTCGCGGCTCCCGGCTCGAACCGGCTTCTCCACGGGGCCGAGTATCCCCGAGGCGGCGGTCGGCGAATGCGCGCAACGGCTCGGCGCTTAGCTCGGCTCAGCGAAGGACCCTGAAGGTCCACGATGCGGGGGTTGGATCCTCCACACCGTTGACGGTGGCTCGAACTCGGAACCTGTAGCGACCCGGCTTCAGGTGCCGGAAGGTGTGAGGCGACCGACACTTGGCCCATCCCTTCGCGTAAAAGCACTGGAAGTGCGCGCCCCTGACGTCAGAGGAGAAGGCGAAGCTGACTTTGCGCTTGTGGGTTCGATGGCGCGGATGCGAGTCGAGGAAGGTCTTGGGCTCACTCCCCGGGCCCACGGTCGAGGCGGGCCGCGGGTTGATCTTGAACGATCGAGGCGCGCTTACGTTGAGGCAGTCGGAGGAATACGGTCCTGCCTGGGCACAATCGTGGTAAACCGCCCGCCAGTAGTAGGTGTCCGGCCGATCGGGCCAGTTCACGTCCGAGTTCGGGCTCCCCGCATACTGCATCGGCGTGCTCGTAGGCCCGCCGAATATGACGCCGATCGGGTTTGAGAGCACCCCGCTCGAATCCCTCGAGACGTAGAAGTCCATACGGTTCGGGCTCGGGACCGCCCCTACCGGCGTCGAAGCCTGGAAGAAGAGCTGGTCGGCTGGTGCCGTGAACGAAGCTCCGTCCGCTGGCAAATCCTGAATCGGAGGGTTGTCGGCCAGCGCTTCCGTGGCGACAGCCAATCCGAGGGTGCCGATAGCGATGACGATGGCCAGGCGGGCTCTCATAGCGGGGTCAGCTCAGCTCGTCGGCGAGACGCGGCGCCGGGGCGGGTGCGGGTGCGGGAGCGGGAGCGGGAGCAGACTTGGGCGGGGTCGACTTGGGCGGGGTCGACTTGGGCGGGGGCGTCGACTCGGGCGGGGGCGACGTAGGAACGGGCGCCGCGGGGACGGGCGCCGCGGGGACGGGCGCAGGCGTCGGCTTTGGCAGATGCGACCTCGACGCGGTCTGGTTCGCTTGCCGCGAAGCGCGCCGGGCGGCGGCCGCCCTGCGGAGTCGCTCATTGGCCAGTGCCTGCTTGGCCAGTGCCTGCAGATGTGCGCGATGCGCCGCCCGGGCTCGGATGACCGACAGCGGGACCCTCACGCTCAGCGGTGCGACCGGGCGGTCGGGCACACTCGCGGTGGGGCTCGGCGCGCTCGCCGAGACCGAATGCGCACCGTTTCCCAGCTTCGCGTCAACTCCCGCGACCGCAAGCAGAGCCGCCCCGATCGCGGCCGCCCCGATCGGCATGAGACTCGCCCTGCGCCACGCCTTCTCTGTCGTTTTCCCCTCACTAGGCGCCCCCGCGATCGGATACGCCCCCGCGATCGGCGGCTTCGCCTCCCGCTTCTCGGACTGCGGAGCCGCGACCCGCTCGGGCTCCCCGTCGAGCACCCATTCGCCTGTGACCCCCTCGAGCCGACCGGACTTGCAGATGCGGTCCATCTCCCGCTCCGCGTCGGCGGCGGCGCTGGCCCGGGTCGAAGCCGACAGCCGCCTGGCGAGCCGGTCGCGCCGTCGCGAGTAATGCGCGAACGCCGCGCGTAACTCGAACATCGCTCCGACACCCCAGCGCTGAGCCCAATCGGCGGGTATGTCTTTGCCGAGAGCGGGCGGGCCTTTCGGCAGTGGCGGAAGCCTGTCCCCGCGGCCGACCCGCCCAGCCAGGAGCCCGTATTCAAGGCGGACGAGCATCGTGATCAGGTTCAGGTCTCGGTAGCGGTCGCCGCGATGCCTGTCAGCGCCGTGAAGGCGCGCCGCGAGCGCCCTACGTTGATGCTCGATGACCAGGAACGCGTCCCTGTTCGCCCGCGTGGTCCAGGAATCGCCTGGCTCACCGGTCTCCTCCTCTGGGATCCGCCCATCGATCCGCTTGGCGCGGACGAGCTCGACGGTGCCACGGAACTCCTTCTCCAGCTCCGGCGACATGAGCTGCCCCGGCACCGGCGCGGGCGGTTCAGGCACGGTGATCTTCTATCGCTCTGATCTCAAGAACCTCCAGTGGATGCAAGCGGAGGCTGCTCAGATGGTGCGTCGCCCGCCCTACGAATCTGCCGGTTCAGCGTCCGTTCAGGGTCCGTCCGTCTACATCCACATCGATCCAACTGCGTCGCCAAGACTCTAGCCCATAACTTGACTACCCCAGCCCACGCAACGCCCTCGAATCGGCAATTTTGGCCCCCCGCAACGCCCTCGAATCGGCAATTTTGGGGTTTGTCACGACCCCGGCAGCGGTAGAGGGATGTCCGTCCCGCTAAGACCGAGCTGTGAAAGCCCGCGTCAATCGGGCTTTTTCCTGAGTCGGGGCGACTGGATTTGAACCAGCGACCTTTCGGCCCCAGCCGAGCAGATTCAGGAAGCCCCGTCTTCGGCCAGCCCAGCTACTTGCTGCGCGTTCGCGAAGCGCTTCGAGACGTGGTTCGCTTGGCGCTTGAGCGACCCGCCGTCTTGCGGCGTGCACCCCTACGGCTCGGGGTCTTCGTTTTCGTCTTCGAGGAGCGCGCCAACCGCTTCTGCAACTGCTCGATGTCGCGCTCGAGGGCCTTGCTGAGCTTGCCGCTGTCGCGCCGAGCATCGCGGACGAACCTCTGGAGATTCTTGTATAGGTCTTTTCCGCCTGCGCCGACGTCCTTGCTCAGGTCCTTGCGCAGCGCCGTCAGCGCATCCTGGGCGGCATCGAGCGACTTGTTAAGGCGATTGATCGCGACCGGCTGCTTTGCGGCTGGGCGCTTTCCCTTTGCGGCTGGGCGCTTTCGCGCCGCACCGCTACGGCGAGATGCGGATTTCTTCGCAGGGGGCATGGAGCACTCTCCTTGGTTCGTTCTTCGATTGCTCGGAGGAGCCTATTGCGATCTCGCGGCCGCTACCGAGCTCCCAAGCCATACGCGGCTCGGCTTGGGGGACCAGTCAAGGGGAAACCGTCCAACGAGACCCTAGTCGGGGCGACTGGATTTGCACCAGCGACCTTTCGGCCCCCAGCCGAGGGCCAAGCAACAACGCGCGGATCTGGGACTTGGAGGCCTAGCGCCCATTCCCACCCGTGGGAGGTCAGGGTGCCGCGAAAGCTCCTCAACTCGTCCTGCGCTAGCGGGCGACCACGCCCCAGCACGCGGCCGGGACGAGCAGCTCGCCGTCCTGACGGTACTGCGCCAGGCTCTCTTCGATGGCGGCCCGCGTGTCCTGTCTCTCTTGCTCCGGCAGCTCATTGAGCACCCGCGCGATCGGTCCGGCCAGCCGCGTGAGCGTGTCCCAGAGGTCGTCGGCGGAGTAACGCCACTCGAACGTCAGCTCCTCGAGGCGGGGCTCGTCGAAGCCGGCGCCGGTGACGAGCTCCGCGACGCGGTCGGCCTCGCCCATGGCGAAGATCCCCGGCGCCCCCGGCTCGGGCGCAGGCATATGCCCGCGCTGGACCAGCGTCATCCCCGGCAGCGCGGCCCATGGGTTGCGGTCCGGGGTCTGCCAAACGGCGAAGGCGAGTGTGCCGCCGTCGCGCAGGACCCGCCGCGTCTCGCGCAGCGCTGCGGCCGGATCAGCCATCAGCATGTAGCCCCACCGGGACAGCACGCCGTCGACGCTGTCGGCGTCGAGGTCCATCCGCTCGGCGTCGAGGACGCGATACTCGACGTTGGATAGGCGGATGCGCTCGCCGTTTCGGCGTGCGGCCTCAACCATCTGAGGGGCGAAGTCGGTGCACAGCACCTTCCCGCTCTCGCCCACGCGCTTCGCCGCGATGAACCCGAGGTCGCCGGTGCCCGCCGCGACGTCGAGGACGGTCTGGGCGGGCTGTGGGTCGACCCTGTCGACCAACCACTCGTTGATGGGCCCGGTGATGCCCAGGATCCACTCGCGGCGGTCCTCCCAACCCGGGGCCATCTCGTCCCAGGTCTGCAGGCTCGTCTCTCGGTACGTCTGCAGGTCCATCGCGTCCTCCTCTCGACGATCTGGCTGGACGCGACACTATTGGGTCCGGCGCGTGAGCGCCAGACCGTCGCGGACGCCCCGTTATGGAGGTCGTGGCGACGGGCTTCCCTTAGTCGGGGCGACTGGATTTGAACCAGCGACCTTTCGGCCCCCAGCCGAGCCACTTGAGGTGTGGATGCGTTCTTGGGCGTCCCCATCGTCCCCATCGTCCCCGGCGGTGGACGATCTGGACACATGGGACGTAGCAGTCGGTACCAATGCGGTACCACGAGGGTCGCGGGTTCGGAGCGGGGCCCGCTACGTCTCTCCGAGCGACACACGAATAGTCGCTCGATTGCGGGCTAGCGGCGCGACTGAGCACCGTTCTGGCCGCTGTGCCTGAGCGGTCCATAGGCCAGAGAGCGAGATACTGCGCGAACGATGTCGCAGGAGAACGTGGACGTAGTGCGGACGGCGTTTGACGCCTTCACCCGAGGCGATACGGAGGCCGTGCTCCAGCTTTGCGCTAAAGACATCGTGATAACGCAGGCCCCGGAGGTGCCCGGAGTCTCCCCGCGCCAGTACGGACACTCCGGCGTTTTGGAGGCCTTTGCGATCTGGCCCGAGCAGTGGGACGAGTACCGCGTTGAGTCCGTGCGAGTGGTTGCAGACCCAGGTGACCATGTGATCGTCGTGACGCGACAGCGCGGACGCGGCAAACAGAGCGGGGTCGAGGTCGACATGGAGTTCACTTTCCTGTTCGCAGTCCGAGAGGGGAAGATCGCTGAGTGGCAGATCTTCGTAAGTGAGGACCAGGCCCTCGAAGCCGCCGGGCTGCGGGAATAGCTCAGCCGCCCACTTGTGTGCCGCCCAGATATCGGATCGGCGGCCCGCTGCGCCCGATAACCCGGTCTTATGAGCACCCCGGCTAACGCTTCCCATCAGATCGCGCTTGACTGCTCAGACCCTCTACGGGAGGCTAAGGCCAAGGGTTAATCGGGGAGAAGGAGCGCATGACCAGCCTGACTGGCGAGTTTCAGACCGATCTGCCGCTGTACGACGCGATCGTCGCCTGCGCTGAGGCCATCGACGGCCTTGGGTGACGCATCGAAGCTGTCGAGCCCAAGCGGATCGTCTCGTACGCCAATACGGCGTCTACCCAACATCCTCCGAAGATTGAGGTAGCGCTAGACGATTCGGGACAAACCACGGATGTTCGAATCATCGGGACCGACACGGATGCCAATCCGCTCCAAGAAGATGAGCTAATCGCTGAGCTGGACCGCGTTCGAGATGCAATCAAGGCTTCCGTACAGGACACGCTCGACGGTTCCAAACAAGGTCCAACCGCTGGTTCCAAACAAGGTCCGCCCGCGGCTGCGCGGTCCCGGCAATCAGGAGGCACCGGAACAACGACATCTCTGGCACTGGCCGCGAGCTGGCTGGCGCGCCTGATCCGCCTCGCCGCGTGGGTTCTCGCGGGGATCATCGTCGCCGGCATCCTGCTGATCGTTCTGAGCGCAAATCCGTCCAACTCGATCGTCTCCAGTGTGCACGACGCCGCGCGCTCGCTGGTAGGGCCGTTCAACGGCATGTTCAAGCCCCATGACCACAAGCTGGCCATAGCGATCAACTGGGGCATCGCTGCGCTCGTGTATGTGATCGTCGGCAGCCTGATCGCTCGCCTGGCCGTGCTGATCGGCAGCGCCGGGCTGCGCCGCCATCGCACCGGCGCTCCCTGACCTATCGGTCCGCGGACGGCTCGCCGGTCGCCCTCGGCGATTCCGCGTGCGTGCGCGCGTTAGGAGCTGCCGACTCGCACTAATTGGGGGCGGCGAGGACGCACGGGACGCGGGTCGGGTGACACCTAGTCGGGGCGATTGGATTTGAACCAGCGACCTTCCGGCCCCCAGCCGAGCGACTTCAGGTGTCGATGCTTCCAGGAGCGTCCAGATCGTCCATTACGTCCAGGCCCGAGGACGATCTGGACACATAGGACGCATCAGTCGGTACCAAAGCGGTACCACGAGGGTCGCGGGTTCGAATCGGGGGCCCGCCTCGTCTCTCGGAGCGACGGCGACTCGGGCGGTAGCGAAGGACGACCGGCCGCAGTTGAGCGCGACGAGTCGCGCAACATTGAGCGGTTCGATGTGTTATCTATTCTTGGGGACGCGGACATCGGAGGTGAGAGGTGATGGGTACTGACCAACTTCGCATCACGCTGAGGCGACACCGCACTGGTTTGGCCGCGATGGGGATCGCCGTGACGTCGCTGGCGCTGTTCGCGCTGCTCGCGATGGGCGGTCCATCGCGCGGTGTGGCGGCGGGCCCGGAGGATCCGGCTGACCTGTCGTTGACCAAGTCGGACAGCCCGGACCCGGTAACGGAGGGGGCG
>JBBQNM010000077.1:0-10194 GCA_038329895.1 Solirubrobacterales bacterium | reverse complement strand
GAGGGCGAGGAGATGCCGCTGGAGGCCAAGATGCTGACGAAGACGGTCGAGAACGCGCAGAAGAAGGTCGAGGAGCAGAACTTCCTGATCCGCAAGCGGGTGCTCGAGTACGACGACGTGATGAACGAGCAGCGGCGGGTTGTCTACAAGTACCGCCGCGAGATCCTCGAGGGGCGCGACATGTCGGACATCGCCCGCGACGAGCTCGCCGGGACGATCGAGCGCCTGGTCGAGGAGTACACGCCGGGCGACATTCTCGAGGACTGGGACCTGCCCGAGCTCGACACCCAGCTGCGCCAGATCTGGCCGGTGAAGGTCGACGTCGCCGAGATCGCCCCCGAGACGCTGGACCGCGAGAAGCTCAGCGAGGCGCTGGTCAAGGACGCGCTGACCGCCTATGACGAGCGCACCGAGCTCTTCGGCGAGGAGCTGATGCGCTACCTGGAGCGCTCGATCCTGATGCAGGTGATCGACAACCGCTGGCGCGAGCACCTCTACGAGATGGACTACCTGCGCGAGGGCATCCACCTGCGGGGGTTCGCCCAGATCGATCCCCTCGTCGCCTACAAGAACGAGGGCTTCTCGATGTTCGAGGAGCTGATGCACTCGATCTGGGAGGAGTTCTCGAAGCTGATCTTCCACGTCGAGGTCGACATCGCCCCGGCCGACGCCGAGCAGGCGTTCGCCACCCCGGCGGAGCAGGGTGCCGACGTGCGCTACTCGGGCGGCACCGCCGAGGCCCAGCCCTCGGCGCTGGCGGAGGTGGCCGCCGCGGGCTCTGCAGGGGCGGTCGAGATGGCGGCGACCGAGGCGACCGAGCCGCCCGGCGGCGGCGCCGCCGGCAACGGCGAGGTGGTCGAGACGGTGGTCAAGGAGGACCGCGACAAGATCGGCCGCAACGACCCGTGCTGGTGCGGATCGGGCAAGAAGTACAAGAAGTGCCACGGGGCCTAGAACCGAGCTCGACCCAGACCGACCTGGTGCGCCGCTTCTACGAGGCGTTCAATGCGGAGGACCTCGACGGGTTCGTCGACACCCTTCACCCGCATGTGGAGCTTCAGACCGCAAGGGGCCTGCGGATCGGCCTCGCTGAAGCACGCGCGTGGGCGACCCGCAACCCCGCGGGCGATCTCCGGCAGCGATACGTCGTCGAGGACCTGATCGAAGAGGGAAATCACGTGGTCGCCCTGGTCCGCCAGCAGTGGTGGTGGACGGAGACCGAGGAGCTGGCCGAAGACAAAGAGACAGCGGCGCTGTTCACGTTCGAGGGCGGCTCGATCGCGCGCTGGCAGCCGTTCACCGAGCGCGCGGATGCGCTGCGGGCGGCCGGCATCGAGTCCTGAGCAGCCGGCCAAAGTAATCTCCCGAGCGTGGCCGAAGCCGTCTCCAAGGAAGGCGTCTCCGCGCGGCTCGCCGAGATCCGCGGACAGCTGAAGCTGCTCGCGGATTACCTTTGACCCCGCTTCGCTCGAATCCGAGATAGAGCGGCTTGAGGCCGAGATGCAGCGGCCCGGCTTCTGGGACGACCAGGCCGCCGCGGCCCGAACCTCCGCTGCCCACGCGAGCGCCCAGCGCAAGCTCGAGACCTTCCGCAAGCTCGAGTGCGATGCCGCCGACCTCGACGAGCTGGTCGAGCTGGCGGCCGAGGACTCCGAAATGGCCACGGAGCTGGCGACCCAGCTTGACTCGATCGAGCGCCGGCTCGCCGAGCTGGAGGAGGGGCGCCTGTTCAGCGGCGAGTACGACGCCGGCGACGGGGTGGTCACCGTCCACGCTGGGGCCGGAGGCACCGACTCGCAGGACTGGGCCGAGATGCTGCTGCGCATGTACCTGCGCTGGGCGGAGAAGCGCGGCTTCAGGGTCGAGATGAAGGAGGCCTCGCCGGGGGAGGAGGCGGGGCTCAAGTCCGCGACCTTCATCGTTAGCGGGGAGAACGCCTACGGTCTGTTCGCGGCCGAGCGCGGTGTGCACCGGCTGGTGCGGATCTCGCCCTTCGACTCCTCGTCGCGCCGGCACACGAGCTTCGCCCAGGTCGACGTGGCGCCGCTGGTCGACGAGGACGTCGACGTGGAGGTCGACGATTCCGACATCCGCGTCGACACCTATCGGGCCTCGGGCGCCGGCGGCCAGCACGTCAACAAGACGGACTCGGCGGTGCGCGTCACCCACATCCCGACCGGGGTCGTCGTGCAGTGCCAGAACGAGCGCTCGCAGGCCCAGAACAAGGCCGTGGCGATGCAGCTACTGCGCTCGAAGCTGATCGAGCTGGAGGAGCGAAAGCGTGCCGAGGAGATGGCCAAGGAGCGCGGCGAGGTCAAGGACGTCGCCTGGGGCTCCCAGATCCGCAGCTACTTCCTGCACCCCGACCAGCGGGTCAAGGACCACCGCACCGGCCACGAGTCTGGTGACACCGAGCGGGTGTTGAACGGCGACATCGACGACTTCATCCGCGATTACCTGCTCAAGACCGCGGGTTAGGAGTTTGGCTCCAGCGCACCCTCGAGCTCGAGCAGCGCTTGCTTCGTCTCCAGCCCGCCGCCGTAGCCACCCAGGGCGCCGCCGGTGCGGAGCACCCGGTGGCAGGGGACGATGATCGGCAGCGGGTTGGAGCCCAGCGCCGAGCCGGCGGCGCGCACCGCGCGCGGGCTGCCGGCCCGCTTCGCCATCTGCTTGTAGCTGCGCGTTTGCCCGTAGGGAATCCGGGCGGTGGCCCGCAATACCTTGCGGTAGAACCCATGCGTCAGCTGCCAGTCGAGCGGCAGGTCGAAGTCGTGCAGCCGTCCCTCGAAGTAGCGGTCCAGCTCGCGGCGCGCCTGATCGAGTTTCGTCGGTGACTCCAGAATCCGAGGCGAGACCGATCCGGCGAGCTCCTCCAGCACCTTCTCGGGCGACTCGATCGGGAACGACACCCTTACCAGACCCCGGGGCGTAGTCGCCAGCAGCAGTCGCCCGACCGGTGAGTCGGTCTCCGCGTAGGCGACGTCGAGCAGACCCTCCTGCTCCGCCCTTTGGAGGAACTCCTCTGCCAGAGCCTCGTCGCCGGCGGAGTCGCGCCGCGCCGCGTCGCGGAGCGTGCGCTCCAGGTTCAGTTGACCTTCAGTGCTCTTTTCGTTCTTTGACCTCATGCCAATTCCAATCTCAATTGTTTGATCCCTTCGTGCACATTGCGGCGCGCCGCGTCCTCGGATATGTCCAGTGCCACCGCGATCTCGCGATGGGGAAGGTCGCAGGCGAAACGCAGCGCGACCGCCGCCCGTTGCTTCGGCGGGAGGGCGGCCACCTTCTGCCAGATGCCCGACCCCTCCTTGCGCTCTGCGGTAGCCCTCGGGTCGGCCACCTCGGGCGCGTCGCCGACCGGCGTCGCGCGCCGTTGGCGGCTCCGCTCGTGATCGATCGCCTTGCGATGCGCGATCGTGAGCAGCCAGCCGCGCAGATTGCGGTCGTCCTCGAGCCTGGGATACGCACGCAGCGCGGCGAGGAACGTCTCCTGAAAGCAGTCCTCGGCGTCCTGCGGGCCCACCGAGGCGATCAGAAAGCCGATCACATCGCCCTGGTGGCGCTCGAGCAGTTGCTGAAACGGGGGCAACTTCTTCTCCACTGCTGAATAAACGTCGCAGATCGCAGAAACGTGAGATTTCGTGGGCACAACTAGGCTGGAGCGGTGGCTGACGAGAGCCTCACCGAGCTGGTCTCCCGTGCGCTCGCCGAGGACATCGGCGCCGGCGACCTGACCTCGCAGGCCGTCGTGCCCGCCGACGCCCACGGCCGCGCCACGATCACCCAGAAACAGCCGGGAGTCCTTTTCGGGTTCGCCGCCGCAGAGGAGGTCTTTCGGCAGGCGGGTGCCGATGACTTCGAGGTGCTCACTCCCGAGGGCGAGTGGCGCGAGGAGGTGCCCGCCCAGGTCGCCGCCGCGAACGGCCCGGCGCGGTCGCTGCTCGCCGCCGAGCGGACGGCGCTCAATCTGATTTGCCACCTCTCCGGCGTGGCGACGTTGACCGCCCGCTACTTGGAGGCGGTCGCGGGCACAAATACGCAGATCCTCGACACCCGTAAGACGACGCCCGGCCTGCGCGCCCTCGAGAAGGCGGCGGTCGCGGCCGGGGGCGGGACCAACCACCGGCTCGGCCTGCACGACGCGATCCTGATCAAGGAGAACCATGTCGCGCTCGCGGACGGGCTGGGGGAGGCGGTGCGGAGGGCCAGCGGAGCGGAGCCGGAGCGATCCGTCGAGGTCGAGTGCCGCGACCTCGACGAGGTCGCCGAGGCGCTCGACGCCGGCGCCGGACGGCTATTACTCGACAACATGGAACCGGAGGCGCTGCGCCGGGCGGTCGAGCTTCGCGACAACTCCGCTGCGGCCCACGGGCCGGTGGCGACCCTGGAGGCGTCGGGCGGAGTGATGCTCGAAAACGTGGGTGAGGTCGCCGCATCCGGAGTCGAGTTCATCTCGGTCGGTGCACTGACCCACTCAGCGCCGGCGCTGGATCTGAGCATGCTCGTCGAGCCCCGGTAGCGCCATGCGGCACCCACGGATAGAGTCGGCTCGGTGACCACCGCCGAGTTGCAACAGCGCCGCGAGGACATCGTGCGCGAGCACATGGAATCGGAGAACCGGCACGAGTTCGACCTCACGCTGGAGACCTTCGACCACCCGCGCTACGAGCTGATCGGGACCGGCGAGGTGCACGATGGGCCGGAGGAGGTGATGGCCTACTTCGAGGAGACCCGCGATGCCTTCCCGGACCAGCGCAACGAGCTGATCGCGCTTCATCACGCCGACGACGCGGTAATCGTCGAGGCGATGCTCTACGGCACCCACAACGGCCCCCTCCGCGGCCTGCCGCCGACCGGACGCAAGTTCGAGATGCAGTTCGCGGCCGTATTCGTGTTCGAGGCGGACCGGCTGGTCTGCGAGCGGGTCTATTTCGACCCGGGGAAGATCCTCCGCGACCTTGGCATCGCCCACGACCCGGTCAGCGTTGTCGGGCGCCTCGCCACGGTTGCGAACCATCCCCTGACCGTGAGCCGCGCTCTTCTCCGCCGCGTCACCGGCCGGTAAGTCCCTCACGGCCAGGGGCCAGTGGCTACTTCAGCAACCGCGAAAGCCTGCGGTCCTTCAGCACCCTTCCTCCCGTCTGCTCCTGCGGGCAGTAGTTGGCCTGGTGCTCCTTGAAGTAGACGGCCTCGATCGTCGTCCCGCAGCGCGGGCACGGCTCGCCCTCCCGCCTGTGCACCTGCAGCGGCATCGGCAACTTGTCCGGCAGCGTCTCGCCGATCTCCTTCTCGTAGTGCTCGATCGCTGCCCCGAGTACGGCGAGCGCTCGGTGCAGGCTCTCGACCTCGGTCTCGAGCAGCTCCGAGCCCTGCTTGAAGGGCGACAGCCGCGCCTCCCAGAGGACCTCGTCGACCCACGAGCGCCCGATTCCCGCGATCGAGCGCTGATCGCGCAGCAGCGGGTGCAGGTGGCGCGGCTCGGCGATCAGCTCGGCGAAGCGCTCCAGCGGCGGAGCCGGCCAGGCCTCGGGGCCGAGCGTGGCGACCATCTCGTCCTCGGCGACCGCGTCGGCCGCCAGCAGCTTTGCCCAGGCGCGCTGGCGGGTGCCGAACTCGCGCAGGCGCAGTTCGCGGCCGTCGGCGAGACGGATCAGCAGCCGCGAGGCGCGATCGCGTGGCGAGGCCCGCTCCCCGAACACCTGCAACCGTCCGGCCGACATCAGGTGCACGAGCAGGGCGAGGTCTCCGAGCTCGACCACCGGCATCTTGCCGATCCGCCGTACCCCGGTCACCTTGCGGCGCTCCAGCGCCTCCAGTGGCGGATCGAAGGTCTTCAGCGCGACCATGCCCGGGGCCAGCGCCGACTCGACTTCAGCACCTTGCAGCGCTGTGGCGAGTCGCCGCGCGGTGATCTCGACCTCCGGTAACTCGGGCATGGGTGAACCCTAGACCGGCTACGCCGCGCGTTCATCTGGTGTCGCAAGCGCCTGGTCCTGGCGGCTCTGTCGTGGCGTGACTGACCTTCCAAGCGACTTGGTCAAGAAGGTCAACTGACTGACCGTCAGGAGAGAAATCGTCGCCAGCGTTACCCAGAAGTCGCGGATGAACAGTGTTAGGGAATCTCGCACCTCCGCAGAGCTTCCTGTCGGGGCTATGTTTGACTTGTGACCGACGGGAAGGCCCCGCTCATCGGGCGCCGTGACGAAATGGCGCAGCTGAGCCACTTGAGGCGTATCTTCAACAAACTCGACGTTTCCTCGCGTACGGCGCTGGCAGCGATAGTTGAGCGCTCGCACACTCCTTCTCACCCATAAGCGATCCCCGCAACCTAGGCGGACCTTGAAGGTGAAGGGTGCGGGTGCAGGGTTTTCCCCCTTGCGCCAAGTTGTGACCGGCGAGAAAGTATGAGCAGGCTTTAGGAGAGATCGACCCCATCGGCCCAGATAACGGAAAACTGCCAAGTGACGAGGACAGCCCTATCAAGACGACTGCCGGCCAGGATGGTTCCATGACACCGATCAGGGAAATGACGAGGAACAGCGCCGCAAGCGGCGTGGGTCGTTCGCCGAGGCTGCGATGGGTCGTGAGCTTCGCTGCTCTCCTGCTGGCTTGGCAGGCAATCGGCGCAGCCGCGGCCGCGGCCCACTTCAACACCTCTTCCTACACTTACAAGGGTGACTGCTCAACTCGCGTGGATCCGGTCAACTTCGGGTTCTATGGTCCGTACGCCGGGTGGTCCCATACCGGTTATCAAGTTGGGCTTCACGCTGGCTGGACGAACACCTCGGGCAGCTCGCAGGCCACCTGGTCGCACGGGTCTTGCTATTCGATGGGGACACAGCGCGCCAGCGGCGGCTCGTTGAGCTCCCGCTTCCACATTCGCTTGTTCTGGGCTGGTGGCGATCCTTATACGGTCGGCGACGCACACCACGAGGACTTCGTCTGGTATTGCGGCCACGCCGTGGATTCGAATGGCGCCACCGGCAGCGGCTTCGACTGGGGGCGACGAACGCTGCGTTCTGACTTCAAAGCCGCTGGCCACTACACCACCTACACGTGGTGGGGAAACACCCATAACTTCAAGCAGTGCGATGGCGACTATGCTGGAAGTAATGGCTACACCGGTTGGGCTTGGATTGGTCACTAACTCGGGGCAAAGGGACTGAACATGCGTAAGACATCGACTGTCGTCTTCATCCTCTTCGTCGTCGGGCTCGGCGGCGGGTTGGCCAGCGTCGCGGCAGGCATAGATCTCGTCGCGCACACGCCGCCGCAGCCTGCAGCGGTCAGCGGGAACGTGACCATTGCACCGCCACCCGCCAGCAATCCCGCCAGCAATCAAGCGAGCAGCCCGACCAGGCTTTCCTGCACGGCGGCGGACCAGCGCTTGAACTTTTCCGACTGGTGGGCGGGAGAGTCCTTCGATGGGCTAGGTGTCACGGCGGTCCTCAGGCGCTGCGACGACCCCGTTCCGGGTGATCCGGGCCGCGCCAACTATGTCTCCTACATCTACGGCGATTGCCACCCTGCGGGGGATGAAGGATGCGCGCCCCCGATCGAAATTCAGAGCTGGCCGGCGGCCGAGGTCACTAAGCAGATGTTCTCTTCTGCCACCCCTGATGGCCAGCCGCGCCCGGGCACGGAGACCACGGTTGGCGGGATGCCAGCGACGAACTATGACAGTGGTCGCCAGCTCGTCATCTTCCGGCCGCAGAGCACAGTGATGATCTTTGGCCGGGACCCGGCGCGCGTGGAGCGCTTCGGTAAGAAAAGCGCTGTGGTTCAGGGGCCGGTGGTACTGACGGAGCTGGCACAGTTCGGACTGGTTTTCAACCGCAACTGCTTGACGCTGAAGAGCTACTGCGCCGCTAGATAAACTGCGCGCACCCGGCCTTGACGGCGAACGGCTCCCGGTCGCCATCCAGCTCGTCGGCCACCCAACCGATGAGCGAACGCTGATCTCGCTAAGTGAGTAACACGGGTTTCGTCGTGGTGGCCGGTCGAGGCGATGAATCCCAGCGGGCTAGCGACGGCTCAGACGTGCGACCACCACAGCAATCGCGGTGACGAACATCGTCCCCAGTGTTACCGCCGTTGCCGCGAACTGCCACCCGTCGCCCACACCATCGCCCCACCAGTCGGACTTCAAGCCGACATAGTAAAGAGGAACCAACAACACCGGCACGAGAACGGCTTCCCAACGACGAAGAAGCAGTCCGCCGACCACGGAAACGATGATCGCTGATACGAGGAAAGCCACTCCATGCAGTTTATCTCCGGATGGACCGCGAGCCTTCAGCTCGCGCCTGAAGCTTGTCACGGTTGCGCACGACAAGTACCACCGGCAGTGGTGCGGAAACATGGAGCCCTAGCTTCGTGGCCCTGACGACGGTGGTGGCGCTCACGCTGTTGTCTCATGGTCAACGTCAAGCGCCGATTCTCCGTTCTCTGACGCAAGCGCGCGCTCCCGGCAAACGCCGCGGGCGCCGGCTGACCGGGGGTTATGGCGACCGGGCCCGACAGCCCGTAGATTCATGGCGGCGACATCGCCATAGGCCTCGCTAGACTTGGGGCAGTTCATTCCCACGGTTCGAGGCGCGCACCCGAGTAGCGCGCCGGGCCAGGGAACATAGAAACGCCGAGAGGAAGCCCCCATGCAGGAGCTGCCAACGCTTCAGCCCAGCGGCATACCCGAGCTCACACCGGACCAGGTGGCCGAGCTCAGCGACGAGGTCCGTGCCCTCGCCGCCGAGCGCGACGCGATCATCCTCGCCCACAACTACCAGCTGCCCGAGGTCCAGGACGTCGCCGACTTCTGCGGCGACTCGCTGGGGCTCTCCCGCCGCGCTTCTTCCACCGACGCAGAAGCGATCGTCTTTTGCGGCGTCCACTTCATGGCCGAAACGGCGTCGATCCTCTCGCCGCAGAAGACCGTGTTGATCCCCGACCTCGACGCCGGCTGCTCGCTCGCGGACTCGATCGACGCCGAGCAGCTTCGCGCCTGGAAGGCGGAGCACCCCGGGGCGGTGGTCGTGATGTACGTCAACACCTCGGCCGAGGTAAAGGCGGAGACCGACTACTGCTGCACCTCCTCCAATGCGGTGCAGGTGGTAGAGCACATCTGGCGCCAGCACGGCCCCGATGCAGAGATCCTGTTCGGGCCCGACATGTGGCTCGGTGCTTTCGTCGAGCGTGAGACGGGATTGCGCGACGATCCCGAGCGCGGTGCCCGCTTCCACGTCTGGGACGGCGAGTGCCACGTCCACGCGGGGATTCGTCCCGATGACATCGAGCGCACCAGGGCCGAGCACCCCGAGGCCGAGTTCCTGATCCACCCCGAGTGCGGCTGCTCGACCCAGGCGATGGAGTATGTGGCGGCCGGCGACGTCGACGCCGAGGGCGTGCACATGCTCTCCACCTCAGGGATGCTCAAGCACGTCGAGCAGCACCCGGACGGCAGCTACATCGTCGCCACCGAGAACGGGATGCTCTACCCGCTGCAGCAGGCGGCGCCGCAGGCCAACCTGATCGAGGCCAACCGGATGGCCTTCTGCAAGTACATGAAGATGATCACGCTGCCGAAGCTGCGCGACTCGCTGCGCGAGATGAAGTTCGAGGTCAGCGTGCCGGAGGAGATCGCCGAGCGGGCCCGGCTGCCGATCGAGCGCATGGTCGCGATCGGCTAGACGCGGCAGGCCTCGGACGGCTGCTAGATTCGCGCCCAATGCTGTGGCAGGGCTTGCGTCTTGCATTCGCCGCGGTGCTGGTGGTCTCCGCCGTCGCCAAGCTGGCGAGCCCCGAGTCCAGCGCTGCGGCGCTGCGCACCTTCGGCATCGAGGGGCAACGGCAACGCCGCACCCTCTGGCGCGCGCTGATCGCCGTCGAGCTGTTGCTTGCCGCCGGCGTCGGCGCCGGTCTCGCCGCCGCCGCCTATGCCGCCGCCGCGCTGCTGGCCGGCTTCGCATTCGCCCTGCTGGCGGCGCTTCGCTCCGGCCGGGCCGGCGCGCCGTGCGCATGCTTCGGGTCGCGATCGAAGGTGGGCTGGAGCGGCGTCGTGCGCAATTTTGGCCTCGCCACCGGGTTCGCGGCGCTGCCGCTGCTCCCGCATCCCGATCTCGGCACCGATCAATGGCTGGGCCTGGGGATCGCGGCGGCGCTGTTGGCCTGCGCCGGGCTTGCGATCGCGGTCCTGGCCCT
>JBBQNM010000076.1:0-10206 GCA_038329895.1 Solirubrobacterales bacterium | reverse complement strand
CGCATCGGCGTTCCCGGCGAGACCCTGCTCGACGCGCTGCCTCGGATGCGCGCCGTCTACTGCGGCACGATGGCCTACCAACTCGAGCATCTCTCCTCCCACCAACAGCGGGTGTGGCTGCGGGAGATGATCGAGACCGGCGCCCATCGCCAGCCGCTCTCCGAGGAGGAGCGCAAGGCACTGCTGCGGCGCCTGATCGAGGTCTTCCAGTTCGAGCGCTACCTGGAAAAGGCCTACCTGGGCCAGAAGATGTTCTCGATCGAGGGCCTCGACATGATCGTCCCGATGCTGGACGAGATCACGACCCTGGCGCAACGGGCGAACGCTGAGGAGGTCGTGTTCGGGATGGCCCACCGCGGGCGCCTCAGCGTCCTCGCGCACACGCTCGGCCGCTCGCTGGAGTCGATCTTCGCCGAGTTCGAGGGCTCGAAGGCGATCGAGGCCGTGAAGGCGGTGGCCGCGATCCCCCACGGGGGCACCGGCGACGTCAAGTACCACTACGGCCACGTCGGCTGCTTCACCACCGCGGACGGCAAGGAGATCGAGGTCGGGCTCTATCCCAACCCCAGCCACCTCGAGTTCGTCGACCCGGTGGTCACCGGCGCGGCCCGGGCATCGCAGAGCGTTCGCAAGGGGCCGAAGCTCGAGCACGACCCCAGCATCGCGCTGGCGGTGCTGCTGCACGGCGACGCGGCGTTCCCCGCGCAGGGCGTGGTCTCCGAGACGCTCAACCTTCAGTCGCTGCGCGGCTACGCCGTCGGCGGCACCATCCACATCATCCAAAACAACCAGGTGGGATTCACCACCGATCCCCAGGAGGGGCGATCGACGCCCTATGCGGCGGACATGGCAAAGGGCTTCAACGTTCCGATCGTGCACGTCAACGCCGACGACGTCGAGGCCTGCATCGGCGCCGTCCGCCTCGCAATGGCCTACCGCGAGCGTTGGGGCCGCGACGTTGTCATCGACCTGATCGGCTACCGGCGCTTCGGCCACAACGAGACCGATGAGCCCGCCTACACGCAGCCTCTGATGGCGGCGGCGATCAAGCAGCATCCCCCGGTCTCGGAGATCTACACCGAGAAGCTGATCGGCGAGAGCGTCGTGTCCCCGGAGGACGTCGAGGCAACGTCGCAGGCGCGCCGGGACCAGCTCAGCGACACCCTCAAGGAGCTGCGCCGCAAGATGGAGGCCGGCGAGTACGAGGACCCCACCGTGACGACCGGTACCGGCGAGCTGGACCGCAGCGCCAGCCCCGCGGTCGACACGATCGTCCCCGCCGACAGACTGCGCGAGCTAAACGAGCAGCTGCTGAGGGTCCCCGACAGCTTCGCCATCCACCGCAAGCTTCGCAAGCCGCTCGGCAAGCGCCGGGAGGCGCTCGAGGAAGGAGGGATCGAGTTCGGTCATGCGGAGGCGCTGGCGTTTGCCTCGCTGCTCACCGAGGACGTGCACGTCCGGCTCACCGGCCAGGACACCGAGCGCGGCACCTTCTCGCATCGCCACCTCGTCCTGCACGACGAGAAGACCGGGCTGAAGTACTGCCCGATGCAGCACCTGGACGACGCGAGGGCGCCGTTCGAGCTTTACAACAGCCCGCTCTCGGAGACCGCCTGCCTCGGCTTCGAGTACGGCTACTCGGCCGCCGAGCCGGACTCGCTGATCCTCTGGGAAGCCCAGTTCGGCGACTTCGGCAACGCCGGCCAGGTGATCATCGACAGCTTCATCGTCTCCGGCGAGGCGAAGTGGGGACAGGTGAAGCGACTGACGCTGCTACTCCCGCACGGCTATGAAGGCGGTGGGCCGGAGCACTCCAGCGCCCGGATCGAGCGCTTCCTGGCGCTGGCGGCGGAGGGCAACATCCGGATCGCCAACCCGACCACGGCGGCCCAGTACTTCCACCTGCTGCGCCGCCAGGCGTTGATCAAGAAGGCCCGCCCGCTGATCGTCTTCACCCCCAAGAGCCTGCTGCGGCTCGACCGTGCAAGCTCGACCCTTGACGAGCTCACGAACGGCCGGTTCCACTTCGTCCTCGACGACCCGACGGCCGGCGAGCGGCGCGACAAGGTCGAGCGCCTGGTCTTGTGCAGCGGCAAGATCTACCACGAGATGGACGCCAACCCGCGGCGCGAGGCGGCCGAGAACGTGGCGATCGCGAGGGTCGAGTTGCTCTATCCCTTCGCCCGCGACCAGCTCCAGGAGGTGATCTCCTCCTACCCGAAGCTCAAGGACGTGGTCTGGGTCCAGGAGGAGCCCAAGAACATGGGCGAATGGAAGGTGATGTGGCGGCGGGTACCGGAGCTGCTACCGGAAGGCGTCTCGTTCAGCTACATCGGCCGCCCCGAGCGGGCCAGCCCGGGCGAGGGTTACGCCGGCACCCACGCGCACGAGCAGGAGCGCATCGTCCTCTCGGCGCTGACACCCGAACACTGATGTTGGCCGCGGCGTTGCGCCGCAAGTATCAGCGCGGTCTCGGGGCGCTCGGTCGAGGGTCCCTCGGCCGCGGCACGATCACCGCAACCAACCGGGGCCTTCTCGGCGCCGGTCCTGCCTGCCCTACATGAATTGTCATCGGCTTCATGGACCCAATGGTCGGCTGTTCGGGCGCCGACGCCTATGGACCGCTGGACAAGATGCCCGCTTGCGGCCTGGACCGAGATGAGTCGTCCCACGATCCACGCGCGTGTGGGCGCCAAGCGCCCCTGATAATGGTGGCGCCTATGCGACGAAGCTCCGACGCGCTGCGAAGGCCGGTCCCCGGCCCGCTCTTTGAGTGGGTAAAGCGGGCCTCCTGGGTCGAGCTGGCGATCTTCTCGGCGCTGATCGCCTTCTGGCTTTTGCCCGGGTTTGAGACCGAGACGTTCATCTTCGGCCTCGTGCACGGGATCGGCTACGTCCTGCTCTGCCTGCTGATCTGGTTCACCTGCCTGCGCCACCAGGCGCCGTACACGCTTCTCGCCGCCACGCTGACGCCGGTCGGCCCGCTCGGCAGCGTGATCGCGATCGAGCTGATCGAGCGCAAGGGTTGGGGGGTCGCACCGCGCGAGGAAGCGATCGTCGACGCCCAAATGCGGGGTTGACGGCCCCTCTCGCCCCTATAGAATTCGGTATCTGAGGGAGTAAGGCTCGCCCCTGGAGGTTCTGCCTCCGGGGACGGAACGCGTCGGCATCCCTCCCTGGCTACCGACGCGCTGGCGTGGTGCGGGTCGCGCGGACCCCCTGCCTCCCGCGACCCCGCCGCGCCGATGCTTTTTTCCAGGTTCCTAAGTGCTGCGGTCGCGCAGCTGCCGAAGCACCCGCTGCAGGATGCCGCCGTGTTGGAAGTAGCGCACCTCGTTCGGGGTGTCGAGGCGGACCGTTGCCTCGAACTGGATCGGGTCCGAGCCCTCGCGGCGCGCGGTCACTGTGACGCTCTTCGCCTCGCCGTTCCGGAGGTCGGAGACGTCGATCTGCTCCTCGCCGGTTAGGCCCAGCGATCCGAAGTCCTCGCCGTCGGCGAACTGAAGCGGCGCCACCCCCATCCCGATCAGGTTGGAGCGGTGGATGCGCTCGAAGCTGCGCGCGATCACCGCTCGCACCCCGAGCAGCTTCGTGCCCTTTGCCGCCCAGTCGCGCGAGGAGCCGGAGCCGTACTCCTCGCCGGCCAGCACGACCAGCGGCACGCCTTCGTCGGCGTATCGCATCGCCGCCTCGAAGATCGTCGTCTCCTCGCCGTCGGGGAAGTGACGCGTGAAGCCGCCCGCTCGCTCGACCAGCTGGTTGCGGAGGCGGATGTTGGCGAAGGTGCCCCGGACCATCACCTCGTGGTTGCCTCGCCGCGAGCCGTATGAGTTGAACTCGGCCGGCCCCACTCCCTGCTCGATCAACCACCGCCCGGCCGGGCTGTCCTTCTTGATCGCGCCGGCGGGCGAGATGTGGTCGGTGGTGATCGAGTCGCCGAGCACGGCCAGCACCCGCGCGCCGCCGATCGGCTCCACCGCCTCGGGCTCTTGCGGCATCCCGTCGAAGAAGGAGGGGCGGCGGACGTAGGTCGACTCGGGCCAGGTGTAGCGATCCCCCTCCGGCACCTCGACCGCGTTCCACTCCTCGTCGCCCTTGAAGACCTCGCCGTAGCTGCGCGTGAACATGTCGGAGCGGATCGAGTCGCCGACCACCTGCTTGATTTCCTCCGAACCCGGCCAGACGTCGCGCAGGTAGACGGGCTCGCCGTCGGAGCCCTCACCCAGGGGGTCCTCCATAAGGTCGATGTCCATGCGCCCCGCCAGCGCGTAGGCGACGACCAGCGGCGGCGAGGCGAGGTAGTTCGCCTTCACGTCCTGGTTGATGCGCCCCTCGAAGTTGCGATTCCCCGACAGCACCGCGCAGACCATCAGGTCCTTCTCGTCGACCGCCTCCGAGATCTCTTTTGGTAGAGGCCCAGAGTTGCCGATGCAGGTGGTGCAGCCGTAGCCGACCAGGTTGAACTGCAGCTCGTTGAGGTACTCGGTCAGGCCCGCCTTGTCGAGGTAGTCGGTGACCACGGTCGAGCCCGGGGCCAGCGAGGTCTTCACCCAGGGCTTTCGCCGCAGGCCTCGCTTTACCGCGTTGCGGGCCAGGAGTCCGGCGCCGACCATCACCGAGGGGTTGGAGGTGTTGGTACAGCTTGTGATCGCCGCGATCACCACCCGGCCGTGGTCGAGCTCGACCGTCGTGCCGTCCTCCAGAGTGACCTCGATCGCGTCGCTGGTGTCGCGCTCGGCGACCGCCGTGTCGGCGGGGGCGCCGCGCGGGCGGCCGCGCGCGTCGTTGTGGTCCTCGCCGGGGGGATCGGAGGCGGGGAAGGAGCCGGCGACCGCCTCGTCATAGTTGCTGCCGAGGTGCTTGGCCGCGTCCGGGTCCTCTACTTCGAGCGCCTCGATGAATGCTCGCTTGGCGCTCGCCAGCGGCACCCGGTCCTGGGGGCGCTTGGGCCCGGCGATGCTCGGCTCGACGTCGCCGAGGTCGAGCTGGAGGGTGTCGGAGTAGGTCGACTCCTCGGACTCCTCGACGTGGAACATCCCCTGCTCACGGGCATAGGCGTCGACAAGCTCGATCAACTCGGTGGGCCGCCCGGTGAACTCGAGATAGCGCAGCGTCTCGGCGTCGACCGGGAAGATCGCGCAGGTGGACCCGAACTCGGGCGACATGTTGCCGATCGTCGCCCGGTCGGCCAAGCCGAGGGTGGAAAGCCCCGGCCCGAAGAACTCGACGAACTTCGAGACCACGCCCTTCTCGCGCAGCATCTCGGTCACCGTCAGCACCAGGTCGGTCGCGGTCGCCCCCTCCGACAGCTCGCCGGTGAGCTTGAAGCCGATCACCTGCGGCAGCAGCATTGAGATCGGCTGCCCCAGCATCGCCGCCTCGGCCTCGATTCCGCCCACTCCCCAGCCCAGCACCCCGAGCCCGTTGACCATCGTCGTGTGCGAGTCGGTGCCGACCAGCGTGTCGGGGTAAGCGGCCAGGCCCCCGTCGCCCTCGCGGCTGAACACGACCTGGGCGATGTACTCGAGGTTCACCTGGTGGCAGATGCCGGTGGCCGGCGGCACGACGCGGAAGTTGTCAAAGGCCTCCTGGCCCCAGCGCAGGAACGCGTAGCGCTCGCGGTTGCGCTCGAACTCGCGCTCGGCGTTGATCGCGAAGGCGCGCGCGTTGCCGAACGCGTCGACCTGCACCGAGTGGTCGATGACCAGGTCGACGTCGACGAGCGGGTTGATCGCCGTCGCGTCGCCGCCCAGCTCGTCGATCGCGTCGCGCATCGCCGCCAGGTCGACCACCGCCGGCACGCCGGTGAAGTCCTGCATCAGAACCCGGGCGGGCTGGAAGGGGATCTCGACGCTGGGCTCGGCCTTGGCGTCCCAGCCCGCGATCGCCTCGACATCCCCGGAGGTGACCGCGTCGCCGTCCTCGAGCCGCAGCACGTTCTCCAGCAGCACCTTCAGCGAGTAGGGAAGGCGGGCGACGTCGAAGCGCTCCTGGAGCGCGTCGAGGCGGTGGATCTCGTACTCGCGGCCGCCGACCTCGAGTTTCGAGCGGGCACCGAAGGAGTCGCCGCTCATATCGACGCGCTCACCGTTTGTCGGACTGACGGGCCGCGAGGTCCTCGGCGGTACGCCTGGCCATGCCCCCGCTCTGCGCGCGCGACGAGATGCCCGGCGTCGCCAGGGCCAGATGCGCCGCCATCCGCTGCTGGATCGGCGCCACGGCAATCTCCATCTTGTTCTTTTCGATTGCCCGTACCACTGCTGCGGCTACGCGCTCGGGCGTCGTGGTACCCAGGCCCGGCGGCGGCTTGGCGCCGGAGTCGGCGAACATCCCCGCCTCGCGCACGAATCCGGGGGCGACCACGGAAACGCCGATTCCCTGCGAGGCCAGGTCGGTGCGCAGTCCCAGCGCAAAGCCCCGCAGGCCGAACTTGGTCGCGTTGTAGAGCGAGCCGCGCGGGCTTGCCGCCTTGCCCGCGAGGGAGGCGATGAAGACCATGTGCCCCTGTCCGCGCTGGGTCATCGGCTCCATCAGCGCACGCGCCATGAGGACCGGCGACTCGAGGTTGACCCGCAGCGCGCGCTCGACCTCCTCCTCGGAGAAGTCGGTGAGCAGGCCGGTTCCCGGCAGCCCCGCGTTGGCGACCAGGACGTCGACCTGCCCGGCGTCTGCGACCAGCTTCGACGCTGCGCCGGGCTGGGCGAGGTCCGCAGGGATCGTGAGGTGACCGCTGCCCGGGAGCTCGGCGGCGAGCTGCTCGAGCGCCTCGGCGTTGCGGCCGCTGAGCACCAGGGAGACGCCTCGGTCGGCCAGCGCCTCGGCGATCGCGCGCCCGAGGCCGCCGGTCGCGCCGGTGAGAAGAGCTGTGGCCCCCGTGAGCTGCATCGATTCCAACCTACCACCGGGCGACCTTCGCCAGCCTGCGGCGGCGCTCAAGCTCATGCCGGGATATGCTCGTCGTCGTGAAGCTCTACGTCTGCTGGGGGACCTTCCAGACAATCCGCCCCGGAGGGCATCCCTGCCACACAGCCCACAAGGCTCTGCGCGACGCGGGCTACGAGCCCGAGGTGATCAGGGTGCATGGGCTCGGGATCGGGCCGATCAAGTGGATGACCGAGGGTCGCCGCGGGGTCAAGGAGCTGACCGGCCAGCCTGTGGTGCCGGTACTGATCACGGATGACGGCGAGGCGATCAACGAATCGAAGCGGATCGCCGAGTGGGCTCAGGCGCACCCGGCCGGCCGGCAGGGACCCGCCGGCTGCGACCGAATCAATCCAGACGCCGGCCCGGGCGGAGGAATTCGCCGAGTTGGTGCGAATAGGCACTTGATTGTGTGCTTGTCTTCGCAAACGTCAAGGGAAATGTGTAAGGTGCCGCGACTTCGATAACCGGTAACTGCCGAATCCGCTGCCCCATGGGGCAGCGGAACGGGGGAACCACTCAAGGGGCGAACCCACGTGTTTTGGTGATGTGGGAGCGCAGGCTCCTTTCGCGCTAGCCCGACAGCTAACCCCGTAGGCCGACGAAGGAGAACCGTGTTGGCGTGCAAGGACAACGGGCTTAAGGCAGGGCTAGCGGCCGTGGGGGTCAGCGTCGCGCTGATCGCCTGGCCGGCCGGTGCCCTTGCGGACGGCGGCGTGGCGGCTCCGGGCGATCCGACGCCCCCGCCCCCGACCACGACCACGACCACGCCACCCCCGGATCCTGCCTGCACGATCGGCGGCGGCGGGGTGGGCTCAACCTCCAGCTGCGGGCCGATCGGTAAGGCGAAGCTGCTGAGCACTGGCCTTGCGGTCGCGCCGGCCGACGCGCCGGCCGTGGTCAAGCGGGCAATCCGCTGGGCGAACGAGATCGTCGCCCTTCCCTACCGCCTGGGCGGCGGCCACCGCCTGCCATGGACGCTGGACAGGGCCTATGACTGCTCGGGCACCGTGAGCTGGGCGCTGCATGGCGCAAGGCTTCTGAGCTCGCCGGTCCCCTCGGGCAGCTTCCGCCGCTGGGGAGTGACCGGCGCGGGTCGCTGGATCACCGTCTACTACAACAGTGGCCACATGTTCGCGACCATCGCGGGGCTTCGCCTCGATACGTCGCAGGTACCGGGCAACGGCCCGGGTTGGAGCACCCGCATGGTCTCCCCCGTGGGATACGGCATCCGCCACGCGCCGGGCCTCTAGCGCGAAGCTCGGCCTCACCAGCCCCTGAAGGCAGTTGGGCCCCGACCGCCTCTACAGGGCGGCCAACCGACCCCGCCAACTTTGTGCATTACTTCCAGCGCCGCCTCGTATAGCGTCTCGGCGAGTTGGAACTTGGCGCCTTCGTGGAACTGCAAGAGAGCACGGCATCGATCACCGCAAGCGAGCGGACCTCTGGCGGCCCTGAGCCGACGATGTCCCCAGGTCGCGAGGACGCTCCCGACGTCCGTCTTTCCGGGCTGACCAAGCGCTACGGCGACGTACTGGCGGTCGACGGGGTCGACTTGGAGATCGCCCGCGGCGAGTTCTTCACCCTGCTCGGCCCCTCCGGCTCGGGGAAGACGACGACGCTCCGCATGATCGCCGGCTTCGAGATCCCGGACGCCGGGGTGGTGGAGCTGGGCGGGCGCGACGTCAAGGACCAGGCGCCGTATGACCGCGAGGTCAACACGGTGTTTCAGGACTACGCGCTTTTCCCGCATATGAGCGTGGCCGAGAATGTCGAGTACGGGCTGCGCGTGAAGAGGGTCAGCAAGGACGAGCGGGCGCGCCGCCGCGGCGAGGCGCTGGAGATGGTGCGCCTCGCCGGCATGGACTCCCGCAAGCCGTCGGAGCTGTCGGGCGGCCAGCGTCAGCGGGTGGCGCTGGCGAGGGCGATCGTCAACCGCCCGCGCGTGCTGTTGCTCGACGAGCCGCTCGGGGCGCTGGACCTGAAGCTGCGCGAGCAGATGCAGGTGGAGCTGAAGACGATCCAAAGCGAGGTCGCGATCACCTTCGTCTACGTCACCCACGACCAGGACGAGGCGCTGACCATGAGCAATCGCATCGCCGTCTTCGACGCCGGGAGGGTCGAGCAGGTCGGCACGCCGGCCGAGGTCTACGAACAGCCGCGGACACCTTTCGTCGCCGGCTTCGTCGGAGTCTCCAACCTGCTCGAGCGCGACGGCAGCCGATTCACGATCAGGCCCGAGAAGATCCACCTGCTCGAGCCCGGCGAGGACTCGGGCGGCCTTCAAACCGAGACTGGCAAGATTCAGGACGCCTCCTACGCGGGCAGCTTCACCCGCTATATGGTCGATCTTGGTTCAGGTGGAGAGCTTTTGGTCGTCCGCCAGAACCTCGAGACCTCCTCACAGGAGGCGCTCGGGCAGCGCGGACGGAAGGTGACGGTCGGATGGCGGCCCGAGCATGCGGTCGCCGTCGCGGCGGAGACAACGAGGGAGGAGGAATCCCCATGAGTGGCAAATCAGCGCGCGATCCGGCGAGGGTCGCCTGGTCCATCGTTGCCTCTCTGGTCGCGTTCATCGCCTTGATCGCGGCTGGCTGTGGCGGCGGCAACGACAACAACGGCGGCAGCAAGGAGCTGCAGAAGGTCGGCAAAGGCGAGGGCAAGCTGAGCCTCGTCGCCTGGCCCGGTTACGTCGCTGAGCCGTGGAAGTCGGCATTCGAGAAGAAGACCGGCTGCCAGGTCAGCGTCAAGGAGGCCGGCACGTCCGACGAGATGCTGCAGTTGATGCGCACCGGCCAGTACGACGGCGTGTCGGCGTCGGGCAACGCCACCGCCCGTTTGGTCGACGGCGGCGACGTCAATCCGGTCAACGTGGACCTGGTGCCGAACTACAAGACCGTGTTTTCGGACATCAAGGACCAGCCCTACAACACGTTCGACGGGGTGCATTACGGCATCCCGCACGGTCGCGGGGCGAACCTGCTGATCTGGAACACCAAGAACGTCACACCGGCGCCGACCTCGTGGGACGTGATCCTCGATCCCAAGAAGGCCGCCAAGTACAAGGGCAAGATCAGCGCCTATGACGACCCGATCTACATCGCCGACGCGGCCGTGTACCTGAAGGCGCATGACCCCAGCCTGGGGATCGACAACCCCTACGAGCTGAACCAGAAGCAGTTCGACGCGGCGGTGAACCTGCTCAAGGAGCAGCAGCCGAACGTCGGCGAGTACTGGTCGGACGCCGCGAAGCAGATCTCGGCGTTCACGAACGGCGACGATCAG
>JBBQNM010000075.1:0-10591 GCA_038329895.1 Solirubrobacterales bacterium | reverse complement strand
CTGGTTGGCGTTCTCGGCCACCGCCTCCTGCATCGCCTTGACGATGTGGGGGTAGGTGGGCTCGTCGGGGTCGCCGATCCCGAGGCTGATCACGTCGATCCCCGCCTCGCGCTTGGCGGCGATCCGCCGCTCCAGCTCGGCGAACGCGTAGGGCGGCATCGCCTCGACACGCCGCGAGGGGTCTGTCAACGCACGCTTTTGGGTCTCCGAGGTACCCACGGCCGCCAAGCCTACGGAAGGCCCTTCTCCAGGGCGGCAAGGGCATCCTCTCGGGTGAGGAAGTTGTGCATCGCGACCAAGCGCCCGTCCCGAACGGTCCAGATCCCGACCGTGACCCATTCGATCTCGACACCGCTGCCACGGCCTTCAGCGTCGCGGTGGCGGTGACCAGGATGTGCTCGTCGTCGAGCTCCTCGATCTCGATCTGCGGCTCGTAGTCCTCCCAGGCCCCGAGCCAAAGTCGCCACATCTCCATCCATCCCTCCCAGCCGCGAAACCTCTCCGGCGCATCGGGGGTCAGAGCGGACTCGAAGCTCGAGAAGTCGATCACGATCTCCGGGTCGATCACCTGCTCCTGGAATTCGCCGAACTCGCCCAGTGCGGCCATTACTTCGTCCGGCGAATCGTGAGTCTCGAGCGCTTCGCGCACCTGGTTGGGGTCGACAGCCGCGAAGCCCATCGCGATCCCTTCGACCACCTCACGTGCGGTTCGCTCGTCGCTCACGCCCGCTCCAAGGCTGCGAGCAGTTCCTCTGAGAGCTGCCCTGAGCACACCGGTTCCGCCCAGCCGCTGAGATGCACCTCCAGGTCGTCAGAAATCTCGACCTCGAGCTCGCCGCCGTCGAGCATGACGGTGATCGCTTTGGGCGCACCGCCCAGATGCGCCGCGACCGCTGCCCCGCTCGCCCCGGTGCCGGAGGACAGAGTCTCCCCCACCCCACGCTCGAAGATTCGCGCCCGCACCCGGTCTCCGTCGAGGCGAAAGAACGAGACGTTGGTGCGGTTGGGGAACAGCTCGTGTCGCTCGATCTGCGGCCCGATTTCCGCCATGTCGAGCTCCTCGAGCCCGTCTGCGACCTCGATCGCGCACTGCGGGTTGCCGATCGAGACGTGCTGGAAGTCCCACTCACGCCCGGCGGCGCTCAAGTTGCCTCGCCCATCCTCCGGGCCGGAGGGAAAGTCGTCGGAACTCGTGCTTGCCCGCCCGATGGCCATCGTGGCTGTGCTCGGCGAGGTGATCGTGGGCGTCACCGGCCCCGCCGCGGTCTCGATCGAGAAGCTCTCCGCATCGGTCCAGCCGTGGCGATGAATGTACAGCGCCGCCTGACGGGCGCCGTTGCCCGACAGCTCAGCCACCGAGCCGTCAGGGTTGAAGATCCGCAGCTCGGCGACCGCTTCGCCCCCGTCGAGACGGCGAAGCAGCAGGACTCCGTCCGAGCCGACTCCAAAGTGCGGGTCGCAGATGCGCTTCACTCGCTCGGCGCTCAGCTCCCAGGGCACCGACTCCGCCTCCAGGATCACGTAATCGTTGCCAAGCGCTTGCCACTTCTCGAAGTGCATCGCGCGGCCAGTATCTCAGCGCGCCTCGTCGAGCAAAGCGAGGATTCGGCCCGCGACCTCGCCGTCTGAGACCCCGGTCCGATCGATGACCTCGACGCCCTCCATACGGCGCATCCAGGTGCGCTGACGGCGCGCGTAGGCTCGCTGGGCGCTCTTTGTCGCTTCGACGTCACCGGCCAGCAACTCCCCGAACCCGATCGCCGCACGGGCGGTCCGCGAGGCGCCGGCACGGTCCGCGTCGGCGACCTCCTCCAGGGCGCCGCCCGCCACCATCGAGTCGACGCGAGCGTCGATGCGCGTCGCTAGCTCGTCCCCGTCGATCGTCAGGCCCACAAGCACTGTTGGATTGCGGAGCCCAGCCGTCCACAGCTTGCCGCCTTCCTTATGCACCCTGGGCGGCTCCAGCCCAGCCCGCTGGAGCTCCAGAGTGCGGGCGATTCGCTTGCGATCGTTGGGGTGGATCATCGCGGCCAGGTCGGGGTCCAGCTCGGCGTGTAGTGCCTCGGGTCCGTTCGCGGCCATCTCCTCCTCGACCTGGCGCCTAACCTGGTCCGGAACCGGCGGTCGCAGGTCCAGGTCGCTGAGGGCGACGCGCAGGTAGAGGCCGGTGCCGCCGACCACGATCGGCCGCCGTCCCTGCTCCATCAGAGCGTCGATCTCGCGATGTGCAAGCTGCGCGAAACGGCCGGCGCTGAACTCGTCGCCGATCGTGAGGATCCCTAGCATCCGGTGCTCGAGCTGCCGGCGCTCGCCAGGGCTCGCGGCGCCGCTCAGCACCTCCAGGCCGCGGTAGACCTGGATCGCATCGCAGGAGATCGCGACCGGGTCCTCGCCGCGGTCGCGCAGCAGTTCCGCGACTGCAACGGCGACGCCGGTCTTGCCGACCGCGGTCGGGCCGAAGATCGCAAGGACCCGCACTCAGGAGACGCGGCTGAGGATCTCTTCCCTGCCCGACAGGGTGGTGGAGGTCGCGTCCGTGACCTCCACGTCGACCAACTCACCCGGCGACGCCGTGCCGTCGAAGTTGACCGTCTTGTTGTGGCGGCTTCGACCCCGCAGCCGCGTGGGGTCCGTGCGGCTCGGGCCCTCCACCAGCACCTCGACCGTGCGCCCGACGAAACGCTGCCCACGCTCGCGGGCGCGGCGCTGCACCAGCGCCACCAGCCGCTCCATGCGCTCGCGCTTGACCGGGTGCGGGATCTGTTCGCCAAGCGTTGCCGCCTCGGTGCCGCGGCGCGGCGAGAAGACGAAGGTAAAGGCGCCGTCGTAACCGACCTCCTCGACCACCTCCAGCGTCTGGCTGAAGTCGTCCTCGGTCTCGCCGGGGAAGCCGACGATGATGTCGGTGGTGATCGCGCAGTCCGGCACCTGCTCGCGGATCTCCGCCACTCGGGCCATGTAGCGCTCGCGGTTATAGGTGCGCCCCATCGCCTTCAACACGCGGCTCGAGCCGGATTGAAGCGGCAGGTGGATGTGCTCGCAGAGCGCCGGCAACTCGGCGTGGGCGCGGATCACGTCCTCGCGGATGTCCTTCGGATGCGGGCTCGTGTAGCGGATTCGCTCGATGCCGTCGATCGCGTCGATTCGCGCCAGCAGCTCTGAGAACGTGATCCGGCTCTCGAGCGGTAGGTCGCGCCCGAAGCTGTTCACGTTCTGGCCCAGCAGCGTGATCTCCAACACCCCGTCGGCGGCGAGCCCCGCGACCTCCCCAACCAGCTCGTCTGGATCGCGACTCTCCTCACGCCCACGGGTGGAGGGGACGATGCAGTACGAGCAGACGCAGTTGCAGCCCTGCGAGATCTGAAGCCAGGCCTGGAAGTCGCGCTCGCGCTTGGCGGGCAAATGGCCGGAGAAGTCCTCGAACTCGAAGTAGCCCTGGGCGGTCAGCGAGTCGGAGGTCAGGAACTCGGCCAGGCGCCCGATCTGGCCCGGTCCGAAGGCGACGTCGACAAACGGGAAGCGGTCGAAGACCTCGTGCTTGACCGACTGCGCCCAGCAGCCCCCCACGCCTACCACGCGCTCGGGGTCCTCAGACTTCAAGCGCTTGGCCTCGCCGAGGTGAGCGATGAAGCGGTTGTCGGCCGATTCGCGGATCGAGCAGGTGTTGAAGAGGATCAGGTCGGCATCTGCGCGCGCGGCGGCCTCTTCGTATCCAAGCGACTCCAGCGTGCCGCGCATGCGCTCGGAGTCGTGCACGTTCATCTGACACCCGAAGGTGGTGACGTGGTAGCGCTTACCCATTCGGGCTGAGGGTAGCGCGGCGCCTCTACTTGACGGTCAGCGTGCCTTCCATGCCCGCCTCGCGGTGGCCGGGCACGGTGCAGTAGAAGACGTACTTTCCGGGCGCCAGGTCGGCGGTCACCGAGGTGCTGCCCTGGGCGACCAGCTGTGACTTGGCGAGCTCCTGGCTGCCCTTCGCGATCGCCACGTCGTGCTGAATCGGCGCCTGGTTGTTGAAGTCGATCGTGACCTTGCCCGGCTTGCTGGAAAGGGCCTTGGTCGTAAAGGCGATCTGGGTCGAGTCGGCGGCAAGCTTCACGGTCCCGCCCGGTCCCTTGGCGATGGGCTGCTTGCCCTGCGCGGGGGGTTGGGAGGGGCCCGCGGCGCCGAGCGCCGCAGCGTCGGGCGTCGGCACCTCTCCCCCGCCCGGTACCGGTGTCGCTCCCTGCTGCTTTTCCTCGGCCGCCAGCTTGGCGCGCCGATCGGTCTGCTCGTTGCGGGAATAGCGCACGGCGAAGGCTGCCGTTCCGACGACGAGCACCATGAAAACCAGGATCCCCGCACGCGCGGCGGTATTCGACGAGAAGGCCTTGGAGTCGCGCAGGCCGATCGCCGTCACCGCCAGCGCCAGGGTGGCCAGGCAGATGCCGAGCACGTAGAAGGCGGTCCCGTTGAGGATGCCGAGGACTTGGAAAGCGGTCCCGTTCACGCGCCGCGGATCCTATCCAGCACCGGGGGCCCTATTCGGCGAAGGTCGTCGAGCGGCTCTCCCGGATGACGGTGATCTTGATCCGTCCCGGGTATTCCATCTCGCGCTCGACCGCGGTGGCGATCTCGTGCGAGATCAGCGCCGCCGCATCGTCGTCGACCTCGCCGGGGTCGACCATGACCCGGATCTCCCGCCCGGCCTGCATCGCGTAGACCTTGCGCACGCCGTCCTGGCGCTGGGCGATCTCCTCGAGGTCGCGCAGGCGCGTGACGTAACGCTCCAGCGACTCCCCCCGTGCCCCAGGGCGGGCTCCGGACAGCGAGTCGGCGGTCTGCACGATCACCGCCTCGACGGTGCGCGGCTCGACCTCGTTGTGATGGGCTTCGATCGCGTGCGCCACCGCCTCCGGCTCCTCATAGCGTCGGGCGAGGCGGGCGCCGACGTCGGCATGGGCGCCGTCCATCTCGTGGCTCACCGCCTTGCCGATGTCGTGCAGCAACGCTCCACGTCGTGCCACCTCGGCCGAGGCCCCCAGCTCGTCGGCCATCAATGAGGCCAGATGCGCGCACTCGACAAGGTGATCGAGCACGTTCTGGCCATAGCTGGTTCGGAAGCGCAAGCGTCCCAACAGCCGCACCAGCTCCGGGTGGACCCCGGTGACCCCCGCGTCGAGCATCGCGCGCTCGGCCTCGGCGACGACGCGGTCCTCGACCTCCGAGCAGGCCTGCTCATAGGCCTCCTCGCAGCGCGAGGGGTGGATGCGACCGTCGGCGATCAACTTCTCGAGCGTCAGCCGCGCTATCTCGCGCCGAACGCCGTCGAAGCTGGAAAGCACGACCGCTGAGGGGGTCTCGTCGATGATGAAGTCGACGCCGGTGAGGTTCTCCAGCGCACGGATGTTTCGCCCATCGCGGCCGATGATGCGGCCCTTCATCTCGTCGCTCGGCAGCTGCACCAGGCGCGTCGTCGTCTGACTGGCCTGGTCGGCGGCCAGGCGCTGCATGGCGACGGCGAGGATCCCGCGGGCGCGACGCTCGGCCTCCAGCTTGGTCTCCTCGTCCATCCGCTGGAGGGTCAGCGCGGCCTGGTGGCGGCCTTCCTCCTCGACCTCCTTGATCAGGATCTGGCGGGCCTGCGCCGCACTCAGTCCCGCTATCCGTTGCAGCTCGCGCAGGTGCTGGCGCTTTGCCTCCTTCAACTCCCCGGCGCGGTGCTCCAAATTGCGCTCGCGGTCGTCGAGGGCCTCGCCGCGGCGCTCCAGCTCGCGTAGCTGCGTCTCCACCGACTCCATCTGGCGCAGCGCCCGCTCTTCCATGCGAACGATCTCGGCGCGCCGGGTGCGGAGCTCGTCGTGAACGTGGTCGGGGTCGCTCGCGATCTCGGCG
The DNA here is from genome assembly GCA_038329895.1 of Solirubrobacterales bacterium. Lineage (GTDB taxonomy): Bacteria > Actinomycetota > Thermoleophilia > Solirubrobacterales > 70-9 > Mayfieldus. The sequence continues at coordinate 4,717 of JBBQNM010000075.1, read as the reverse complement.
CCGGCGGAGTCCGGCGCCTCCGACTCAACGGTTTCGACCACCGCGTCATCGCCCTTCTGCCCGGGGCGAATCCACGGGGGCAACAATGACCGGATCTCCATCATTTCCTCTCCCGAACCGTGACCCCGGATCCGGAGGGGTCCGATCCGCCTCTATGCAGCTGCCTGAGCAGCTGATCCAAGTTTCAATTTGAACGGCGACGCGATCCGCGACGCCTCACACGATGGTAGTACCGCGCTGGCTGGCTGGCAAGCCGTGCAGGCCTCCAGCTCCGGAACATGCCCAATCAGGCAGGGCGGCGGATCGCAGTCTGGGCAGTCGCGATCGAGGATGATCCCTTCCGATGACCGCGAGTGAGCAGGCCCGCGTCCTGATCACGATTCCGATCAGCCACTATTGCGAGAAGGCTCGCTGGGCCTTGGATCGCGCGGGGGTCGGTTACCGAGAACGCGCGCACCTACAGCTCATCCACTGGGTCGCCGTGCGTCGCGCCGGCGGCGGAAGAACCGCCCCGGTGCTCGTCTGCGGCGATCGGGTGCTGGCCGACTCGGCCGACATCGTCGATGAGGCCGACGCGCATGCGCCGCCAGACCGGCGGCTGTACCCGGACGATCCGAACGCCGCAGAGGAAGTCCGGGCGCTGGAGCGCGACTTCGACGCAAACCTCGGACCCGATGGGCGGAGGTGGATGTACAACGGCCTGCGCGGACGTCGCGACCTCGCTGTCGCCTACGGGTGCACCGGAGTCCCGCCCTGGGAGCGCCGCACGCTGTCAATGGCCTACCCGGTGTTGATACGGATGATCGACCGCTACCTCGACATCACCCCGGCCACCGCAGCGCAGTCCGAGACCCGGGTACGGGCGACGTTCGACACCGTCGCAGACCGGCTCGGCGACGGCCGCCCGTATCTCTGTGGCGAGCGCTTCACCGCCGCTGACCTGACCTTCGCTGCGCTGGCTGCGGCGGTGTTGATGCCCCCCGAGTACGGGGTGCCACTGCCCCAACCTGAGGAGCTGCCGTCGGCCACGGCGGGGACGGTGCGGGAACTTCGCGAACACCCGGCTGGCGCGCACGCGCTCGCGATGTTTCGCGACGAGCGGCACTGAACAGAAACGCGAAGGTACGGTGGTCGGGATGACTCCGATCCTGACCCTCGAGGCGATCGGCCCGAAGGCTGAGCAGCTCGCCACCGAGGCGGGCAAGGTGACGGACATCCCGGTCGGCTACGACCCGGAGTTCGACTGCGCCACCTTCGACTCCGACGCGCTGGAAGGCGGGGAGCTGCAAGCAGTCGCCATCGATGCGCTCGCCGGGATCGATCCCGAGTGGCAAACGCACCTTCGGGTGGCTGACTAGCCCCGCCGCGCGCGGCGAATCGCCTCGTAGGCGACCTCGGAGCCATAGCCGCGCCGGACCAGCAGACCCAGCGCCCGCTGGCGCTCCAGCGCATCGGCCAGCGCCGCGCCGCGGTCGCGCAGCAAATCCACCGCCCGCTCGATCTCCTGCCCAGCGTCCGCGTCGCCGAGCGCTTCCTCTGCGTCCTCGGTCGAGATCCCGCGGTCGAGCAGGGCAGCGCGGATGCGCCCATTGCCCCAGCGCTTGAGCTGCCGCTTGTCCTCGGCGTAACGCCGCGCGTAGCGCGTGTCATCGAGCACTCCATCGCAGATCAGGTGATCGACCACGTCGTCGACCTCGTCCGGATTCACGCCACGCGCCCGCAGCCAGCTGCCCATCTCGGCGACCGTGCGCTCCTTCTGCTCGAGGGCTTTCAGGGCCAGTGAGAGAGGCTCGTCGCTCACTCCGCCAGCCCCGAACTCTCAAGCCGCTTTTTTGGCCTCGGCCTTCTTCGGCGCCGGCTCTGACTCTTCGACCGGCGCGATGGCCGGCGCCTGGGCGGCCTCGCGCTCGACGTCGACCTTGGCCATGACCTTGGCCTCGATCTCGTCGGCCAGCTTCGGGTTCTCGGTCAGGTACTGCTTGGCGTTGTTGCGCCCCTGACCCAGCCGCAGCTCACCGTAGGAGAAGAAGGAGCCGGACTTCTGGACCAAGTCGTGCTCGAGGCCGAGGTCGATCAGGCATCCCTGCTTGGAGATGCCGGCCCCGTACTCGACATCGAACTCGGCCAGGCGGAACGGCGCCGCCACCTTGTTCTTGACCACCTTGACGCGGACCCGGTTGCCGACCGCCTCGGTGCCCTCTTTGAGGGTCTCGATGCGGCGCAGGTCCAGCCGCTGCGAGGCATAGAACTTCAGCGCCCGTCCGCCCGGCTGGGTTTCCGGCGATCCGAATTGGACTCCCACCTTCTCGCGGATCTGATTGGTGAACACGCAGACCGTGTTGGCGCGGCTGAGGTTGCCGGTCAGCTTGCGCAGCGCCTGCGACATCAGGCGGGCCTGGAGGCCGACCTGCATCTCCCCCATCTGTCCCTCCAATTCGGTGCGGGGAACCAGCGCAGCCACGGAGTCCACCGCAACGACGTCAACCGCTGCGGAGCGGGTGAGGATGTCGACTATCTCGAGCGCCTGCTCGCCGTAGTCCGGCTGGGAAATGAGCAGCTCGTCGGTGTCGACGCCGATCCGGCGTGCGTAGATGGGGTCTATTGCGTGCTCGGCGTCGATGAAGGCGCAGATGCCTCCAAGCGCCTGGGCCTCGGCGATGATGTGGTAGACGAGGGTTGTCTTCCCCGACGACTCCGGCCCGAATATCTCCACGATTCGGCCGCGCGGAACGCCGCCGACCCCGAGCGCCAGGTCCAGGGACAGCGCTCCGGTGGAAATCGCCTCCACGTTGACAGCGCCCCGGTCCCCCAGGCGCATCATCGAGCCCTCTCCGTACTCCTTCGTGATGTGGGTCAGCGCGGCGTCCAACGCCGCGTCTTTTGCCTTGGCGTCCTTCGCCGAGGCCTCTTTCAAAGCTGTTTTGCTCTCTGCCATCTCTTTCACCTCATCTGTTAGTCCGCGGGCAGCGCAACCTGCGCCAGGGGCGCGTACTCGGCGCCCTGCGGCCTGAGCATCGAACGGTAGAGCGTGCATCGGAGCGAAAAAAACGGCTCGCAAAGCGCCTCAGGGAGTGGTCCCGGAGCACTCTCGACCCGCGCCGGCCGCTGCGATCCGCGCTTCTCGGGGCGCACTCTGGCAACCGTGATGTGGGACCAGAAAGGCCGCTTCTCGGGCTCGTAGAGCCGCTTTGCGACCAGCTCCCTCTCCAGGTCCGCCTGCAGGGCCACCGTCTGCTCTGACACCGCATCGAGGGCGAACAGGCGCGGGCGCCCCTTCGGCTTCCCGAGCGGCTGCGGCGCGAGCTCGATCCGCGGCGCGTGTGCCGTGACCGCGTTGACCACCTCCGCCACCGACCCGATCGCCTTCTCCGGCGTGTAGCCGAGGAAGGCGAGCGTGACGTGAAGGTTCTGCGGGCCGACGACCCGCAGCGCGTCGTCGGTGAGCTCGGCGCGCTGCCAGCCCACGATGCCCTCACGAACGGGCTCCGGCAGGTCCAGCGCCACGAACAGCCGCGCCCGCGGGGACTTCAACCGCTCCTTTGCCATCGCCGCCAAGCTACGCGGCCAGCGAGCGCGGTGCAATACGGGATTGCGCCGATAGGCGCATGAAAAATAGACTCGGGACGCGCATGAGCGGAGGGCCAACGGCGCAAGCCCAAGATCAAGCCCACGACCTGCCCGAGATCGAGGGTGTCGAGCACCGCTTCGTCGACGCCGACGGACTCGACGTTCACGTCGCGATAGCAGGTGAGGGTTCTCCGGTGCTGCTCCTTCATGGTTGGCCGCAGCACTGGTACATGTGGCGGGGCGTGATCGAGCGACTGGCGCCGCAGTTCCGGCTCATCGCGCCCGACCTGCGTGGATTCGGCTGGACCGAGGCTCCGGGCGCCGGCTACGACGCCGAGACCTTCGCCGCCGACCAGATCGCCCTGCTGGATGCGCTTGAGATCGAGACCGCCAGCGTGATCGGCCACGACTGGGGCGGCTGGACGGCGTTCCTGCTCGGGCTCGACCACAGCGACCGCATCGAGCGGATGGTGGTCTGTAACGCGCCCCACCCCTGGCCGAAGCTCGAACCTCGCCTGGCACTGGAGACATGGCGGACCTGGTACGCGGCTGCGCTCGCGATCCCGGTGGTGGGCCCGAGGCTGTTGCAGCAGACCGACCTCGCAGCCGGGATCCTGCGTCGCGGCAACGTCGGCACTCCGTTTACCGAGAGCGAGATCGCGGCCTATGCAGACAGCTTTCGCGATCCCGCCCGGGCCCACGCCGTGTGCAGCCTCTATCGCTACTACCACCGCGCATTCGCCGAGGGCCTGCGGGGGCGCTGGCGATCGCGACACCTCGCAGTGCCGACGCTGCTGATGTTCGGTCCCCGCGACCTCTACGTCACCCCTCGCATCCTGCCCGGCTACGAGGACTACGCCGACGACATGCAGCTCGAGCTGGTCCCCGACTCGGGGCACTTCCTCGTCGACGAGAAGCCCGACCTGGTCGCTCGCCGCGCTCTCGCCTTCCTCAGCTAGGGGCCCTCGGCCCGACCCCGGCTCTTGCAGCCTCCTCGAGCGGGGCCCTAGCCGTCGTTGCGGCTGTCGCTTTGCATGGGAAGCGACACCGCCAAGCCCTACGAGCGGTTGCTGAGAGACCGTTACACGGCGCAGGCCGCGGGCTGAGCTGCCAGGCCTGGGGCACCAACTAGGGTTGGTCACAGCAGTTC
>JBBQNM010000074.1:0-10668 GCA_038329895.1 Solirubrobacterales bacterium | reverse complement strand
GACCGAAACCTCCCAGCGCTCGTGGCCATCAGGTGTGCTCCGCTTGAACGTCGATGTCTTGACCTGTACTCGCAAGAGTCGACTGCCTACTTCAGCGATCAAGTCGTAGTCGGGACTATGTCCCAGCGGTACCGAGACTGTGGCCCCCTGTCGCGTCAACCACTCGATCGCCGAGGCTTCGCCCAGGTCGCCCTGCTGCCGGCGGTTGAGGAGCCGATCCATGCCTAGGAACATACGTTCGTGCCGGTCACGTAAGACGCGACGATTGTGCCGGCATTCAGACGGCCGGCGACCCGGACGCCTCACCCCCGGGCGAATCGGGGGTTGGTCGTCTCAGTCCAGGCAGGAACCGAAGGCGTCGGTGAAAGCTGCCGGACTCCGGGCCACCGACCGACTCATGCTCGTGATTCAAGTGTACCTCGATCCGAGCCGCAAACAGCGCCTGCCGACGGCTAGCTCGCCTCCCGAAGCACCTGTGCCTCGGGTAGCTGCTTGAGCTTCTTCAGGGTGTTGTGCTCGATCTGGCGGATCCGCTCGCGGGTGACGCCGAAGGCCTGCCCGACCTGCTCGAGGGTCAGCGGCTCCATTCCGGAAAGCCCGTAGCGAAGCTCGATCACCTGTCGCTCGCGCTCAGGCAGGGCGTCGAGCGCCTTGTGCACCCCCTCGCGCTGTAGGTGCTCGCTCGCCTCCTCGAACGGCTCGACCACGCCATCGTCGGCGACGAAGTCGCCGAGCTCGGACTCGTCCTCGTCTCCGACCGGCTTCTCCAGCGAGATCGGCAGCTGCGCGAAGCGAAGGATGTCGCGCACCTCGCGCACCGACCAGCGCAGCTCGGTGGCGATCTCCTCCGGCTCGGGTTCGCGACCGAGTCGCTGCACCAGCTGGCGCTCGAGGTGTGCGACGCGGTTCAGCTTCTCGACCATGTGCACCGGGATGCGGATCGTGCGCGCCTTGTCGGCGATCGACCGGGTAACCGCCTGGCGGATCCACCAGGTCGCGTAGGTGGAGAATTTGTAGCCGCGCCGGTAGTCGAACTTCTCCACCGCGCGAATCAGGCCCAGCGAGCCCTCCTGGATCAGGTCCAGGAAGCTCAGCCCGCGGCCCAGGTAGCCCTTGGCGATCGAGACGACCAACCTCAGGTTGGCCTCGACCATCTGGCGTTTGGCGACCATGTCGCCGCGCTCGATGCGCTTTGCCAGCTCGACCTCCTGTTCGGCGGTCAGCAGCTCGACCCGTCCGATCGAGCGCAGGTAGAGGCGCAGGGAGTCGAGGCTGGGTTCGACGGTCAGATCCAACTCGGGGCGGCGGCGCGACTCCGACTCCGCGACCTTTTGTTCCTTGTAGGCGCTCACCCCGTCCTCGGCGATCACGTCCACCCCGTGCTCGATCAGGTGGCTGTGGAGCTGTGAGAGCTGCTCCTTTGAGACGTCGACTTCCTCGAGGGTGGAGGCGATTTGCTCGAAGGTGAGGTAGCCCTGGTCGCGCCCCAGCGAGATCAGGCCTCGAAGCTCCTCCGAATCGGCGAAAGACGTCTCCGCCGGGACTGCCCCTAGCTGCTCGATCGCATTGACTCCCGTGCAACCCTCCGTAGCTGAGCTAGAGGCGTTTTCCTCAGGCTCGAACCGGCGCCGAGTATAGAGACGGCCCGGTTTCCCTACCCTCCTATGTCCATGGGCAGCAGCGAAACGACCATCTCCCCCGCCACCCGCGACGTGCAGTCCGGGCGCCCGGCCACCGAGATCAGCCTCTCGCGGGTGGGCGTCACTGGAATCGAGAAGGTCCTGCGGGTGAAGTCGAACGGGACCGAGGAGCTGTACCACGCCGAGCTGGAGTGCTTCGTCGACCTCAATCCCCAGCAGGCCGGCGTCCACATGTCCCGATTCGAGGAGGTTGTCGGCGAGGCGATTGACGAGGTGGTGCTCGGCGAGGCATTCCGCGCCGAGACCCTCGCCTCCCACATCGCCGAGCGAATCCGCGAGCGCCAGGGCGGCCTGCGTTCCGAGGTGAGTGTCGCCGCCCATTACCCCGAGACCGTGGTCACGCCGGAGTCGGGTCAGCGTACCCAGGAGATCTACAGACTGTTCGGGACGGCGGTCGCCTCGGAGCGCGGCCTGCGCACCCTGCGCGGTGTACAGGCGCAGGGGATGACCGCCTGTCCGTGCGCCCAGGAGATGGTCGCTGAGCTTGCCCGCGAGCGACTCGCCGAGCAGGGGTTCGACGCCGACGAGATCGAGCGCGTGATCGAGGCGGTGCCGATCGCCACCCACAACCAGCGCGGGATCGGCACGCTCTACGTCGGCTGCCCGGAGGGTTGGCCGGCCGACGTCGATGCGCGCGACCTGCTGCGAATCGTCGAGCAGTCGATGAGCTCGGAGATCTACGGCCTGCTGAAGCGTCCCGACGAGCTGGCGGTGGTTGAGAAGGCCCACGCACAGCCACGCTTCGTGGAGGACTGCGCGCGGGAGATGATCCGCCGCGTGATCGAGGCCTACCCGGGCCTTCACGACGAGGCCTTCGTGATGGCGCGCCAGGAGAACCTGGAGACGATCCACCGCCACAACGTGATCGCCGAGCGTTACGGCACCGCGGCCGATCTGCGCCAGGAGCTGGAAAGCGGCGAGCACCTCCCGCACCACCTCACGATGCGCGAGTGGCTGGAGTCGCCCGCTAGCTGATCGGGGCGCTGCCGGACTCGGCTTTCGCCGCCGCTCGGTCCTTCCTCTGGTCCTCGACGCGGCGGCGCAGCCCGAAGAAGTAGTCGACGCCGCTGATCAGCGTCATCGCGACGGCGACGTAGACCAGCACGTCAACCCACACCGGCGAGGGGTCGGCGGCAATCAGCGCAATTACAGCCGCCACCTGAAGGATCGTCTTCACCTTTCCGAGCGGGCTGGCGGCGATCACGATCCCGCGCTCGACGGCCACGGCGCGCAGCCCGGTGACCGCCAGCTCGCGGGCGATGATCACCATCGCCACCCAGGCGGCGAGGCGGTCCAGCGAGACGAGCGAGATCAGGGCCGCGACGATCAGCAGCTTGTCGGCCAGCGGGTCCATCAGCTTGCCGAAGGTGGTGACGGCGTCACGCGAGCGCGCGAAGTAGCCGTCGAGCCCGTCGGTGAGCGCCGCGAGCGCGAACACGCCGGCCGCAAGTGCGTCCCCGTTCGGGGTCTCGCCGAGCAGCCCGACGACGATTACCGGCACCGCGAGGATGCGCAGCATCGTGAGCACGTTCGGCAGGTTGAGCGGGAACATCGCCGTCAGTATGACCCGGCGCGGGTCAGCTTCCGGCCGCCGGCTTGCCGGCCGCCGCGGCTGCCGCGTCGCGCTGTTTGAGGAAGGAATCGTCCTCGATGCTGATGTGGGGCACGGTGCGCTCCAGCAAGCCCGGCATCCACCACGCCCGCCCGCGCAGCAGCACCATCACCGCGGGCACGAGCAGGCATCGCACCAAGGTGGCGTCGATCGCGATCGCCACCGCCAACCCGATCCCGAACTCCTTCACCACCGGGTTGCCATTGAGCACGAAGCTGGCGAACACGCAGACCATGATCAGGGCGGCCGAGGTGACCACCCGTCCGGTGTTGGCGAGCCCTTCGACGACGGCTCGCGACGGCGAGCTGCCGCCGCGGTAGTGCTCGGACATCTGCGAAAGCAGGAAGACCTCGTAGTCCATCGAGAGGCCGAAGAGGATCGCGAACATCAGCAACGGAACGAAGCTGACAATCGGGATCGCGTGGTCGAGGCCGATCAGCTCCGCGCCCCAACCCTTTTGGAACACGGCGGTGACCACGCCATAGGCCGCCGCGACTGAGAGCAGGTTCATGAGCGCCGCCTTCACCGGCACCAAAATCGAGCGGAAGGCCAGCAATAGGACCAGGAAGCTGAGCGCGACGACGATCGCGATCATCGAGGGCAGCTTGTCGCTGATCCTGTCCGCGAGGTCGATGTAGCCGGCCGTCTGCCCGCCCACGTAGGCGGTGAGGTCGGTCCCCTTCAGCGCCTTCGGATCACATTGTCGCGCAGGTCGTTGACCAGGTCCACCGTGCGGTCCGATGACGGCGCCGATGAAGAGATCACGGTGAAGACCGCGGTCTTGGCCTGCTTGTCGAGGGTCGGAGGCGAGACCGATTGCACGTCGGGCGCCTTCGAGATCTCGTTCTCGAGCTTGGTCAGGCTCGGGTCGGAGGCCGGGTTCGATGCCTTCTGTTTGTCCGCGTTCAGCGTCTGTTGCTCGCTCTCGACCTTGTCGAGCTGGGACTGATCGGGCTTCAGCGGCGTTGCTGCGCTGACCGCGATCAGCAGCGGACCGTTGGTCCCCACTCCGAATCCCTTCGTGATCCCGTCGTAGGACTTGCGCACCTGGGTCGACTTCGGCATCGCGCCGTTGTCGGACTGGCCGAGCGTCAGGTCGCGGAGCGGTAGCGCCAGCACGACGAGGATCACGACCGCGACGACGACCGAGCGCCACGGCCGCTTCGAGACTCCCTCGGCCCAGCGCAGCCAACCGTGCGGTTGGTGATCGTCGGGGTGGGTGCGGCCCAGCTGCACCCGCAGCGAATCGATCCGCGGCCCCAGGGCGCCGAGCATGGCCGGCAGCAACGTGGTCGCCGCCAGCACAGCGATGACCACCGCGATCGCAGCCGTGAAGCCGAGTGCGCTGACCAACGGGATCCCGGCGATCGCCAGCGAGCAGAGCGCGATCACGACGGTGAACCCGGCGAAGACCACGGCGCCGCCGGACGTCGCGGTCGCCCGGGCGACCGACTCGTTGATCTCCATCCCCTCCCTGAGCTGCAGCTTGTGGCGGGTGACGATGAACAGCGCGTAGTCGATCCCGACCCCGAGGCCGATCATCGTCGCCAGGGTCGCGGCGATGCTCGGCACCTCGATCACGTTCTGCAGCAGCCGGATGATCGACAGCGCTCCGGCCAAGCCGAAGACTGCGGAGGCGATCGGCAGCGCCATCGCGGTCACCGTCCCGAACGCAAGCAGCAGGATGATCACCGCGGCGCTGAGGCCGATCGCCTCGCTGATCTCGGTGGAGGGCTTGGAAAGCTGCTGACCGACATATCCCCCCACCGAGACCTCGATCCCGGCCGCCTTTGCCGGATCGGCTGCGTCGAGGAGGCTTTGGGCCTCCTCCTCTGTGAGGTCGGCGGGGCCGACGTCGAGGACCACCGGGACGTAGGCAATCGTCTTGTCCTTGCTGAGGAACGGTGCGCCGTTCGAGCCCAGCGGATTGACGGCCGAGACCACGTGGGGCGTGTTGCGGAGCCGCTTCACCGCGTCGTCGACCGCCTTGCTGTTCTGGGCGTCGGTGAGCTTGCCGCTCGTCGCCTCCAAGACGACCGGGTTGTTCCCGTTCGCCTGCTGCGGCAGGTGGTCGTTGAGCAGGTCGGTGGCCTTCGTCGACCCGGTCCCCGGCAGCGTCAGGTTGTCGTTGGTCTTGTCGCCCGACGCCTGCCCGCTGACGACGAGCGCGACGGTTGCGACCAGCCACACCGCGATCACCGGGTAGTGATGCCGGCAGCAGAATCGCCCGATGAAGTAAAGGGGTCGAGTCAACGGTCTTTCCCTGCCCGCCCGGCGGCATTGTGCCGGATGATTCGGTCATGGCAAGTGGGCGAGACCCCGCCGACCTCGAGGCGCTGGCACGCCGCATCCATGGCTGCCGTCTCTGTCCGCGCCTGGTCGAATGGCGGGAAGCGGTCGCCGCCGACCCGCCGCGCCGCTACCAGGGCGAGCGCTACTGGGCCAAGCCGCTGGACGGGTTCGGCGACCCCGCGGCAAGGGTCGTTGTGATTGGGCTGGCGCCGGCGGCGCACGGCGGCAACCGCACCGGGCGCATGTTCACCGGCGATCGCTCGGGGGACTGGCTGTTCGCGGCGCTGCACCGCAGCGGGTTCGCCAACCGCCCCGAGTCGGAGCGGCGTGGCGACGGGCTGCGGCTGCGGGGCGCCTACATCACCGCGGTCAACCGCTGCGCGCCGCCCGCCAACCGCCCGAGCCCAGCCGAGCGCGACAACTGCCTGCCCTATCTGGAGCGCGAGTTGGAGCTGCTGCCGCATTCACAGGTGCTGGTGGCGCTCGGAAGCTTCGCCTGGGACGGGGCGCTGCGCGCGATCCGTGCCCTGGGCGAGCCGACACCGAGCCCGAAGCCGCGCTTCGGCCACGGCGCCGAGGCGCAGGCCGGCCGCTGGGCGCTGCTCGGCTGCTACCACCCCAGCCAGCAGAACACCTTCACCGGCAAGCTCACCGAGCCGATGCTGGACCAGGTGTTCGAGCGGGCGCGGGAGCTTGCATCGCGTTAGCGCCGCCGCTCGCGGCACCGGCATACTCCTCTGCGTGGCCGAGCCATCCATGCAGCCGAAGCCGGCCTCCGATTCCGCCTCCATCCTGGTCCGCTGGATGGGCATTGGGGACGCCAACGCGGCCGGGTTCGTTCACGGCGGCACCGTGATGCGCATGTGCGACGAAGCGGCGGGAATCGCCGCGATCCGTCACTGCGGACTTCGCGTCGTCACCGCGGCGATGGACCGGATGACCTTCGTCAGCCCGATCCGAATCGCCGAGCTGGTCACCTGCCGCGCCCAGGTCAACGCGGCCTGGAACACCTCGATGGAGGTCGGCGTGAGGGTCGAGGCCGAGAATCCCCGCAGCGGCGAGATCCGCCATACCTCCACCGCCTACCTGACGATGGTGGCGGTGGGCGAGAACGGAGAGCCGGCACCTGTGCCGCCGTTGGTCCCCGAGACCGACGACGAGGTACGCCGCAACCGCGAGGCCGAGGTACGGCGCGCCAACCGACTCGCGGAGCGCGACGAGCTGCTCGGCGAGCGGTAGCGCTAGCTCGAGCCCTAGCGCGCGCATGATCGGCGCCGGCGCCGACGGATTCCGCGCCTAGAATGGACGCCACCGGCCGGCGTAGCTCAGCTGGTAGAGCACTTCACTCGTAATGAAGGGGTCAGCGGTTCGAGTCCGCTCGCCGGCTTTGCAGAAAGCCCCGCTCAGGCGGGGTTTTCGCGTTCGAGGGTTCTATCGCGAGTCGTCAAAGTGGCGCGTTTGGAAGCGAAATGGAAGCAGTACTGCTCACCACGCCCCCTAACCCCTCCCCCTATTGGTTCCTCTTCGGCCCCTTGTCTGAGCGAGATCCAGCGGAGGGTACGGCCGTCAATATCGATTCAGTTTTTTTTGCCCGATATCGATCAGCGGCCTAGTTTCGACCCAGGTTGCAGACGGCTAACCGGCGAAGCAGTCTTCAACAATTTGGCGCTCTTCGTCTGACGGGACCTTCTCGAAGCCTGCCCCAGCGTTGTTCTGCACGATGAAGTAGTCGACCAAAGGTTCCGCGGACGATCGACGCAGACTCCAAAGAGATTCCTTAGGCCAACCGCCGCATACAACTCAACATCGTTGTCGTCGTTAGTCGTCCTAACGCGACCGTCCGGCTGGCCTCCAGTGATTGTGGCCGATGATGATGATGTTGTTGTTGTTGTTGCTGCCGCCGCTAAAGAAGACGAAGAAGAAGAAGTACGCGGCGGCCGCAGCGTCGGCGCGATGTCCAGGGTGGCTGGAGGTCCGCGTTACCCGACTCTAGATTCGGGGCCATCGGCGTGAGCGGGGCACTTCAGGCCATCGCGCTTGGCGTCGGTCGTGCGGGTTCGTCGCCCCCCTCGGGAACGGCTAGGTCGCGTTCAAAGCTATTCAGGGCTTCAAATAGCCCCTGAACCTCCCAAACAGCGCCGGGGCGACCAGCGCCCTGGCCGCGCCGACTGGAGACTTTCGCTGGCTGAACAACACCGGCGTCCGCAAGCCTATTGAGGGCCAGACGGGCACGCTCAGCCGACCCCCCTATGAGCTGCTCCGCGGTCTCAACGTCAATTAACGGCTGCCCAGGCAGTTCCTGAATGAGGAGATCAGCTCCGGAGCCGCGCCGAGCCTTCACCCTCTGTCGCCATTCTTCTTGGAGTTCAGAGATTCTCGTGGCGAATTCGACAGCCTGATGTGATGCGCTGGAGGCAACTTGGGCGAAGAACAGACACCACTCGTCTATTGCTGCACGGCGATAGGCGGTCAGTCCCTTGATGTAGTCATCGGCATGTGCTGCCAACACCAGGCTGATAGGCGGAACGTATCTTGGAGCCAAGTCGCGTCGCCTGAGGACGACGTGAATCAGGCAGCGTCCTACACGTCCGTTCCCATCAGCGAAAGGATGGATCGTCTCGAACTGGGCATGGGCAATGGCAGCCTGCTGAATAGTTGGCAGATCAGCTCGGTTGAGAAAGAATGCGAGATCCTCCAGGAGACCATCGACGTACTCCGGAGGTGGCGGAATGAATTCAGCATTGCGTGGGGAGAAGGTCCCGCCCCCAATCCAGTTTTGCTTGTCCCGCACTCTTCCGGCGATGTGGGCATCTGTCGTGGCCTCCATCAGAACGCGGTGCAGCTCAATGATGTCGTCAACCGTCAGGGGCCGGTCCGCAGCACCTATGGCGATGGCCCGCTCCATTGCCTTGACGTTCCCGAGGACGGACCGCGCAGTGGCGTCGTGCCCGTCATCGGATTCGTAGGCCGCCCGTGCCAAGCGTTTATGGGAGAGCTCTAGGCCCTCTATTCGTGATGAGGCCACCGATTCTGCGCGCAGCAATTGACGAGCGACCGCTTCAAGGGCATGGAGAGTCGGCGGATCTTGATTCAGGTCGCTTACTGACCGCTCGGCCTCCGATACTGCGACTGAGGTAGGCCCCGTAAGCGGAAAGTCCGCCTCAGCGATTCGATCCGGCACATAGGCTTCGTACCGGAATGGCTCTCGGTCCTTCCTTGATTGGCCCGTGGGATCTCCAGGCCAGACTCTTTGCTCAAACTTCGGCATTAGTTTGGTTTTTACCTCGGGTTTTCCAAGGATAGCAATTTAAGCTTGGGAATTCGTGCCCTTAATAAGCATTCCTTCCTCGAATTTTCCAAACTTTATACTTAAGTTTGGATTTGTCTCTGAATTTCCCAAACTTAATCGACGAATTGCAAGCGATGCCGGGGCGGACCGGACCGCGCCAGTTAGAGGTCCACTGGTCGAATTGCCGCAGTTCCATCCACACGGGCGTCTATGGCAATCGCTGCCAGCGCACGATTTTCCGAACTACTTCGTGGTCGATCTAGAGACATGGAAGCCCGAAGCTCCTGATTTTCGGCTTGGCAGGATGGTGACCATGGCGGACCCTATAAAGGAGGGAAGCCTCGCAATCGGTGGCGACGGTTCCGACTTTGGGCCTTCGGACAGTAACTGCCCGCTCACCTCACGTCCCCCTTGCGCCTGCGGCTGCACTTGTCGAGCGAGATCTGGGAAGCGTTTTGGTAGCGGCAGACCCCAGGGGACTGCCACAGACATCAACCGGGGGGCGGCAGAGATCGTGAAACTAGGCGCAAATCGGAGCAGAGCGAAGTAGGCTGAAACAGCCAGCGCTCTTCTCGTAATGAAGGGGTCAGCGGTTCGAGTCCGCTCGCCGGCTTAACTGCGGCAGTCGTTCGTTCCTAGAGGCCGAATGGCCCCTTCATCGACGCGGCGCCAACCGCGCAGCCAGCGCGGCCGACGCCGAGCAGGTCCTCCGTGGTGGCGAGCAGATTGCAGAAGGTGTAGCGCGTGCCGACCTTCTTGCCTCTGGCCTTCTCGTGCACGAGCACCGTGTAGACGTGGTTGCCCTCGATGAACTCGTCCTCGTCAAAGGTGACGACGTAGAGCAGCTCCCCCGCCCTGTACTGAGGCGAGTTGAGCACCTCGGGCGTGAACGAGGCCAGGAAGCTCGAGGCCGTCTGGACCGGGCAGTCGTGCGCCGAGTTACACAGGTTCGGCGTCACGAACGTGAACTTGCGATCGAAGCTCGGGTGAGCCCGCAGCGGCATGTCGTGCGCGGTGCAGTTGATGTTCGTGAAAGTCCGCGCCGGATCGTGCTTCACCGGGCTGGGGCCCGCTGTAGTGCGGTCGCAATGTTTCGACATCGACTCCTGATAGGAGCGCCATCCCGAGTTCCCGACCTGGTGGAAGATGTTCTCGGCCGAACAGGTGCTCAGGGCGTTCGACGTGATCCCACACTGCTGGCCTGCGGTGGCGTAGATGTAGTTCGGCTGCGACGGGTGCGTGTGGGCGAAGAAGTTGGTCGCCTCGCCGTAGGTGTCGGCCAGGCGCTTGAACTCGCCCACGTTGCGAACCTGGTTGTAGCCATGGTTCTCGAAGAAGATCCAGACCACATGCTTGATCGCGCCCTTGACGGCTGTGAAGTGCCCCGAGTCGCGAGTCGAGTCGCCGTCCCGCTCGAAGCCGGTGATCGTCAGCAGGTGGTCGCCGTTGGCAAGCGGGTAATTGCGGTCGATGCTGATCGAGTCTGCGCCACCGCTGGGAGCTGTGAAGGTCTCCTTCAGGGTGCCGTCGATGCGCACCTCGGCCTTTACCTGCTTGTCACCGGGCTTGACGGTCGACCTGCCATCGGGGTTGTTGGTCGGCGTCGAGACCACCGCCTTGACGTGGACGGGGCTGGGGACGGTCGCGCCCTCTTGAGGGTCGGAGATGCTCACGCAGCCGGCCAACAGCACCAGCGCGGCGAAAAACAGCATCGAGATCAGGGCACGGCGCATGACGGTGCACGAGCCTACCGCGAGTTCGGCGATTTTCCATCC
>JBBQNM010000073.1:0-10683 GCA_038329895.1 Solirubrobacterales bacterium | reverse complement strand
GACTACTCCGGCACGGCGCTGTTCGGCAAGACGGCGACCGACACCCTGCCGCTGAAGTCGACGCTGGCGACCGTGGTGCTCGGCCTGGCCGGATTCCAACTCCTCTCGGCGACCTGGATCTACGGCAAGCTGCCGCGCGCCGGGTGGCGCCCGGGCTGGCTGCCGCCGCTGCACCGCCTCGCCGGGGTGACGGCGATCCTGGTCTCCCTGCCGATCGCCTACCACTGCATGCGCGCCTACGGGGTGCAGACCTTTGACGCGCGCATCGCCGTGCATTCGATCGCCGGCTGCTTTGTCTACGGGGCCTTCGCGGCCAAGGTGACGATCGTGCGCTCCAAGCGCCTCCCCGGTTGGACGCTGCCGCTGGCCGGCGGCCTCCTTGTCACCCTGGTCGCCGTGCTCTGGTACACGAGCGCGCTCTGGTACTACAACGACTTCAGCGTGCCACTGCTGAAGTGAGGCTCAGTACCCGCCGCCGCCGCTGGTGTCGCCGTTCCCCGGGCCGCCGGGCCTGGTGCTGATTCCCGAGTCCGGGGCGCCGTTGCTGGGAATCGTGGCGCTCTGCGGCGCCGTCGGTGTCCCGGTCGTCGCGGCGTCGGTATCGGTCACCGTCGTGGTGGCCGTTGACGTTTGTGCCTGAGTGGTGGCGGGAGTGGAGCTGTTGTCGGAGCCGCAGGCGGCGAGCGCCAATGCCGCGACCAGCGCGGCGATCACAGCAATTCTTCTCATAGCCCAATGATCGCGAAGTCGGCCCCCGCCGGCGGCAACTTTCCCCGCAAACTGCGGCATCGCCTGATCTCGCCAATGTCCGTCCAGGCTCGTAGGCTCAGGCACGAGCACGCTGTGAATCATCCATCGCTCTATGTCCTCCATTGCTAGCCTGACCGGCCCCGAACCCGACGAGCCCGGGAGCCGCAAAGTGCACCTCAAGCCGGTACCCGATCCGACTCCGCAGCCACCCGCTGCGGGCGAGCAGCCCTCGATCGCTGATCTGGAGCGTTACGCGACGCTGCTGCGGATCAATTGCGTTCGAATGCTCGCGGTCGCCAAGTCCGGGCACCTCGACTCCTCGCTTTCGGCGGCCGACATCGTCGCGGCGCTCTACTACCGGGTGCTGCGCCACGACTCCCGCAAGCCTGCCTGGCCCGAACGCGACCGCTTCGTGCTCTGCAAGGGCCACGCGGCCCCGATCCAGTACGCGGCGCTGGCCGAGCACGGCTACTTCCCGCACAAGGACCTGATGGGCCTGCGGCAGATCGGCTCTCATCTTCAGGGACACCCCGACATGACCCGCACCCCCGGGGTTGAGGTCTCGACCGGATCGCTTGGGCAGGGGCTCTCGATGTGCGTGGGGATCTGCCTCGCCCTGCGCCTCGACGGCCTGCACGAGACCGCGCAGGTCTTCGGGCTGCTCTCCGACGGCGACATCCAGGAGGGCGAGACTTGGGAGGGCGCGGCCGCCGCCGCCCACTTCAAGGTCCCCAACCTGACCGCGATCGTCGACTACAACCACCTTCAGACCGATGGCACCACCGAGGAGGTCATGGACACCGGCGACGTGCGCGCCAAGTTCGAGGCCTTCGGCTGGGACTCGATCGAGATCGACGGCCACGACATGGGGGCGATCGTCGAGGCGCTGGAGCGCAGCCGCAGCCTCGGCCGGCCGGCGGCGATCGTCTGCCAGACGAAGAAGGGGCGCGGGGTCTCGTTCATGGAGGACCGCTTTGGGTTCCATGGCAAGCCGCCGTCCCAGGAGCAGGCCGAGGAGGCGATGAAGGAGCTCGAGACGCGGCTCACCGAGCAGACAGAGGCTCTTGGGACCGGGGCGGGAGCCGGCGACGGCACAGGAGAACAGACCGATGCCTGACGCCAAAACCGAGCCGATCGCAACCCGTCAGGCCTACGGCGACGCGCTCGCCGAGCTGGGGGAGCGCCACGAGGACGTCGTCGCGCTCGACGCCGACCTCGCCGTCTCCACGCAGTCGATCAAGTTCGCCAAGAAGTTCCCCGACCGGTTCTTCAACTGCGGCGCAGCCGAGGCGGGCATGATGTCGATGAGCTGCGGGCTCGCCGTCACCGGCAAGGTGCCGTACGCCTCCACCTTCGCGATCTTCGCCACCGCTAGGTCCTATGACCAAGTGCGGCTTGGGATCGCCCACAACCGACTCAAGGTCCGGATCGGCGCCAGTCACGGCGGCGTCTCGCTCGGTGAGGACGGCGCCTCGCATCAGATGATCGAGGACATCGCGCTGATGCGGGCGATGCCGCGCATGCAGGTGGTCGTTCCGGCCGACTACAACCAGGCCTACACGGCGGTGGTCGAGTCCTATGAGCGCTTCGAGGAGCCGATGTACATGCGCTTCGGCCGGCCGGCGACCCCGATGGTCTACGACGAGATCCCGGAGACCCTCGGTAACGGAGTCGACGTCCTGCGCGAGGGCAAGGACATCTCGATCTTCGTCTGCGGCCACATGGTCTGGCGCGGCCTGGAGGCAGCCGACGTGCTCGCCCGCGAGGACGGGATCGAGGCCGAGGTGGTCAACGTCTCGATCATCAAGCCGATCGACTCCGAGGCGGTGATCACGTCGCTGGCCAAGACCGGGGTTGGGGTCACGGCCGAGGAGCACCGCGTTGTCGGTGGCCTGGCTGATGCGGTGCGCGAGGTGGCCGCCGAGGAGCACCCGGTGCCGATCTTCGCCCTCGGCATGGGCGACGAGTTCGGCGTCTCAGGCACCGCCGAGGCCTGCATGGAGCACTTCGGCCTCACCGCCTCGGGGATCGCCGATCGGGCGCGTGAGGCAATGATTAAGAAACCGATCGTGTCCCACCCGCCGATACATGGTGGGGCGTCACGCTGAGCTAGGGCGCGAAAACCTAGAGCGCCCTGCACGGGTTCCTGCGAAACCGCAACATGCGCCTCTCTAGCCTGTTCGGTCCTGCATGGCGAGATTGCGTAGGAATCGGAGCGGGGCCGGCGAGCCGGCCCCGGTGCGCCGTGGCCCGGCGCCGATCATCGAGCTCGACGACGTCACCAAGGTCTACCCGGGTGGCCATCTCGCGCTGGAGCGGGTCTCGCTGGCGGTCGGGCGGGGGGATTTTCTGTTCCTGGTTGGCCCGACCGGTTGCGGCAAGTCGACCCTGATAAAGCTGCTGATTCGCGAGCTCGACCCGACCGAGGGCGAGGTGCGCATCGCGGGGCGCAGTATCGGCACGCTGTCGGAGAAGAAGATCCCGCTGCTGCGCCGCAACATCGGCACCGTGTTCCAGGACTTCAAGCTGCTGCCCAACCGCACGGTCTACGACAACGTCGCCTACGCGCTCCAGGTGATCGGCGCCAGCCGAGCCGAGATCCGCGAGAAGGTGCCCGAGACGCTGCGCCTGGTCGGGCTGTCGACCAAGGTCCACAGATATCCCGACCAGCTCTCCGGCGGTGAGCAGCAGCGTGTCTCGGTTGCGCGCGCCTTCGTGAACCACCCGCCGCTGCTGCTTGCCGACGAACCGAGCGGGAACATCGACCCGGTCACCTCGATCGGGATCATGCAGCTGCTCTATCGGATCAATCGCACGGGCACCACCGTGCTCGTCGTCACCCACGACCGCGAGATGGTCGACAAGATGCGCCGCCGCGTGGTCGAGCTCTACGAGGGGCGCATCGTTCGCGACGAGGCGGGCGGCGGCTACGAGGAGTCGACGAACGAGTTCGGCATGCGGATGCGCGCCGAGATGGGCGTCGGGCCCGAGGGCGCCACGAACGGCGAAGTTGACGAGCTGATCTGATGGGACGTATCTGGTTCTTCATCCGGGAGGCCGCCCGGGCCCTGCGCCGCAACGCCGCGCCGAGCGTGGCGGCGATCGTGACCACGGTCGTCACCGTGGTCCTGCTGGGCGTCCTGATCCCGATCTTTCAGGTCGCGCAAAGCAAGAGCGCCGAGGTTCGAAACCAACTCGAGCTGAAGGCCTTCCTCTACGACGACGCGACGCAGGGCGAGATCAACGCGCTGCAGACGAAGATCGAGGGCCTTCCCCACGTGAAGTCAGTCGTCTTCGTCTCCAAGGCGGACGCACTGAAGATCCTCTCGGGTCGGCTCAAGGACCCCAACGTGCTCAAGGAGCTGGACAGCAACCCGCTGCCCGCTTCCTTCAACGTGAAGCCGGACGACGCCGCGCAGCTGGAGGCGATCCGCAACGAGCTGACGCCGCCCGATGCGAGCGGCACCCCGCGCCCGATCAGCCCGATCATCGAGACCGTCAAGGACTCGCGCGAGGAGGCGCAGAAGATCGAGCAGGTGACCAGCTCCCTGAAGATCGTGCTGACGATCCTCACGGCGCTGCTGGTGGCCGCCTCGCTGATGCTGGTCGGCAACACGATCCGGCTCTCGATCTACTCGCGCCGGCGGGAGGTCGAGGTGATGCGCCTCGTCGGCGCGACCCGATGGTTCATCCGCTGGCCGTTCATGATCGAGGGGATGGTCGTCGGTTTTGTCGGCGGGGTGGCCGCCATACTGATCCTGTGGCTGGGCAAGGTGACGATCGTCGACCCGCTCTCCGACAGTCCCTTGTTCTCGGCCCTGAACACGATGTCGTTCCCATTGTTGGTCGGGATCCTGTTCTGCTCCGCGATCGTCGTCTCGGCGATCGGCAGCGGGATCACGCTGCGGCGCTTCCTGCGCGTGTGAGCGCGGGGTGAGGGCCGGTTCCGCGGCTGTCGTCGCCGCGGTCCTGATCGCCTGCCTCTGCGCCGGCCTTTGGTTGGGCGGGCATCCGACCGACCTGCCCGGGTCGGTGCGCGACGTCTTCGTCGACGAGTCGACGACGCTGAGCGGCGAAGCCGCGGAGACGATCGAGGACCACTACGACCGGGGTGTCTCGCGCGACCAGCTCAACAACGGCTCGATCACCGGCATGGTGGACGCGTTGCGAAAGCGCCACAAGGAGGATCGCTTTTCACACTACTTCGACCCCAAGCAGGCGCAGATCCTCGATGAGGAGACGTCGGGGCGATTCACGGGGGTTGGCCTCAGCGTCAGGGAGGTGAAGCGCGGTCTGAAGGTAGTCGAGGCGTTCAAGGGATCGCCGGCGGAGAAGGCCGGGATCAAGCCGGGCGACCTGATCGTCTCGGTGAACGGCAAGTCGATCTCGGGCGAGTCCTCGGACCTGTCGACGGCGAAGATCAAAGGGCCGGAAGGCACCGACGTAACGCTCGGCGTCGTACAGGCGTCGAGCGGCAACACCAGCCAGCTGAAGCTCCAGCGCCAGGAGATCTCGACCCCGGTCGTCGAGTCGTCGATTCGCCGCGTCAGCGGCGACCGGCTCGGCTACGTGCACCTGTCCGCCTTCAGTGACGGAGCCCACGGGCCGCTCCGCGACGCGACCCAGCGCCTCGAGCGCCGGGGCGCGGAGGGGATCGTCCTCGACCTTCGCGGCAACCCAGGCGGGCTGCTGACCGAGGCAGTCCTCACCGCGAGCGTCTTTCTGCCCAAGGACGACAAGGTGGTGACCACCGACTCCCGCACCGAGGGAAGGCGCGTCTACCGGGCCGCGGGCGACCCGCTGCCGCGCCGCCCGATGGTCGTCTTGATCGACCGCGGCACGGCATCGGCGGCGGAGATCCTCGCCTCGGCGCTCGCCGACAACGGGCTCGCCGAGGTCGTGGGGACCCGCTCGTTCGGCAAGGGGCTGTTCCAGGACTTGCTCGACCTCTCCAACGGCGGCGAGCTCGACCTGACGGTGGGAGAGTTCTTTACCGCCGACGGGATCTCGCTGGCGCCGAAGGGCATCCAGCCCGACGTCTACGCCAAGGACAATCCGCAGACGAAGGCCGACGAGGGGTTGCAGCGTGCCCTCGCGGTGCTCGAGGGCGAGGTCGCCAAGCAGCAGGGCGGCGCGCAGGATCCGGGCGGCAAGAGCCCGAAGCGGTGAGCAGCGCAAACAGAGGGCGGCGCGGGGGGCCGCTCGACCGCCGCGTGGCGACGATCGAGCGGCGGGGCCGCTTTCTCGTCGCCGAGCCACTATTCGAGCGCGGTCCCCAGGTCGCACTGGACCGCCGCACCCGCGTCGGGGCCGGAGAGATGGCGCTGGTCGAGTTCGGGCCGGGTCGAGCCAGGGCGCTACGCGAGCTTGGCTCCCCCGGACGAGCGCGCGACGTCGTCGAGGCCCTGCTCTGGGACCGCACCGGCACTCGCGGCTTCGGCGATGCCGTCGAGCGGGCGGCGGCGCAGGCCGCTGAGCGCGCGCTCGCCGAGCCCGGCGCGCGCCGCGATCTGACTGAAATGGCCACCTTCACCGTCGATCCGGCCACCGCACGGGATTTCGATGACGCGGTTTCCGCGCGCCGCGAGGGGGACGGGGTCAGGATCTGGATCCACATCGCCGACGTCGCCGCGCACGTCACGCCGGGTGACGAACTGGATCGGGAGGCCTATCGCCGTGCAAACAGCACCTACGTCCCCGGGACTGTGGAGCCGATGCTTCCCACCGCGCTCAGCGCCGACGCCTGCTCACTGGCGCCGGGCGTCGACCGCCTCGCGGTGACCGCCGAGATCGAGCTCGGGGCGGGTGGGGAGGTGCGCTCGTCGAGCTTCTACCGCAGCCGCATGCGCTCGGACGCGCGCCTGGACTACGACCAGCTCGACGAGATCTTCGCTTCGCGAGCCGAGCCGCCCGCGCCGGCAGGGGAGCCTTTGGAGATCACCCGCGCCGTGGCAGCCTCGCTCGCCGCCAGGCACCGGCCCGGCGCCCTGGAGGTGCAGTCGGCCGAGCCGGAGTTCTCCTTCGACGCGGACGGAAACGTGAGTGGCGCGCGGGACGTTGCGCAAACCGAGGCCCATCGCCTGATCGAGCAGCTGATGATCCTCTGCAACGAGCAGGTCGCCTCGATGCTGGAGCGCAAGAAGGCGTCGACGCTGTACCGCGTTCACGAGCAACCCGATCCGCAGCGGGTGAAGTTCCTGGTCGAGCAGCTCGCATCGCTGGACCTGCCGACGCCGCCGCTGGGGGAGCACCTCTCGCCGAGCGAGGCGGCGGAGCTGGCCGCGCAGGCCAGCCGCCTGGTGGCCCCCGAGGCGGCGCGGCGTGGGCACGGCCGTGAGGCGTATACATCGCTCGTGCTTCGTTCTCTCCGGCAGGCCCACTACAGCGCGCGAAACCTCGGCCACGCCGGGCTCGCCAGCCCCGCCTACTGTCACTTCACCTCCCCGATCCGCCGCTTTCCGGACCTGATCGTGCACCGGGCGCTCCTCGCGGCGATCGGCACGCGCGACCAGCCGCCGGCGCTGGAGCTCGTTCGCGAGGCGGCGGTGCATTGCTCGGAGCGCGAGCGCGAGGCGGCGGTGATAGAGCGTGATGCCGACGACATCTGCGCGGCGTTCCTGCTCGAACGGGAGCTGTTCGAGTCCGGCTGGGAGGAGGAGTTCGAAGGCGAGGTCTCGGGGGTGATCGGGGCGGGGGCGTTCGTGCGCTTCGGGGGCCAGCTCAGCAACGTCTACGAGGGATTTGTGCCGGCGCGCCGGCTCCGCGGGGAGCGCTTCGAGCTCAACGAGGTCCAGACCGCGTTGCTGGGGACGAAGACGGGACGTGCGGTGCGGCTCGGCGACCCGATCTCGGTTCGGGTCGAGCGGGTCGAAGCGCCGCGCGGCAGGGTCGACCTGGAGCCGGCGGAGGGGTAGATGACCAGCACAGGGGACCCACTGATCTGATGGCGAAGGGAAAGCACAAGCGCGCGGCGGAATCCGGCGACGTGGCGACCAACCGGCGCGCCCGCCACAAGTTCGAGCTTGAAGAGCACCTGGAAGCGGGAATCCAGCTTCAGGGCAGCGAGGTCAAGTCGCTGCGCGACGGCAAGGCGCAGCTCGGGGACGCCTACGCCGTCGTCGAGCGCGGCGAGGTCTGGCTTCGCAACCTGCACATCGCCCCCTACGCGCCCGCCAGCGATCAGAATCACGATCCCGAGCGACCGCGCAAGCTGCTGCTGCATCGGCATCAGATCGAGCGCCTGATCGGCAAGACCCAGCAGCGTGGGCTGACCCTGATCCCGACCCGGATCTACTTCAAGGGATCGCACGCAAAAGTCGAGCTGGCGCTGGCGCGCGGCAAGGAGGGGCGCGACCGGCGGCGTGAGATCGCCGAGCGCGACGTGCGCCGCGAGGTCGAGCGCGACTACAAGCGGCGGATGCGCTGAGTCGTGGCTGTAATCTCTTCCTGAGCCAACCGGTCACCTGATTCGGGCTCCGGGAATCAACGCAGGTGGCCGCCACTGGGGTGTGCGATTAACAAGGCCGCGACCATGCAAGGATGCCGGGGGATGCGTCGCCGGATTGCCTCTCTTTCGCGGATCAGGGGATTCGCCTCGGGCCCGCCTGCCCTGGCCAGCGGGTTCGTCCTGCCGCCCGGGAACGTCAGCGATTTCATCGATGACCATGTCCAGATCCTTGTGCCCGCCGTCCTGGTCACGATCATGGTCCTGCTGCTGATCGTGATGCTGATGCAGCGACGCAGCGCGCGCGGCGCCGAAGCCAAGTCGGCGACGCAGAAGGGCAAAGGGCACCTGGCGGCCGTTCCGACCCCTGCTGCCGCAGGTAGGGGTTCGGCCGCCGCCGCGGCCCCGTCGTCAAAGCAGCAGCGCAAGCCGAGCAAGCAGCCCGAGAAGAAGGGTCCGAGCCGGCGCGAGCTTCGCCAGCGCCAGCACGAGGAACGCAAGCGCCAGCGCGAGGAAAGTCGCGCCGCCCAGGCTCGGGAGCGGAAGCTGCGCGAGGAGAAGAAGCGCCGGCTTGACGAGGAGAAGGCGCGAAAGAAGGTGTCGGAGCGGGAAGCGAAGCCGCAATCGGCTGGTGCGGTGGCGCAGCAGCCCGCGGCGCCCGGCCCTCTGGCCGCACCCGCAAAGGGGGATGCGCAGGCCAAGAAGGAAAAGGGCCCAAGCCGCCGCGAGCTTCGTCGCCGCGATCGAGAGGAGCGCCGCCGTCGCCGGCAGGAAGAGCAGGCGGCCGAGCGGGCCAAACAGGTTGCGATGGAGGCCGAACGGGCCGAGGAGGAGGCTCAGAGGGCCGCCGAGCGGGAGGCGGAGAAGGCCGCAAGAGAAGCGGAGCTGGCCGCCAGGCGGGAGCAGAAGCGCGCGGAAAAACCGCGTGGGCTGCTCCGACGGCGCCCGAAGCAGACGCCAGCTCCAGCGCCCACGGCCGCGGCGGACCGCACTGCGCCACCGGCGCCGAGCTCCGGACAGCCGCCGGAGCCGGCGGCGAGCGAGCCGGGAGACGGCCCGAGTGGCGCCGACTTCGTTCCGCCAGCCCTCCGCGGGGCGGCGAAGACGGGGGCGGGATCGCGGGCCCAGCCCGATCCAGCGCCTGACGATGCTGCGACCGCCGCCCAGGTGGAGGCCGCGGAGGCCGCGGAGAAGGCTGCACGCGAGGCCGAGGCAAGCGTTCGCGCCAAGGTTGAGGAGATACGTCGCGAGGAGGAGCGGATCAAAAGAGCGGCCGAGAAGCGTTTGAAGGAGGCCGAGCAGCTCCAGCGCGAGGCCGAGGAACGCGCCGCCCATGCACGCGACGAGGCCGAGCGGCGGGTTCGAGCCGTGGCTGAGCAGTCGCGGCTGCAGGTCGAAGAGAAGGCCCGTGCGGCGGCCGCCGGGCAGGTGCAGGAGGCCACTCGGGCGCGGCAGCAGGCTGAACAGAAGGTCAAGGGGGAGGCCGAACAGGCGCGGCGGGAGGCCGAGGAGAAGGCCAAGGCGATCGAGGACCAACTGAGGGTCGAGCGGCAGAGCCACGACCAGGTGATCAGCGAGGCGCAGCAGCGGCTGGAGCAGGTCGAGGCGCGCGCCGCGGCGGCGGAGCGCCGCGCCGCCGCCGCCGAGCGGATGGCCCAGCTGAAGACCGAGGAGGCCGAACGCGAGCGGCGTCTTCGTGAGGCGATGGACAGCGTCAGCGAGGCGGAGCAGCGCGCCCAGGAGGCCGATCAGCGCGCCGCGGCGGCGGAGCTGGCGATCGCCGAGGCGGTGGAGCAGATCGAGGCGCCGCTGCCGAGCGGGGCGCTGGAGCCGTCTGTGACCGAGCCGAGCCCAGGGCTGGAGGCAGAGATCGCGCCGCCCGCGGAGCCAGAGCTCGAGGAGCCCACCCCGCCCGAATGGGTGCCTCGGGAGGTGGCGCCTGCGGAGCAAAGCGGGCCCGAGCACGGGGAGCCCGAGCACGGGGAGCCCGAGCCCGGGCAGCCGGAGCTGCCGCAGCCGCAAGCCCCGCCATCGCAACCGGCGCCCGAGCCGAAGGATCTGGTCGACCTCAACACCGCGAGCTTCGAGCAGCTGCGAGCCGTCAAGCTCTCCGTGACCCAGGCCACCCGTGTGCTTGCCCACCGAGAGCGGCGTGGCGGCTACGCCTCGGTGGACGACCTCGACGAGGTGCCCGGCTTCTCGCAGGAAGTCCTCGACGACTTCAAGCGGCGCGTCACCGTCTGAGGCTTAGACCCGGCCGCGCACAGATCTGTGCCTGACGGGGGGAATTTGCGCGCGGGTCCTAGAATTGGTCCGGACATAGCACGGGGACGACAGGCTTCGACGCGGTCGATCCGTGCGAACGGTTGCAGGTCGAGGTTCCCGGAGGCCTCGTAAAACCCCGGGAAAAACCAATACGTGCGGACCATGAGTTCGCCCTCGCCGCTTAGTTAGTAGCTAAGCAGTGAGAGTCGGTCCTCCCTCGCCCG